>NZ_JAGINT010000001.1:3160640-3476704 GCF_017876295.1 Kribbella aluminosa | reverse complement strand
CTGGACCGGGACGGCCGGGTGGAGTTGCTTGCCGCCATGAACGATGCCCTCGCCCGCATCGAGGCAGCCGCGCGGCGAAGTATCGCTGCGGGCGACCCGGAGACCGTCGCGACAATGAACCGGACGGGAGGTATCGAGAAGTACGACCGCCGGCGTCGCTGGTGGAGCGCCCACTACGAGCACTTCGCCGCCGCCCTTCTCTGACCACGCCCTGATCCGTTGACACCCGCATCCTGTGGAGTCGGTCGTTTCGTGCCGCGTCAAGCTGCGCAGGCGAGGTAGTCGGGTCGGCGGATTTGGAGCCGATGGCGAAGTGCCGTTGGGATGGGCTCGCTGGTTGCGCGAGCGGATCTGGGCGCCGATGGCGGTGCCTTGGGTCCCGTGATCGGGGTAGTCGCTGCCGTCGGCGCTGCACAGGGCTGTGAACTGGCGCAGGAAGGCGAGGAACTGCGGCCGCGTTGCCGGTCACGGATGCGGATGCGGATGCGGATGCGGTAAAGCATCTGCCCGGATGCCGGGTCAAGCACGGCGAAGATGTGGTGGACTCCGCCGGTGCGGTTGTAGGTGGCACGCCGCCGCTTCGGCCTGCCGAGCCGGGTACCGGCTCTTCCCCGGAAGCGGCTGCAGGCTCAGCATCGACGCAGATCAGCCAGTCGTCCGCTGGGTGGTCGTACAGAACGAGGGTCCTTCCGTACCGCGAACTCCGGGTCCCGTGCGTGCTTCCAGGTATTGGTGTTCTGCCAGCTGATCGGCCAGCCCGGTCAGCCCGGGCTGGACTTCGTGATGCGGCAGAGCTTCTTCCGCACCACCGGTCGTCGGGTTCCCTCGAGGCTCGGGCCTGTCGCGGAAACCGGAGCTTTCCGTTCGTGAGCTGAATCCTGAGGCTGCGCAGAAGCTGGCGCAGGTCGGCGAAGGGCGGGGGGCGGAGATGTTCGCTGTGGAGCAGCAGGCGGTGCGGGAGGTGATCAGGGCGTTCAACGAGGTCGGATTCGCGACGCTGGACCGACGAGGATGCGGAGGGTCGACGCGGAGGGTCGACGCCGCCGGTCGACGCCGTAGGTCGACGCCGCCGGTCGACGCCGCCGGGCGATGCCGCCGGGCGATGCCGAGGATCGGCCCGGGCCGGCGCGGCGATTGCGTGCCCGCTCCACTGTGATGCAGCGCTAGCATCTCCGTATGCCTCTGCTCGTTGATCCGGCTCTGGCTCGGGGAGTCTTGCGGGAGATCGCGCAGCCGCGTCTCGTGAGCGACGGCCTGACTCTGCGGCCGTGGCGGAGGAGCGACGCTGCGGCGGTGTGGACGGCGTTTGACTGTCCCGACATCCAGCGGTGGCACGTTCGGGGGCTCGACAGTCTGGATGAGGCTGGTGATTGGGTCACGCAATGGGCCGATCGCTGGGACGATGAGACAGCGGCGAGCTGGGCGGTTGTCGACGGAGACGACCAGCCGCTCGGGCAGGTCGGACTGCGCAACATTTCGCTAGCCGAGGGTTCCGCCTCGCTGTCCTACTGGGTGACCCCGGATGCCCGGGGCCGGGCGGTCGCCGCGAGGTCGGTGGACGCCCTGTCCGCCTGGGCTTTCGGGCCGATCGGGTTCAACCGGCTGAACGTCCACCACTCCACCGCGAACACCGCGTCCTGCCGGGTCGCCGAACGCACCGGATTCCGGCTGGAGGGAACGCTGCGGCAGGCGATCAAGCACGCCGACGGGTGGCACGACTGGCACCTCCACGGCCGCCTGCACACCGACAGCTGAACATCCGAAACCGAGGTCGCTCGGTAGTGAGCCACCAGGTTGTGCTCAGAATCGTTTGAAAGTGACCTGCCATGGACAGCAGAGTTCACCTTCCGTCAGTGAATCGTTCAGATTAGGGTGCCTGCGACGCAGTGCTGGTGTTTCAGACTCCATCCGCCCCACCGCCCGTCAGGAGGCTTTGCATGCCAGACATCAATCGTCGGAGGTTTCTGCAGTTGGCCGGTGCGTCGGCCGCCATGACAGCAATCATGGACAGTGCCGCGATGGCCAACAGCATCGAGCAGGCCGCCGCGATCCCCGCGCACCGCCGGTTCGGCACCGTTCAGGACGTCGAGCACATCGTCGTACTGATGCAGGAGAACCGCTCGTTCGACCACTACTTCGGCACGCTGAACGGCGTTCGCGGGTACGGCGATCCGCGGCCGGTGACGCTGCCCAGCGGCAAGCCGACGTTCTACCAGAAAAACGCGCTCGGCAAGGAGATCCTGCCGTTCCGGCCGGAGGCGGACAACCTCGGGCTGCAGTTCATCCAGGACCTCGCGCACAGCTGGCCGGACGCGCACCTCGCGCACAACAACGGCCGGTACGACCAGTGGATCCCGGCGAAGACGCCGACCACGATGGCGTACCTGACCCGCGAGGACATCCCGTTTCACTACGCGCTCGCGGACAAGTTCACGCTCTGCGACGCGTACCACTGCTCGTTCATGGGCTCGACCGACCCGAACCGGTACTACATGTGGACCGGATACACCGGCAACGACGGTACCGGCGGTGGTCCGGTGCTCGGCAACGACGAGGCCGGCTACGGGTGGACGACGTACCCGGAGCGGCTCGAGCGGGCCGGTGTGTCGTGGAAGGTCTACCAGGACATCGGTGACGGCCTGGACGGCGATCACGGGTGGGGCTGGATCAACGACGCGTACCGCGGGAACTACGGCGACAACTCGTTGCTCTACTTCAACAACTACCGCACCGCGCAGCCCGGGAACCCCTTGTACGACAAGGCTCGCACCGGTACGAACGCGAAGGCCGGCGACAGCCTGTTCGCCCAGCTCGCCGCCGACGTGAAGGCGAATCGCCTGCCGAAGATCTCCTGGGTCGCCGCGCCCGAGGCGTTCACCGAGCACCCGAACTGGCCGGCCAACTACGGCGCCTGGTACATCTCCCAGGTCCTCGACGCACTGACCGCGAACCCCGAGGTGTGGAGCAAGACCGCGCTGTTCATCACGTACGACGAGAACGACGGCTTCTTCGACCACGTCGTACCGCCGTACCCGCCGATGGACGCGAACCAGGGATTGTCGACAATCGACACCGGGCCGGACCTGTACACCGGCGCTAAGGCCGCGCACGGTCCGTACGGTCTCGGCCAGCGGGTCCCGATGCTCGTGGTGTCGCCGTGGAGCACCGGCGGCTACACCTGCTCGGAGGTCTTCGACCACACGTCGATCATCCGCTTCATGGAGAGCCGGTTCGGCGTCCACGAGCCGAACATCTCGCCGTGGCGGCGGGCGATCTGCGGCGACCTGACGTCCGCGTTCGACTTCGGTACGTCGGCCACCCGGCCGGCGGAGCTCCCGGGCACCAGCGCGTACCAGCCGCCGGACAACAAGCGGCACCCGGACTACGTGCCGACGCCGCCCGCGGTCGGTCAGCTCCCGGCGCAGGAACGCGGCCGGCGACTCACCCGTCCGTTGCCCTACGCACCGGTCGTCGACGGAGCCGTTGCCGACAGCAAGTACAAGCTGAGCTTCAGCTCCGGGCCGCACGCCGGCGCCCAGTTCCTGATCACGTCCGCGAACCGCACCGACGGCCCGTGGACGTACACCACCGAGGCCGGCAAGACCGTCGCCGACAGCTGGAACCCGGTCTACTCGGCCGGCGTCACCGACCTCACCGTTCACGGCCCGAACGGCTTCCTCCGCACCTTCAAGGGCAAGCCCGCGACCGCCCTGGAGATCACCGCCCGCGAGAAGCCGAACTCCGGCACCGTCGTCCTCACCTTCACCTCCGACACGGCCCGCCGCGTCACCATCACCAACGCGTACACCGGAACCACGAAGACGCTCGACGTCCGCAAGGGCACCACCACCCACAAGATCGCCACCACCAGCCACTGGTACGACGTCTCCGTCACCACCACCGCAGACCCGACGTACCTCCGCCGCTTCGCCGGCCACGTCGAAACCGGCACTCCCGGCGTCAGCGACCCAGCCATCAGGACCGTCTGACCCACGACCCGAAGCGGGGTTAACCCCGCAGGTTGTCCCTTAACCCGCTGCATGCGATGGGTTAAGGGACAACGCGGCGGGTTAACCCCTCAAACGTCAGAGGATCGGCGCCTCCGGGGCGGTGGTGTCGCCGGGGGTCTTGTCGTCGAGGTGGTCGAGCTCGTCGACGGCGATGCGGGTGGTCCAGCGCTGGTCGGGGTCGGGTTGGGGGATGGAGTCGAGCAGCAGCCGGGTGTACGGGTGCGACGGCTCGTGCATCACGGTCGACACCAGGCCGCGTTCGACGATCTGGCCTTTGGTGATGACCATCACCTCGCCGCCGAGGTAGTACACGGTGGACAGGTCGTGGGTGATGAACAGCGTGGTCATCCCGTGCTCGCGCTGGAAGTCCAGCAGGATGTCCAGGAAGTGCTTGCGGACCTGGGCGTCAAGCATCGACACCGGTTCGTCGGCGATGATGAACGACGGCTTCAGCATGTGTACGCGGGCCAGCATGATGCGTTGCCGCTGGCCGCCGGACAGCTGGTGCGGGTACCGGCCGAGCACGTTCTCCGGCTCCAGCCGGACCGCGCGCAGGGACTCCTCGATCAGCTCCAGGCCGGCCGCCCGGGTGGAGGCCAGCTTGAACTTCTTCACCGCCTTCCAGAGCACCCGATCGACCCGGTAGAACGGGTTGAAGATCGCGTACGGATCCTGGAACACGGGCTGGACGTCGCGTCGGTACTCGTCGTACTCGGCCCGGGTCAGCTTGAAGATGTCCTTGCCGCCGTACAGCACCGATCCGGCGGTGGGCTTCTGCAGGCCGAGCACGTTCCGCGCGATCGTGCTCTTCCCGCTGCCGCTCTGGCCGACCAGGCTGACGATCTGCGGCGGCGAGGCGGCCAGCGTGAAGCTGACGTCGTCGACCGCGGTCAGGTAGCCGCCGGCCACGTCCCGGGCGTGGAATCGTTGCTCGACGCCCCGAAGTTCGAGTTCCGACTTCACGATGCCCTCCTTCCGACCTGCGGGATCGAGTCGATCAGCTGCCGGGTGTAGGGATCCTGCGGATCCTTGAACACCTGCCGTACGTCGCCGACCTCGACCAGCTGGCCTTCGTACATCACCGCGACCCGGTCGGCCAGCTGCGCGTGCACGCCCATGTCGTGCGAGATCACCATCAGCGTCACGCCGAAGTCGGTGCGCAGATCGGCCAGCGACTGCAGGATCACCCGCTGGATGGTCACGTCCAGCGCGGTGGTCGGCTCGTCCGCGATCACCAGGTCCGGCTCGAGCGCGACCGCGATCGCCATCAGCACCCGCTGCTTCATCCCGCCGGACAGCTCGTGCGGGTACATCCGGCCGACGCGTGCTTCCAGGCCGACCTGTTCGAGCAGCCGCGGGATCAGCTCGCCGAGCGACTCCTTGCGGCTCGGTGCGTGTTCCAGGATCACGTCCTTGAACTGGTCCTGGACGCGCATCACCGGGTTCAGCGAACTCATCGAGCCCTGCGGGAGGTACGAGAGCGCGCTCCAGCGCAGTACCCGCAGCTGCTCGCCGTGCACCTTCAGCAGGTCCACCGGCGAGTGCCCGGCCGGGTGGAACATCACCGAGCCGCCGGTCACCTTGCCCGGCGCCTTCAGCAGCCGCAGCAGCGCGACCGCGAGCGTGCTCTTCCCGCTGCCCGACTCCCCGGCGATCCCGAGGATCTCGCCGCGGTGGACGTCGAGGTCGATACCACGGACCGCCTTCACGTCGCCGCGGTTGGTGGAGTAGACGACCTCCAGTCCCTTCACTTCCAGCACGTTATTCACCGGCCACTCCCCTCAGTCGCGGGTTGTAGACCTCTTCGAGGCCGATGTTCACCATGTTCAGCGCCGCGAACAGCAGCGTCAGCAACCCGATCGGGACCACGAACATCGGCCACGCCCCGAGGGTCAGCGCCCCGGTGCCGATCGCGTTGAAGATGATCTGGCCCAGGTCGATCACACCGCCCGGCCCGAGACCGATGATCTCCAGACCGACCAGTCCGAAGATCGCGCCGAGCGCCGACGACGCGAACCCGACCCCGATGAACGGCAGCAGGTTCGGCAGCAGCTCGGTGACGATGATCTCGATGTCGCGGGCCTTGCCGACCCGCGCCAGGTCGACGTACGGCCGCGTTCTCAGCGAGAGCACCTGGGAGCGGATCGTCTTCGCCGCAAACGGCCAGGAGAAGATCGAGATCATCACGCCGACCTGGAAGAGGCTGACGTTCTTCGCGTACGCCGACAGCGCGATCAGCAACGGGAACGTGGGGATGACCAACAGGATCCCGGTGAACGTGGACAGGATCCCGTCGATCCAGCCGCCCTTGTACCCGGCGACGAACGCCACGATCACGCCCACGACGGTCGAGATCACGCCGGCGATCGCCCCGATCTGCAGGGACACCGCGAGCGCCTTCACCACCATCGCGAACACGTCCCGGCCGAACTGGTCGGTGCCGAGCAGGTGCTTCGGTCCCGGCACCAGCCACCTGTCGTACGCCGCCAGCTCGATCGGGTCCTGGCCGCCGCCGATCGCCTTCGCGATCAACGGGCTGAACAGCGCGAGCAGGATCAGCACGCCGAGGATGATCAGTCCGATCGCCAGCCGCCGGCTGTGCCGGATCGTTCGCAGTACCGCGGTCAGAAGTCTCATCGTCATCACTTCCAGTACTTGACCCGCGGGTCGAGCAGCGGGAGCAGGAGGTCGAGGAGCAGGACGGCGGTCAGCACCGAGAAGATCGCGATGTCGGTGACCCCGAGGATCGTGTTGAAGTCGAGCTGCTGGATCGCGGTCACCAGCGTGGTCCCGAGACCCGGGTAGTTGAACAGCTGCTCGACCAGCACGTTCCCGTTGAAGATGAAGCCCAGCGAGATGCCGAACGCGGTGATCTGCGGCAGGTAGCAGTTCCGCAGCGCGTACCGGGTCAGGATCCGGGAACCCTTCAGGCCCTTCGCCTCGGCGTACACCAGGTAGTCCTCGCCGAGAATGGGGATCATCAGCATCCGGGTGGACAGGATCCAGCTGAACGTCCCGATGATCACGATCGACAACCCCGGGAGCAGCCCGTACTTCAGCACACTGCCGATGAACGCCAGACTGATCCCCGGATTGATGTTCGAGTCGTACGCCGATCTCGCAGGCAACAGGCCCATCGAGTACGCGAAGACGTACACCAGGATCAGCGCGACGAAGAAGTACGGCACGTGCGACAGCGCGATCGACAGGTTGGTGGCGATCGCGGAGCCGAGCTTGCCGCGCCGCCAGCCGGCGATCGCGCCGATGATCATGCCGAGGATCCAGGCCAGGACGGCGGAGATGCCGAGCAGACCGATTGTCCAGGGCAACGACCGCAGGATCACGGTCTGCGCCGGCGTCGGGTAGTTGATCAGGCTCGGCCCGAGGTCGCCGTGCAGGATCAGCTTCTCCATGTACTTGAAGTACTGGGTCAGCAGGTTCCCGTCGAGCCCGAACTCGTGCTTGTACCGGGCGATCAGCTCGGTACTGGCCTGCGCGTTGTAGACGTAGTTCTGTTGCAGCGTCTGGATCAGCGTCTGGATCGGGTCACCAGGCATCAGGCGGAAGAAGAAGAACGCGATGGTCAGCGCGCCCCACAGCTCCACCAGATAGAGCCCGAACCTGCGGATCGCGTACGCCGCCAGCGGATGCCGCGACAGCCAGGCCCGCACCCCGGACGGGGACGCGGCGTCCTGGCTCTTGTCCACAGCTACTACCGGCGGCGCATCCGCCCTCACGCCGGTCCCTTCTGCCCGGTGGCGCTGATCTTGCCGAGCACGAAGATGAAGTGCGGCCACCAGTTCAGCGGCACCTCGTACAGGTTGTCGTCGGTCGGCCAGTCCTTCCAGAACGCCGTGTTGAAGTACGACGGGTAGCCGGTCTGGATCGACGCGAGCAACGGCAGCTGCTGGAAGTAGATCTCCAGCGCCTTGTCGAGCAGCGGCTTGGCCTCGGGCGAATCCGGGTTGAGCACGCCCAGCTGTTCGACGATCTTGTCGAAGTCGGGGTCGCGGAATCGCATCTTGTTCTTCTGCGCGGCGTTCTTGCCGATCGGCTGGTACTTGTCGCTGGTCCAGTCGGTGTACAGCTGCACCGGGTCGATCGCGAAGCCGGCCCAGTTCGAGTCGATGTCGTACTCGCCGCGCTGGAACTTGTCGTCGTGCACGCTACCGGCCAGGCTGCGCAGGGTGGCCGGTACGCCGACCTTCCCGAGCTCGGTCTTCAGCAGGTTGGCGATCGCGTACTCCGGGCCGTCGACCGGCGAGACCGTGATGATCTCGAGGTTGATCTCCTTGCCCTTGTACGTCCGATTGCCGGCCGCGTTCTTCGGCGCGATCTCGTCCAGCAGCTGGGTCGCCTTGTCCGGGCTGAACTCGAACTTGTACTTGTTCGCGAGATCGTCGTTCTTCCACTTGTCGTTGGTCGGGTAGTCCGCCCACGGGTACTGCGCGGGCGGTACCTTCACCGGCCAGATCGAGTTGCCGATCTTCTCCCGGTCAATGCAGTAGTTGATCGCCCAGCGCATCTTCGGGTCCGACATCACACCGCGCGCCGGGTCGCAGTTCAGCCAGAAGACCCGCGGGTTCGGGTCGTGGAACTGCGTCGTCACGAGGTTCGGGTAGCCGGTGTTCCGCAGCTGCTTGGCGTGCTGCTCGTCGACCGAGCCGACGTCGAACTCGGCCCGCTCGAACGCCAGCGACGCCTGGTCGAGCTGCTTCGACGTGCTCTGGAACACGACGTACTGCGGCTTGACGTCGAGCTTGTCCTTGTTCCAGTAGTTCGGGTCCTTCTCCCAGACGAACATCTTCTGGTTCCGGATCGCCGTCTTCAGCTTGTACGGGCCGGAGCGGACCGGCGGGTTGTCCTTATACTTCGTCGGGTCCTGCGACTTCCAGATGTGCTCGGGCATGATGTTGTTCGGCGCACCGGAGATCGCAGCGATGAAGTTGTAGTGGAAGCGCGGCGCCGGCTTCAGGAAGGTGACCACCGCGGTCTGCGGGTCCGGAACGGCGATGGACTTCACGAACTCCTTGAGGTCCCCGCCGCCGCCGAAGAGGTCCGGGCGGTCCTTCAGCAGCATGACCGTGAACTTGAAGTCGTTCGCCCCGAGCGGCTGGCCGTCGTTCCAGTGCGCCTTCGGGTCGAACTTCAGGGTCAGCTCGGTGAAGGCGTCGTTGTACTTGTACTCCGTCGCCAGCCACGGCGTCAGCTTGCCGGTGGCGAAGCTGAGGAAGAACAGCGGCTCGGTGCTGAGCTCCACGCCGGCGCCCGAGGGCGACCCGTTCGGAATCATCCCGTTGAAGCTGTCGAAAACGGTGTACTCGACCTGGCCGACGATCACGGTCTGGTCGCGCGGGACCGGGATGTTGGCCTTGCCGATCTGGATCGACTTGGTGGCGCTGGGCTTGTTGTTGGCTCCTGCCGGCTTGTCGGAGTACGAGCCGCCGCCGGAGCAAGCGGCCAGGAAGGCGGTCATCGCGGCCGCGGCTCCAGCTCCGATCATGCCGCGGCGGGACAACTGGTACCGGACGACATCTTCGACGTCTTCGAACTGCGGGCGCGGCGCGTCATTCATGATGAATGTCACCTCCGTTTACGTTGCGTGGATTGGCGGATGACCGACCGAGAGGTGCCACGGACTATAAGTAGCGTTGACAACGTTGACAAGAGTTCGCTGCCACGTTGGAACCGCAACGTCATATCCGCAGATCAGTCGATATACCAACCTTTGACAACGTTGCTCGCTCTGGGTGACGCCTCTAGGCGGAAACGCTTCCAACGGCGGTCACGCGGCGTGTCGGGCAGCCGGTTCCGGTCAGTCGAAGACTGCGTCCACGAGAAGTTCGGCGGAACGGTCCGGTTCGTTGAGAACCGCGCGGATCACATGCCGCCGGTCCCAGCGCCCGGCCGCCCAGGCGAGCGCCTTCGCGAGCCCGTCGAAGGTGGCCGCGTGCGGGCCGCCGTCGGCGTCCACCCACCACGAGACCTCGACGCCGTCCACGGTCAGCTCCTCGTGCTCCCACCAGGTGGCCGGCACCTCGGGGACCAGCTCGCGGACGATCGGCGGTACGTCGGCCGCCGTACCGTCGCCGTCGATCTTGCCTTCGGCAACTTCCTGGGCGAGCGGTACGTCGAACAGGTCGCTGAGCCCGTCCGCGGCCGCGCCGGAGCCGATCACGAAGCCGCCGAGGTCGTCGCGCTGCACCCACATCGGGCCGTCGACGACGACCGCGTGCTCGGCGTCCGTTACGCGGGTGCCGCCGGCGGGGTCGAGGACGCGGACCTGGGCGGGCGCGTCGCCGGGGAACAGCGCGAGCGTGCCGAGGCGGGTCCAGAGGCGGAGGATCGCTGCCTCGTCGAGGTCCCGGTCCGGGTCGGCGAGTCTCTCGAGGACGAGCGCGAGGCCGTCGGCGTCCAGGTCGCCGACGTCGCGGACCAGGCCGACCGCGGTCCTCACCTCTGGGTCGAGGGCTGCGGTCCAGTCCGGTGCTTCGTCGAGGAAGGTCGCGAGGATCGGTTCGGCGTCGGGGTCGGCACGGCCGGCGAGGGGTTCACCGTTGTCCGTGAGCACGTGCTCACGGATCCACCAGGCGGAGTACGACGGTACGCCGAGCGGGCGGTCGTCCGGTCCGACGACCCGCACCTGGGTGACGAGCGCGCGCCGCAACTCCGGGTCGGATCCCAGGATTTCCAGGGCTTTCGGCCAGCTGTCGTCGGTGATCCAGTCGAGGTCCCGAATCGCTTCGAGCTCGCCGACCGTCGCGCCGTACGGCGATCCGCCGGGTGCCACGTCGTACGCCCAGTCCTCGATGCGGTCGAGGTCCAGCAGCATTTCCGGCAGTTGATCGAGCGCGACCTCGGAGGCGGCGACGGTGCCGAGGGTCGCGAGCACACCGACAGCCTGCAGCGCGGGCTGGCCGTAGCGCTCGAGCAGGTCATCCGCGACCGGGGAGACCTCCTCCGGGTCGAGGATCGCGTGGGCGGCGGATCCCCTTATCACCAAGGCATTCGCAGGTACGAACTCACCATTCACATCCCGCAACACCAGATCCGACAACCACCAAAGCCCCTCCGCCTGACCCGGATCAGCAGCAACCAAAGCCAGCACGGCGTGCGCAATCGCATCGGGCCCCTCGGCATGCGCGAACGCGTCCTCGGCCCCGTCGAGAGCGAACGCCTCCTCGGCCCCACGAGCGGCGAACGCCTCCCCCTCACCGGCGTGGGCGATTGTGTCGCGGTGTTCGGCCGCCTGGTCGATTGCGGTGCGGATGGCGGGGGCTTCGAGGAGGGAGCGGGCGGTGGCGGGGGTGGCGCCTAGGCGTTCCAGGGTTGGGGATACGGCGTCGGGGTGGACGACGCGGACGCCGTACTGGCTGAAGGCTTCGAGGGTCGTGAGCGGGATTTCGGGGCCGGGGAGGAGGAGGCCGCGGGCGCCGCGTACCAGGCGACCGTCGGCGAGGGGGACGGGGAGGGTGCCGAGGGACTCTCGGACGAGCGGGTCGGTGACCATCGTCGCGAGGGAGGTGTAGAGGTTGCGCCACCAGCTCGGCGGTTCCTCTCCCCCGAGTTGGTCGACCACCTCGGAGAGCTCAAGTCGCCGTACCTGCAGGGCATCCAGCGCCTGCCGGTCTTCGCGGCGGGCGTGGATCAGCCCCGGTACGAGAGGTGCCAGGACCTCGGCGAACGGCTCGTCAGCACCTTCCACCACGACGGCGTCGCGCGGGCGGACGACCGATCCGTCGACGGCCCGCAGGAGCGGTACGCCGGGCAGCACCACCCGGATGGCGTCCCGCAGCATCCGGTCCACCGTCCCCGCCGCGAGACCGGTGGGTACCAGCCGCAGTACGTCGTCCCCGTCGTCGAACCGCCGCAGCAACAGCTCCCCGTACGCCGTCGCCGCCTCCCGCACAAGCCGCTCCGTCAGCGGCCCCTTCGCCACATGCCGCCGCGTCGAATCCAACGGGAACGTTGCCAAGAGCAACGCCGGCAGCGACAGCGGTTCATCCGTCGGAGTAGGCGCATGAACAACCACCGGGTCGAACCTCGTGGGGTCCTTGGGCGACAACAGGTCGGGCTCCGCCTCTGGACCGCCGTGGGAGTTCGCGTCGGTGACCGGTTCCTTCGCCTTGGACTGATGCGGGCGGGGCGGCTGGTGTTCGCGGGCGTGACCTGATGGTGCGGTTGTGCTTGGGAGGGCCCATACCACCGACCAGGTTGGGCGGGTGCGTTCTTCGGTGGGGCGGTCGGCGAGGAGGTGTTCGCGTTCGGTGCGGGTGAAGACGCCGCCGGTGCGGTGGATGTGCCAGCGGGTGTCGGCGTTCTCGAGGACCTGGTGGGTGTCTTCGGTTTCGATCTCGATGCGTTCGAGGCCGGGGAGGGCGAGGAGGAGGGTGTCGTCGGCTTCTGCGAGCAGGCGGCGTACGAGCGCGACCGCAGCCTCGTCGCGGAGCGGCAGGATGACTGCCGTGTCGTACCCCACCGGGGGCTCGCCTTCCGCGGAGAACGGCAGCCGGAGGACAGGTACGTGCCCGTCACGGCGGCGGAGTTCGGTGTCGAGGCCGGCCGATCCCAGCGCGGCGATCGCCCCGGCGGTGTCGGCCTTCGAGAACCGCACCCCACCCGTACGAGACAGCACAACCGGCTCGTCCGTCACGCCAAGCACAGCCGAAAACCCCACCCCAAACCGCCCAACCACCCCAACACCGGCACCGGCCGTACCGCCAGCTCCGCCGATGTCGGCCACACCAACCGCACCAACCGCACTAGCCGCACCGCGCGTAGCCCGGGCTTGGGGAGGATTACTGCCCGATGCGGGAGGGAAATCCTCCCCAACCTGGGTTTCCGGGGTGGGGTGTTTGGCGGAGGCTCGGAGGGTTGCGAGGGATTGGATTCCCTCGGGGTCCAGGGGGGCGCCGGTGTTCGCGACGACGAGGGTGTTGTTGCGGAGTTCGTAGAGGACCCGTCCGGGGACGCCGGCGCGGGCCGCGGCGTCGGCGGCGTTCTGGGCGAGTTCGACGACGATTCGGTCGGCGTACCCGCCGAGGGCCAGTTCCTCCTCGGCGTTCGCGTCCTCGCGGAAGCGCACGGGCGCGGCCGCCCATCCCGCCAGTACCCGTTCGCGGATTCCCGTCGTACCGAAGGCGTCGTCAGTCACGGCGGCAGGCTACTGGAACGGGCATCCCAGGTTCGGAGCGTCCTCGGACAACGGGCCGCCGGCCGGAAGTACGTACAGGCCACGGTGGCAAGCGCTCCCCGAGTGGACATGCGGTGTCCCGTCCAGTCCGTGGCAGGTCGTCTATCGTGGTGCGGTGATCGCATCCGGCAGTCGGTACGTCGCACTCGGCAGCTCGTTCGCGGCCGGACCGGGGATCAGCCCGATCGTAGATCCGCCCGCGGGTCGTTCGGGCAACAACTACGCGCATTTGGTCGCGTCCGAGCTCGGCCTCGACCTCGTCGACGTGTCGTACTCCGGCGCCACCACCGCGCACCTCCTCGACACCCGCCAGGACGACGCACCGCCCCAGCTCGACGCGCTCACCGCCGACACCGCGCTGATCACCATCACCTGCGGCGGCAACGACCTCGAGTACGTCGGTACCTTCCTGCGCGGCAGTTCCCTGAACACGATCGCCCGACCCGCCACGATCCTCGGCCGCCGGGTCGCGAACCGGATCCGGGCGCGGGTCAGCTACCTCAAGGACGACGCGTCGTACCAGGCCGTCACCGACTCGCTGACCACGGTCGTCGAGCGTGCTCGCGAACGTTCGCCCGAGGCGCGGATCCTGCTCGTCGACTACCTCAGCCTGGTCGGTCCGGCGACCCGCCCGCGCCTCGACGTACCGCTGAACGAGGAACAGCTCCCGAGCATCGCGATGATGGCCGACGGACTCGCGGCGTCGTTCGCGAAGGCGGCCGCCGCGACCGGTGCGGACCTGATCGCCGCCTCCGAGGCCAGCCGCGACCACGCGATCGGATCCGCGGAGCCGTGGACGACCCGCTTCACGATGCTGCCGCCGAACCTCGGCGGATTCGTCCCGTACCACCCGAACGCCGCCGGCATGCGCGCGGTCGCCGACCTGATCCTGGCGGCGCTCCGGTCATGAAGGTGCGCGAGGCAACGAACGCGGACGTCGACGCCGCGGTCGACACGCTGACGCAGGCCTTGCTCGACTACCCGATGACCCGGGCGTGCCTCGATCCGGACGGGTACGTCGACCGGCTCACGCAGTACCACCGGCTGTTCGTCGGCGCGATCGGGATCCCGCACGGCCGCGTGTGGGTGACCGACGACGTGCGCGCGGTTGCGATCTGGTTCCCGCCGGACATGCCCGCGGAGGTGTTCGCACCGCATGCCGCCGCGTTCCAGGACCTCGCCGGATCCCGGGCCGGGCCCACCGCGGAGTACGGGCAGGCGATCGCGCTCTTCCATCCCCGCCACCCGTCCTGGCTCCTCGCGCTCGCCGCCGTCCACCCCGACCACCAACGCCAGGGCCTCGGCCACGCGGTCATCGAGCCCGGCCTGGCGGTCGCGGACGCAGCCCACTCCCCCACGTTCGTGGAAACCCAGGATCCGGCAAACGTCGGCTTCTACGAGTCCTTCGGCTTCACGGTCATCGCCGAACTGGAACTCCCCCACAACGGCCCGATGCACTACGCCCTCTACCGCCCGGCCCAACCATGAGCACTGAGGTCTGGCAGTTCGTCCGTTGGTACGACCGGTTCGGATTTGCCGAGGCTGGCCGGGAGCGGAGCGTGGTGATCACGAGCTGAGCGTGCGCCAGCCGACGAACCGGAAGCGCCAGATCCTGCGCCCGCCGGCCGGCTTCGCGGTGTCGTCGGCAGGGCGCCCACGACCGGCGCGCTCACCGAGCCCGTGCTGGCTTTCGCGACCGTCCTTCGCGAAGTGACTCAGCGACACCATCAGGTTGAGGGGTTCCATCGGTCCGTCCTTTCTCGACGCCTACACAGGTACGTCGGACCCGACCGCCGGAACTTGACATCGTTCGGCTACGAATCCTCCTCGGTCGCCAGCACGAGCCGCCGGAGAAGGTCGTTCAGCTGGGTACGCTCAGTCGTCGGCAGCTGATGGATCAGCTCGTTCTCGACGCGCAGGATGTCGCCGATGCCGCGCTCCCACAGCTCGCTCCCGGCGCGGGTCAGCGTCG
Organism: Kribbella aluminosa; assembly: GCF_017876295.1. Lineage (NCBI taxonomy): Bacteria > Bacillati > Actinomycetota > Actinomycetes > Propionibacteriales > Kribbellaceae > Kribbella > Kribbella aluminosa. The sequence continues at coordinate 3,461,529 of NZ_JAGINT010000001.1, read as the reverse complement.
CCATCACCTTGCGCCGGTCGTCGCGATCGTGCGTGCGTTCGACGTACCCGCGCCGCTCGAGCGCGTCCAGCCGGTTCGTCAGCGCCGCCGGTGACATCCCCAGTTGCCGCGCGAGCCGGCCCGGCGTCGCACGGTACGGCGTGCCGCCGCGGCGCAGCATGTGCAGCGTCTTGAACTCCCACAGCTGCAGTCCGTACGTCGCCAGCACCGCCTCCCGCCGCCGCTCGAGGTACCGCGTCACCACCTGCAGGCGCACCGTGATCCCCTCGACGTCCCGGTCGAGGTCAGCCAGCTCGCCCGCCCAGAGCTCGACGTGCGTATCCACAAAGTCCTTCACCCGGACAATTTTTCAGCGACTGAAGGTTAGTTGTCAAATCTTTCGATGTCGAAATACCGTAGAGACATGAGCCACCTCCCAGCCACCGCCGTCACCGCCGCGGCGAACCAACTGATGCTCGCCGGCCACTGGGCCGCCGCCACCGACCTCCTCGCCGCCGCCCGGACCGACGACCCCGCCGAGCAGCAGGTCCTCGCCCTGGCCCGCGCCACGGTCGCCGTCGACCATGACTTCGGCCAGCGGTCCGACCACGCCACGGCCGCGCTCGCAGCGGTTCCCGAGGACTCCTGGGACCTCGCGATGTTCAAGCTCCGCAAGGACTACGCGGACGCGCTCTTCAACTCGGGCGACCGCGACCTCCGCGACCGGATGCTGACGCTGATCAAGGACGCCCCGGACGACGCCCGGCGCGGTACGGCGAACTTCTGGGCCGGCGCGATCGCCGACAACGTGTACGAGCAGCCCGCGGAAGCCATCGAGCACTACCGGCAAGCATTGGAGCTCGCCGAGAAGAGCGGCGACGAGTTGACGATGGCGCAGGCTCTTCGTCACCTCGGACACCACTCACATGCGGCCGGGGAGCTACTACCCGCAAGAGAGCAGTGGGAGCGATCGACCGAGCTCCTGCAGCAGAACGGGCACCTGCGCCCCACGCTCGCCCAGCAGGTCCACATCGCGATCCTGCTCCGCGACGAGGGTGACATCGACGGCTCGGCAGCCCTCGCGACCGAGGTGAACCGCTGGGCACGTCAGCTCGGTATCGGGTTCATCATCCAGCAGACGGAGGAGCTGATGGTACGGCGAACTCCGCAGGAACCCCCGCGCTGAACGCGACATGATCCGGCGCGCGACCGGGCGGGTCCAGCCCCACCGACCGCAGCAGGCCGTCGGCGTCCAAGGTGGTGAGCTGGGCGGTGTGCAGGATCCACGGCGGGTGCTCGTTCGGGAGGTACCAGGTGCGGCCGGCACGGTGGACGTGCAGCCCCCAACGAGCGGTCAGGAAGTCTTCGAGCGGACCGATCGGGAGGCGTTCGCCCATGTCGACACCGACGGCCGCACGGGCGCCGGAGCCGCGGACGGCCGAGCTGTAGCTGTGGTGGTTGCCGTGGCGTTCGTGCGACATCCGCGCCCAGCGGTACGGCAGCCCGAAGACCGTCCGCGCCGTGGCCACCACCGCCAGCCGGTCCGCGTCCAGGCTCAGGAACACGACACCCCGCCGGCCGGTCTGGTCGACGGAGTACAGCCGGATGTTCGTCTCCAGGAACGACCCGAAGTACGGAACACCCGGGCCACGCGGCAGCCCGGTGTCGACCATCCGGAACGGCACCAGCCCGACGTACGTCCGCCCCTCGAACGTGTCCGGCCGCGTCCCCGGCGGGAAGAAGTGCGCGACGTCCGCGGGCTCGAAAGCCCAATGGACAAAGGTCAGATCCAGCCACCGCTGCCGCAGGACGCGCGGCCGCGGCAACGCCGGCGCCTCCGGCCAGGTCACGCCGAGTCACTCAGCGCTCGGCCGAACCTCGCAGGCCGGCCGGCCGTCGGCGAGCTCACAGACGAGGTACCCCGGAGCGCCCGGCTTCCACGGCATCACAGCCTCACCCGCGATCAGCGCGTCCAGCGTCTGCAGTTCCGGATCCCGCCGCTCCGCGTGGTGGCGATAACCGGCGGCTCCCAGCGCGAGTGCGATCGCCATGCCGAGCAGGTTCACCTCGGTCGGCTGCTGCGGAACCGTGGTCCCGTCCACCGGCTCCAGCTTGATGCCGTGCTCCGGCACCTCGACGATGCGTGCGACATACTTCATGCCATCGAGCGTAGCGGCCAGCAGCTGTCCGGTACTGCTTCTAGCGTCGTAGATATGGAGTTTCGAGCAGAGGTACCGCAGGCGGAGTTGGACGAGTTGCGGCAGCGGCTGGACGCGGCGCGTTGGCCGGATCAGCTGCCGGACGCGGGATCGTCGTACGGCGTGGAGCTCGGACGGCTGCGGGAAGTGACGGACTACTGGCGCACGGCGTACGACTGGCGCCGCTTCGAGAAGCGGGTGAATACGTATCCACAGTATGTCACCGAGATCGACGGGCAGCGCGTGCACTATCTGCTCGCCGGCTGGGGTACGCCGCTGTTGCTGCTGCACGGCTGGCCGGGCGCGGCGTCGGACTACCTCGAGGTGATCGACGCGCTCGCCCAGGAGTTCACCGTGGTCGTGCCGACGATGCCCGGCTTCGGGTTCAGCGGCGTGACGACCACGGGCGGCTGGGGTGTCGACCGGATCGCGCGCGCCTGGATCACGTTGATGGAACAGCTCGGCTTCGAGCGGTACGGCGTTCACGGGTACGACTGGGGCGCCCGCATCGGCCCCGCCCTGGCACGGCTCGTACCGGACCGGGTGATCGGCCTGCATCTCGACGGGTACTTCGTGTTCCCGCAGGGCGAGGAGCTGACCGAGGCGGAGCAGCAACGGCTGGGCGGCCTGGACCGCTGGCAGAACGAGCGATCCGGGTACGCCGCGATCCAGGGCACCCGCCCGCAGACCCTCGCGTATGCGCTGCTCGACTCGCCCGTCGGCCAGCTCGCCTGGAACCTCGAGTGGTACGACGACTACGGCCACCGCGAAGGTGCCATCGGCAACGACCAGATCCTCGACACCGTGACGCTGACCTGGTTGACGCGGACCGCCGGCTCGCAAGCCAGGCTCTACCGCGAGGCGCAGTCCGCGTGGGGCGCCCAGGTCGAACACTGCGCCGTACCGACCGGACTCGCGGTCTTCCCGAACGACAGCACGGTCCGCAAGCTGGTCGAGCGCGAGTTCGACGTCGTGCACTACACCGAGTTCGACCGCGGTGGGCACTTCGCGGCGCTGGAGGTCCCCGAACTCGTCGTCGAGGACCTCCGCGCCTTCTTCGGCAAGCTGTAGTTACCGCACGCCCAGCAGGTGCTCCATCGCCAACTGATCCAGCTTCTCGAAGCCGAGACCCCGATCGGCCAGCGCCTCCCGGTCGTACGTCGCGTTGCGGAGCTCGTCCAGCGACTCGCCCTCGCCCAGGGTCGGCTCGGACAGCTCCGCGACGCGTGCGTCCGCCAGCGCCTGCACGACCTCCGGGTCGGCCCGGAACGCCCGCGCCTTCGCCCGCAGGATCAGGTAGTTCCGCATGCAGGCACGCGCGGTCTCCCAGACCCCGTCCTCGTCCTCGGTCCGCGGCGGCTTGTAGTCGAAGTGCACGTAGCCGTCGTACCCCCCTTGATCCAGCACGTCCACGGTCCAGAACGCCTCACGCAGGTTGCCGGCGCCGAATCGCAGGTCCTGGTCGAAGCGCGGACCGTGCTGCCCGTTGAGGTCGATGTGGTACAGCTTCCCGTGCCACAACGCCTGCGCGATCCCGTGCGCGTAGTTCAACGACGCCATCTGCTCGTGCCCGACCTCGGGGTTGATGCCGACCAGCTCCGGGTCGGCGAGGTCCTGGATGAACGCGATCGCGTGCCCGATCGACGGCAGCAGGATGTCGCCGCGCGGCTCGTTCGGCTTCGGCTCGATCGCGAACCGCAGGTCGTAGCCCTGCTCCCGGACGTACGCGCACAGGATGTCCATCGACTCCTTGTAGCGGTCCAGCGCCGCCCGGACGTCCTTCGAGCCGCCGGACTCCGCACCCTCACGGCCACCCCACAGCACGTACGTCGTCGCGCCGAGCTCGGCTGCCAGGTCGACGTTCCGCAGCACCTTGGCGAGCGCGTACCGGCGTACCTGACGGTCGTTCGCGGTCAGGCCGCCGTCCTTGAAGACCGGGTGGCTGAACAGGTTCGTCGTCATCATCTCGACGCCCATGCCGGTCTCGGCGAGCGACTTCTTGAAGCGCTCGAGCACCTGGTCGCGGGTGCTGTCGTCGGGTACGACGTCGTCGTCGTGGAACGTCACCGCGGCGGCGCCGAGCTCGGCGAGCTTCTCGACGGCGTGCACCGGGTCCATCGCCGGGCGGACCGCCGTACCGAAGACGTCGACGCCCTGCCAGCCGACGGTCCACAGCCCGAAGGAGAACTTGTCGTCCTTGGTCGGGGTAAAGCTGTTCATGCTGGAATCTCCTGCCATTGACGGGATGTCGAACTGGCCTCGACCGCGGCCAGCACGCGCTGGACCTGCAGTCCGTCGGCGAACGACGGCGCCGGATCGGTGTTGCCGGCGATCGCGGTGACCAGGTCGACGGCCTGATGGGTGAACCCGTGCTCGTAGCCGAGCAGGTGGCCCGGCGGCCACCACGCTCCGACGTACGGGTGGTCGGGTTCGGTGGCGAGGATCCGGCGGAAGCCCGCCGTCCTCGAGTCTTCGGTTGCGTCGTAGAAGTGCAGCAGGTTCATGTCCTCGAAGTCGAACGCCAGACTGCCGAGGCTGCCGTTGAGCTCGATCCGGATCGCGTTCTTCCGCCCGGTCGCGAACCGGGTCGCCTCGAACACCCCGAGCGCGCCGCTGCGGAACGTCGCCAGGAACACCGCAGCGTCGTCGACCGTGACCGGTCCGCGTTCGGTGCCCGCCGTACCGGCCAGCCCCGAGTGCTCGGCGGCGATCGGACGCTCCTTGACGAAGGTCTCGAGCCGCGCGCTGACCTCGCCGATCGTGTCGCCGGTGATGTACTGCGTCAGGTCGACGATGTGCGCGCCGATGTCACCGAGCGCGCCGGAGCCGGCCTTGGCCTTGTCCAGCCGCCAGGACAGCGGCGCCTCCGGATCCGCGATCCAGTCCTGCAGGTACTGCGCGCGGACGTGCCGGATCGTCCCGAGCTTGCCTTCGGCAACGAGCTGCCGGGCCAGCGCGATGGCCGGCACCCGACGGTAGGTGAAACCAACCATCGACCGGATCCCCCGTGCGCGCGCCGCTTCGGCTGCCGCGGTCATCGCCTCGGCCTCCTCGACGGTGTTCGCCAGCGGCTTCTCGCACAGCACGTGCTTGCCCGCCTGCAGGGCGGCGATCGCGATCTCGGCGTGGCTGTCGCCCGGCGTACAGACGTCGACCAGTTGGACGTCGTCGCGCTCGAGCACCTTGTGCCAGTCGGTCTCGGTCGACTTCCAGCCGAGCTTGGTCGCGGCCGCCTGGACGGCGTCGGCGTTGCGGCCGCACAGGACGTTCAGCTCCGGTTCCAGCGGCAGGTCGAAGAAGCGCGGCGCGCTCCGCCAGGCCTGCGAATGGGCCGCGCCCATGAACGCGTAGCCGATCAGGCCGATGCCCAGGTTCGTCATGACTCTCCTAGCTGTGTCGGGTCGGCGAATACTTGGTCGAGACAGATCTGCGCGCCGCCGCGGACCGCTGCGCCGAAGCCCAGGTCCGACCGGACGACCCGGCAGCCGCCCCCGTCCGGTGCGAGCACGCGCTCCCGCAGCGCCTTCTCCAGCGGCTCTTCCAGCCACGGGCCGAGGACGGCGAAGTACCCGCCGAGCACGAGCACGGCCGGGTTCAGGATGTTCACCAGGATCGCGCCGCCGATCCCCAGCCAGGTGCCGACGTCCTTCAGCGCGGACAAGGTACGCGCGTCCCCGGCTTCGGCGCGCTCGACGACCGCGGCCAGCCGTTGCTCCACGTCCAGCCGCGGATCCCGGACCGGGTCGTCGCGATCCGTTGCCTTACGCAACAGTGCGGTCAGTCCCACGACGGTCTCCCAGCAGCCGGTCCGGCCGCAGCCGCAGGCCTGCCCGGGTGGCGCGACCGGCATGTGGCCGACCTCGCCGCTGTACCCGTGCGCGCCGCGGAGCAGGTGGCCGCCGGAGACGACGCCGCCTCCGACGCCGACGGCACCGGTGAGCAGTACGAGGTCGTGCAGCTCGCCGGTCTCGCGCAGTTCGGCGTACGCCGCCATCGTCGCCAGGTTCGCCTCGTTGTCCACGTGCAGCGGGTACGTCGGTTCGCCGAGGCGCGTGCGCATCTCCTTGGCGACGGACAGCTCGCTCCAGCCGAGGTTCGGGGCCAGCTTCAGCTCGCCGGCCCCGCCTTCGACCAGACCCGGTACGGCGAGCGTGACGCCGGCCAGTTGCCCGCCGCGTGCGTCCACGGCCTGGACGGCCTCCTGTACGAGTTCGGCGAACCGGTCGAGCGTCGTACCGGGTCCGAGGTGCGCGACGTCCACCGGGACGCGCTTCTCGTGGACGACGTTGCCGGCCAGGTCGAGCGCGACGACGGCGAGATAGTCGACGTTGATCTCGGCGCCGACGCCGCAGACGCCGGTGCCGTCGAGCTCGACCAGCTGGCCCGGACGGCCGAGCGCGCGGCTGGAGTCGGCGGAGCCCTCGCGGAGCAGACCACGTTCGACGAGCTCGGCGACCAGGCTGCTGACCGTCGCCTTGTTCAGCCCGGTCTCCTCCGCGATCCGGGCGCGCGACCGCGGCCCGAGCTCGTGCACATGCCGCAGTACCACCGAGAGGTTGTTCCGGCGCAGCGCGACATGGTCGGCGGCAACACCCCGGATCACCATCGCGCACCCTCTCCCGGACTTTGTCTGTTGATCCAACAAACTAAGTTCAGCCCGACCCGCCGTCAAGAGTTCCGGAACCGTGGACTTCTTGCAGGACTTTGTCGAGATTTGACCCCTCGCGGCCCTCGCGCTGGCCTCTGGACGTCTGCCTGGACGTCGTGAAGACCGCGAAGACGTCCGCCTTCGTACCTGCCGGCTCGGGGATCCGCGCGCTCGACGAGGACGGCGTGCTCCGCGGACTACTACCTACGACTGACCGCCGACGGCGGCCGGATGTTCAAGGGGACAGGCGCCAGTGACGTCGGTCCGCCCAACACTCCGGAGGCCTAGAAGAGCTCCATGCTGTCGGCCGTGGCGGTGATGACCGGGTTGTCGAAGTAGAGGCGGCAGGCGACGGCGTGGCCGGCGCAGGTGAGCAGCGACGGGCCGGCCGCGTCGACGACCCGGTACGCGACCGGGTGGCTGCAGCGCTCGACGTCGCCGACGTTCTCGCGGTGGCAGCCGAGGACGTGGCAGGTGATGGTGTCGCCGAGGTTCATCAGGGTCAGCCCGTGCTCAGGGCAGACGCCCCAGCCGACGCCGCACGTCTGGCCCTCGTTCGCGGCCAGCCGGACGAGCTTGCCGGCGGTCGCCTCCAGCCGGCTCGCCAGGTCCCGGAACGTGGTCACAGCGTGGTCCAGATCGCGCCGGAACCGCCGCAGCTCGACGGACTCCGGCATCGTCTGCGTCGCGGCCTGCAGGTCCTCGGCGAGCGTCATCGCCGCGACCGCGATCTCGTCGACCCGGACGGGCGTGCTGAACTGGCGCAGCGTCGTACCGTTCGCGTCCCGTGGCCGGTCACGGACCTCCGACAGCCACTCGGACCGCCGTACCTCGTCCTCCGGCTGGTCGAGGTGGACCTCGCCGACCTGCTGCCCGGACTGCCACTCGCCGGGCGCCTCGAGGTGCGTGCTTGGTTGCGGAGCGTGACCGTTAGTGGTTCCGTTCGCCGTCGCGGTCCCGTTCATCGGAATCCGACTGTCCTCCGCTGTCCGCCCGTTCATACAGCCTCACTCGTCCCAGTCCCCTGTGGTCCCTCGGTGGCCGATCGTGCCATGGTTCCGGCACTCAGGACCAGAGGGAAACGACGGCGTCACGCACCGCTCCCCCGTCCTTGCGGACAGCAACGAACAACCCCCGGTTACTGACAGGTTTCCCAGTTATAGCGGCACCGAACCATCGCACCAGGGTTACCCAACGCGATCTTTTGCACTTCCGAACGGACGGTTGTCTCGCTGTCAGATGCTCGCGGAGAAATCCACCGCTCGGGAGCGCGCGTGGTACGCCGAGTTCCGCAGGTACTCACGCAGAACCCGGGTGAGTACCGAGTGCGCGCTCCGGGTGTATCCGTCGCGGGGCCGTCGGCGGCGCTCTGGCTGGGACGGGCGGCATTGCCAGGCCCCGAATCGAGCTCGATCGCCTCGAGCGCATCGCCCAGTTGCTCACGCAGCGTCGCGAACCGGTCCCGGCGCCATCCGGTCCCGGCTGAACCGCAGCCCGAATACGCACAACCCGTCGGTGCGAGTACGTTCCTTGATCTTGTCGAGTTCTTGCTCCGACAAACCCGGATCGCGGCGCAGTTTGGGGCGCACCGCGAACGGCGTCGACGGCCGGCCCCACGCCCCTCCTACGGGTTGTAGTGCTGGATGGCGCCGCCCGCTGACAGGTCGACAAGGGTGTGCGCCAGGGACCGGGCGTCCGCGAGGACCTCCTGGAGGTCCATGGTGGTGAGTTCGCGATCGCGTACGACGACCTCGCCGGCGACGAGGACCGTGACGACATCGGCGGCGCGGACGGAGTACACGAGGGCAGCCCGTGGGTCGTGCAGCGGTTGGTTGTGCGGCGCGCTGAGGTCGACGAGCGCGATGTCGGCCTGGTAGCCGGGCTCGAGCACACCGACCCGACCGGCGAGCCCCGCCGCGGCAGCACTACCCCGAGTCGCTAGTCGGAGGGTGTCGGACAGGCTCATCCACTCGGCGTCCTGCTCGCGTTGCTTCTGGGTGAGCGCGACCATCCGGATCGCCTCCCAGACGTCAAGCGTGTTGTGCACGGCCGCCCCGTCGGTGCCGACACCCACGCTGACGCCGGCCTCGAGAAGCCCCTTGATGGGCGTGACCTCACCCATCGCCAGCTTGAGATAGACCTTCGGGCAGGACGCAACCGCCGTACGGTCCGCGTACCGCTCCAGAATCGCCAGATCCGCCTCCCGGATCCCACAGCCGTGCGCGATCAACGCCCCGGCGTCGAGCACTCCCGTCCGCTCCAGCACCTGCACCGGCGTCACACCGTGCTTGTCGACCGACGCCTGCGTCTGCTCGTCGGTCTCCGCCGCGTGCAGATGGATCCGAAACCCCTCGGCACGCGCGATATCCGCCGCACGCCGAAGATCGTCGTCGTTCACCGTGTACGTCGCATGCGGCCCCAGGCGTGCGGTGATCCGCGGATGCACGCCCCGAAGCTCACGACTCACGTCGAACGCCGCGCTCACGTCCTGCTCGGTGGAAGAGAAGTACGTCGGCGCCAAGTCCGCCCGGATCCCCGCCTCCACCGCGGCCGCGGCGATCTGATCCGCATGGAAGTAGTGATCGACAAACGTGGTCACCCCACCCAGCAACATCTCCCCACACGCCAACCGCGCCCCCACCCGCACCCGCCCCGGCGTCAGATTGACCTCCATCGGCCAAACCCGCCGATTGAACCAATCCTCGATCGCCAGATCCTCCGCAGCCCCCCGCATCATCACCATCGGACTGTGCGTATGCGAATTGACCAACCCCGCCACCGCCAGCAACCCACCCCCCTCCACCACCTCAACCAACCCACCACCCGCCCGCCCGCCCGGCGCACCATCCGCATGCCCGGCCGGTCCACCACCCGACCCACCACGCGCCCGACCACCCGGCCCACCACCCGCCTGCCCGGCCGGAGCTCCACCGGTCTCACCAGCTGGCACCCCACCCACGTGACCGACTGGTGCGCCGCTCGACTCGCCGTCCGGCGTACCACGTGTATGGCCGACGTGGGGTTGGCTGCCGGTTGGGGTGGTTGCGACGATGAGGTCGTCCTGTACGTGGATGTCCTGCGCCTCGTCCACCCGGCACTCCCCCAGCTCGGGCACCAACAGCACCGCGACGTTCCGGATCACCATCCGCGCCATACCGTCCTCCTGTCGACCGAGGCAGAGACCAGCAGTCTCCCGGACCAGCCGGTCCATCCCGCATCGAGACCCCGGCTGCAACCGACCGCGGATGTGATCCGCCAACAGGTCCACGACACACGTCTCCAACTGACCCGCGACAGGCGTCTGGTGACCACGTGTGTCGCATCAAGGAACGTTGAGGTTGCCATCGTTTGAGTGGTTCACCTTTGAAGTGGTCCGTTTGCCGCCTGTATGCGGGGTGTTAACGGACCACTTCAGGGGTGAACCACTCAAACGATGGCATCGGGCTGCCTCGTCCTGGGCGACAGCGGTGGTTACAAACCCGAACCGTTCGTGGAACGGCACTAGGTGTTCCTGGCCAAGTGCATCGTGGCGTCGGCCAACGACCTGGCAGGCACTCGCCGGCGACCGCGGTTGCCCAACAGTTGCTGGACCTTTCGGTGCCTTCGGGTGCCCGGCGTGCCACTACATCGGAAGGCGGCGCTCAGGGGAGTTCCGGGCGCACATCCAGGCAGAGGACAACTACTGTCTACCGATGGACATTGACTGGAATGCTGAGGTGGTCGATCAGATCGACGCGCACTGGCGGGACCGGCTCAGGCCTCGGCTGGACGGGCTGACCGACGACGAGTACTTCTGGCAGCCGGTCCCGGACTGCTGGACGCTTAGTCGGCGTGGCGAGAGTTCTGCGCCGATGTCATTCGGGGGAGGCGAGTTCACCATGGACTACGCCGAGCCGCCCCACGAGCAGGAACTGGTCACGACAATCGCCTGGCGACTGGCGCACCTGATCGGCGGGTTGGCGTCGACGAACAGCAAACGCTTCAGCAGCGAGGCCATGGGCATCGAGACCTTCCATTACGCAGGCACCGCCCGGGAAGCCCTGCAGCAACTCGACGACGAGTACGAGACTTGGATCAACGGCGTGCGCAGCCTCGGCACGGCCGGACTCACCGAGCCTCAAGGCGAGCCACCCGCCTTCGCCCACGCGCCGATGGCGAAGAAGATCCTGTACACGAACGTCGAACTCATCCACCACGGGGCCGAGATCTGCCTGCTCCGCGACCTCTACCTACGGAACAGTCCCGGCAAGTCAGCCTGACGGTCAGCTATCGGCTTCCTCCGCTGCGGCGGCAATCGGTTCGAGGGTGGTGATGAGCTCGTCGAGCTCGGCTGTGGTGAGGATTCCGTACGCCGGAGTCGCCAGGTGGTCGGTGAGGGTTTCGATCTGTTGTTTGGTCTCGCGGCCGGCGTCGGTGAAAGTGCCGGCGGGCGTGACGAGCCCGCGGGCGCGGAGGCCGTCGATCACTGCGTCGAGCTGCGGCTTGGGCAGGTGATGGATCCGGCCGAACTTCTCCGCCGGCATTCCGAGGGCGAGCGCCATCAGCACGTGGGCCTCGGTGCCGCCGATGCCGAGGGTGAGAAGAGCAGCGTTGTGGCCGTCGCCGCGGTGTTCCCGCAAGAGCGTCGCCGCGTGCCAGAGCCTGGCCACCGGGTCCTCAGGAACATCCAGCACCTTGAGTCCGGCGTACAGCGCTCGGCCCTCGCTCGGAGCGCTGAGGCCGGCGCGGGTGGCCAGTTCGGCGGCCCGCACCAGACCGGGTGACTCGGCCAGGTTCCCGATCCGCTGCCGGAGCGCCTCGGCACTTCCCCGCTCGCGGACGGCGATCGCCTCCTCGGGAGTCGTCTTCCCCCAGACCCACGGGATGTGCCGGGCCACCTCGCCGGGAGCGAAGTTGTAGAACACCGCGTGCACCACCTCGGCCGGCGCCATCCCCAGCGGAGCGGCACGGCCCGCGAAGTAGCCGTCCCAGTAGTTGCGCATGCCGATCGCCAGGAACGCCTCGTTCGGCACGTCGGAGAACGTGACGGTCGCGATCGGCTCGACGAGCTCGGACATCCGGTGGATCTTGGCCTGCGGGTGCAGCATCGTCAGCAACTCCTTCGGTCGTGACAGCGCCCTGGTGGACACCCTCTCGCCCATGCGACGAACAGAGCGACCCGGATTCGACACCTCAGATCGCACTGGAGGGAAACCCAGGGACATGCGTTCCCTTAAGCACAGACTCTGGAACTGGCTTGTGACCTGGGTCTCTGCGTCGTGGACAAGTGTCGCTGACGCGGAGGTGCGTGCGCCGTCTCGCGCGGTGGGGCTGTGGGAGCGGGATTCCGCCTTGCCTGGATTCAGGGCGGCGGTCTGGCCTCGAGGCTGGAACTGGTGCGTTGGTTCTGCCGGGTGAGGCGGTGGAGGGCGAGCCAGATGAGTGGCGTGCCGACGATGGTTGGTAGTAGCCAATACGTGAGGTGCGGTAGCCGGTTCCAGACCGGCAGGAAGGCGCCGTTGTCGACGTAGAAGCCTGTGAGCAGAGCGATGTAGGAGCCGCCTGTGCCAGTGGCGTGGTGGAGGGGCCAGCCTGCTCGGCGGCGTCGGCGGGCTCGATAGCCGTACAGGCCGAGGCCGAAGGCGACGAGGGCGATGGCAAACAGGTGGGCGTCTTCGTGCCAGCGGATGGTGGCCATGATGGTTGCGGTGGTGAAGACGCCGGCGAGCGCAATCAGGTAGACGTGGCCGGCGCGAGGATGCCGGCCGGGGCGCTTCTTCGCCGTGGCGGCAAGGGCGCCGGCGGCCACGGCGGTGAGTCCGCTGGTGACGTGAACCACGAGCGTAGCCGCGAACACCGGCCCGGCGTCGGGGATCGGCAGGCCAAGGATGTCACCGGCGGCCATCGCGCGACCCGGTACCTGGCGGCGCTGGGGCCGGGGGCGTGCTGTCGCGGCGCATGAGGGTGGCGTGGAGGAGCGCGATCACGCTGCAGACGATGCGGACGAGGCTTCCGCCGATCGCGATGGTCCCAACGGCCGCACCGATGTCGCGGATTGCGTATACAGGGTGATCACGGTGACGTCGCCGACGACAGCCAGGGCTGCGACGGCGATCGTGGCGGCGAGCGCGCGGCCGGGGCTGGCCTCTGGCAGCCAGCGGATCAGCCGGCCGGTGGTGGCGAACGTTCCGGCGGCGGTGGCGGTCGCGACGGCGATCAGGGGGAGGATGGGGATGGCGGCAAGCAGGCCGAGTGCGCCGGCGCGCCAGGGGTGCGGCTGGAGAAGTAGGAGCCACCAGATACCGACCACGGGCCCGGTGGCGATGTACCAGGCGATGGTGTGCCGGGCGTGGGCGGTGATGAGTTCTCCGGTGAACGCGGCGGCGACGGCCGGTGGGGTGCCGAAGTGGTCGATGGCCGATTCGACGGCCTGGTCCTCGGCGTGGCCGTCGGTGGTGTGGTCGGCGATCGACTGGTCAAGTCCCTCGCGGATTTCGGCGAGGATTCGTGCGCGGCGCCGGCGTGGGCCGTGGAGTAGGTGGGCGAGTTCGTCCAGGTAGGCGTCGATCCGTGCCTGTGCACGCGCGTCGACGTTGGGGGTCAGACGGTGGCCGGCCATGGCCGCCTGCCCAGGACAGCGGTGACCGCGGTGGAGAACTGCTCCCAGACCGCGCGCTGCTCGCGCAGGGCGGTGTGCCCGGATGCGGTGAGGCGGTAGGCGCGGCGACGGCGCCCACTGACGGTCTCCCAGTCGCTGGCGATCAGACCGGCCCGTTCCAGGCGGTGCAGCGCCGGGTAGACCGTGCCGGTCGGTAGGTCGAGCGCGCCCTCGCTGCTGCTGCGCAGCGATTCGATGACGGCATAGCCGTGCTGTGGCGCGGGTTCCAGCACGGCCAGCAGCAGCGCGTCGAGGTGCCCCTTGAGCAGTTCCGGTCGCATCGGCAGCATCATCTGGGGGCTCCTCTCGCGGGGTCGGCTCTTGCCCGACCCGCGTCGACGTGCCTAACGTAGCATCACAATACTTTGCGATGCTACCTATGGTGGTGTTCGATGAGTCAAGCTCACGCGATCGTGGCTCTTGCTGATGCCGGAGTCGTAGATCGGGCGCTGCTCGGCAGCAAGGCCGGTGTGCTGGCCGACCTTCTAGCCGCCGGCTTTCCCGTACCGCCAGGGATCGTGGTCACCAGCGCTGCCCTCCACGACCCGGGCCTCGACACGAAGCTGGCTTCAGTGGCCGACAGGATGGGTAGCAGCCGGTTCGCAGTGCGCTCCTCGGGTACCGCCGAGGATTTGCCGGATGCCTCGTACGCCGGCCTGTACGAGACCTACCTGAACGTGGCGCGAGCCGAGCTCGGTGACGCGGTGCGGCGATGCTTCTCGGCGGCGGCCAGCGAGCGGGTCACGGCCTACCACCACCGGAACGGCGGCGGGGCCACCGGGATGGCTGTCCTCGTGCAGGCCATGGTCGACGCCGTCGGTGCAGGCGTGGCCTTCACCGCCCATCCGGTCACCGGCGACCGCACCCAAGCAGTCGTCACTGCTGTGGCCGGGCTGGGCGATCCACTCGTGTCGGGCGCAGCGATCGGCGAGGAGTGGATGATCACCCTCGGCGGCGCAGTCACGTTGACCCGCCCGGCTCCCGGCGGTGACCCGGTTCTCTCGAGCACGCAGGCGGCCGCGGTGGCGCAGCTGGCACGGCGGGTGGCGGACCGGTACGACGCCAGGCCACAGGACATCGAGTGGGCCATCGATCACGATGGCACCCTGTGGCTGTTGCAGGCCCGGCCGATGACCGCCCTCCCGCAGCCCGCGTCGTGGACACCGCCGGGGCCGGGTCTGTGGATGCGCAACTTCCGGCTCGGCGAATGGCTACCCGAAGCGGTCACCCCGCTGTTCGCCACCTGGCTGCTGCCGACGCTCGAGGACGGCTACCTCGACGGCATGCAGGCCACCGTCGGCGTCCAGGTGCCGTTCCGGTACGCCCTCGTCAACGGCTGGTACTACAACGCCACGCCGACCCCGTCACCGAAACTCCTCGCACGGATCCTGCGGCACGGCCGCACACATGCGGTCAAGATCCTCTACAACGCGTTGATCCGGGTCGGTCGCGACCCGGCCGGGGCCGACCGAGCCATTCTGGCTGAGCTGGAACGCCAATGGCGCGACGACCACGCGCCGCGTTACCGCCAGCTCGTCGCCGCCGCGGCCGCCGAGGCCGACACGGCAACGCCTCAACGCCTCAGCGAGCTGGTCGACACTCTCGGCCGGGAGGCAGGGATCTGGCTGTGGTACCTGGCCATCGTCGGCGGGTCGGCCTGGAAGATGGAGGCACGCCTGACCCGCTTCACCCGCCACCACCTCCGCGGCGTGCTGCCCGACAGCGACGGCGGAGTCCAAGCCCTCCTGCGAGGGCTGACCACACCGGGCGCTGCTGCACACGCAGTACAGAGCATCGACTGGTACCACCCGATCGCTGCTGAACTAACCACCATCGACGCCGACAAGGACGCTGCCATCCGCCGGCACGACCTCACCCACCACCGGAACGACGCCACGCTCCGCTGCCGACAAGCCCTGGCTGACCGGCCCCGGCTGCTGGCCGAATTCGACCGGCTGCTGCGCGTCAACCAGCGCTACGCAGTCATCCGCGAAGAGCAGGCCCGCGACCTCACCCTCGCCTGGCCAGTGTTGCGGACCTGCGCGCGGCGCATGGGCGAACACCTGGCCGGCGCCGGACAGATCGACCTGCCCGACGACGTCCACTTCTGCGCCCACGACGAACTTGCCGCCGCACTCGCGGGCGATTCGCGGCCGATCAACGACGTCGGCGGACGGCGCGAGATCTGGCAGCGGCAGCGGCGGCTCGCCGCACCGTTGACCCTCGGCCGCCCGCCGCGCGTGATCGGCGACCTCATCGAGCACGCCGTACAACAAGCCCGCGGCACCAGCCCGATCCCACCGGGTGCACTCGTCGGACATCCCGCCTCCGCAGGGCGCGCCACCGGCCCGGTCCACGTCGTCCACGGACCGGACGACTTCGCTGACTTCGCCGACGGCGACGTGTTGGTCGCCAAGGCCACCGCGCCGGCCTGGACACCGCTGTTCGCGCGCGCCGCCGCGGTGATCACCGACGGCGGCACCCTCGCCGCGCACGC
This sequence comes from Kribbella aluminosa, assembly GCF_017876295.1. Lineage (NCBI taxonomy): Bacteria > Bacillati > Actinomycetota > Actinomycetes > Propionibacteriales > Kribbellaceae > Kribbella > Kribbella aluminosa. Next base: position 3,445,570 of record NZ_JAGINT010000001.1, on the reverse strand, counting down.
ATCCATCGTCGCGCGCGAATACGGAATCCCCGCAGTTGTCGGAACCGGCGACGCCACTCACCGACTCCACACCGGACAACTCGTCACCGTCGACGGCACCACAGGCGTGGTCACCCTCCACACGCGCACGCCCGGGCCGCAGCAGCCACCACCGAGCCCGCCTCCCGCGCGTCGACATCACCCCAGATAACGACATACAGCAGCCATGCCCGCAGATGGCGTCAAAGCGTCGACTAGGTCATGGACACCGCCGCGAAGGCTTAGGGGAACATCTGTTCGAATCTCCGGTATGGTGGGGGTATGGGTGCTGACCTTCAGGGGTCGTTGTTCGGTGGGTTCGAGGAGCCTGCGCTGGGGCCGTTGGGCGGGATTAGCCGGACCGGGCTGGGGCGTGGGGCTTGGGTCGACGTGTTGCCGGGGTGGCTTGCCGGGGCCGACGAGGTGTACGGGCGGCTGGCGAGCGAGGTTCCGTGGCAGGCGGAGCGGCGGCAGATGTACGACCGGGTGGTCGACGTGCCGCGGTTGTTGTGCTTCTACGGCGAGAACGCACCGCTCCCGCTGCCCGTCCTGGATCAGGCCCGGGACGCCCTCAGCGCGTACTACGCGGACGAGCTGGGCGAACCGTTCCGGACGGCGGGGCTGTGCTTCTACCGGGACGGCAAGGACAGCGTCGCCTGGCACGGGGACCGGATCGGGCGGGGCAACCACGAGGACACGATGGTCGCGATCCTCTCGGTCGGTGAGCCGCGCGTCCTGGCGCTGCGCCCGCGGCCGGGCAACGCAAGCGACCGCACGCACGGCGGCGGGAACGAGGGCACGCACGGCGGCGGGAACGAGGACACGCGCGGCGGCGGGCAGGTGGTGGGGTCGACCGTGCGGTACCCGCTCGGCCACGGGGATCTGATTGTCATGGGTGGCTCCTGTCAGCGCACGTGGGAGCACGCGATTCCGAAGGCGGCTGGACATGTCGGGCCGCGGATCAGCATCCAGTTCCGGCCGCGGGGCGTCAGGTGAGTGCTCCGACCGGCGGCTGGTAGATGCCGTCCTTGGTGGCTATGTAGAAGCCGAGCAGGCGAATGCCGGCCGCCGCACAGTTCTCTCGGGCAGCAGTGGCCCACTGGTCGTCGGTGTCGGTCGGGCTGCCGGATCCGGAACGTCCCAGCGCCAGCACGACCGTGGTGCCGGGTGCCGTTCGGACGGCTTCCACGATCGGGCCGAGGGCGGTTTCACAGAGTTGGGCGGGGGTCGGACCTGGTGACGGGAGCTCGACGATCACGGTGGATCTGTAGCGGCCGTCGGAGTCGCAGAGCAGCACGGTGAGGGTGCCGCGCGCGCGGTCGCCGAAACTGACCATCAGGTCGACGACGTTGGCGGCGAGTGCGGGATCGGTGAGTGGATGGTCGGGCCAGGTGGAGGACAGCTGTTCGAAGCTCATGCCAGTAAAGATGCCGCGTTTCGCACCCTCGATCCGGGTTATCCACAGACCAAAAGTGGCCCATCAACTGGACCATACAATGGACCTCAAGACTGGGCCGTATCCCGCCTAGGCTCAGGACCATGAGCAGCAGACTTGGGCAGATGCTTCCCCCGGCCGGAGCGCCGCGGGACCTGGCGATGGCGCAGTTGGCCAACTCGGTCGGCGACGGCGCGTTCGTCGTCACCTCGGCGTTGTTCTTCACCCGGGTGGTCGGGCTTTCGACCGCCGAGGTCGGGCTCGGTCTCACCATCGCCTGGCTGACCGGATTCCTGGCCGGCGTACCGCTCGGCAGCCTCGCCGACCGGCGCGGAGCCCGCGGTACGGCGGTCCTGCTCGCGCTCAGCACCGCGACCGCCGTCGCCTCGTTCCTGGTCGTCAGGAGCTTCGCCGGATTCCTCGTCGCCGCAATCCTGTACGCCTGCAGCCAGACCGGCCTCACCGCGGCGCGACAGGCCTTGCTGGCCGGCCTCGTACAGCCAGAAGAGCGGACGAAGATCCGCGCATTCCTGCAGTCCACAGTGAACGCCGGACTCGCGGTCGGCGCGCTCCTCGGCGGCGTAGCGCTCCGCTTCGACAGCTCAGCGGCGTACCTGATCGTCTTCGGGATCGACGCTGCGAGCTTCCTGATCGCCGCCGCGCTGATCCGTCGGGTGCCGTCGATCGCGACCTCGATCAGAGCCAAGGGCGAGCCCAGGCTCGCGGTGCTGCAGGACCGTCCGTACGCCGTCCTCGCCTTGCTGAATGCGGTGATGCTGCTGTTCATGCCGCTGATCAGCCTGGTCGGCCCGCTCTGGATCGTCACCCGCACGAACGCTCCCAGCTGGGCCGTCGCGTCGCTGATGATCGTGAACACGCTCGGCGTCGCGTTCTTCCAGGTGCGGATCGCCAAAGCGGTAAGGGATCTGAGCACAGCGGCCCGTTCGGTCCGGTACGCCGGGATCGCGATGCTCGCCGCCTGCGCCGTGTTCGCGACCACCGCAGCCGATCTCGGTCCGGCGACGACTGTCGCCGTACTCGTGGCCGCCTCCGCACTGCTCACCGTCGGCGAGATGAAACTCGCCTCCGGCGCCTGGGAGATCAGCTTCGGACTCGCCCCCGCGGACAAACAGGGTCAGTACCAGGGGTTCTTCGGCACCGGCCCCGCGATCGCCCGGATGCTCGGCCCGGCACTGCTCACCACGGTCGTCCTCGGCTGGGGTCCGATCGGCTGGATCGCCGTCGGTGCACTGTTCCTGGGGACCAGTTGCGCAACTGGTCCCGCCGTACGATGGGCTGCGCGGACGAGGGCCGTCAACGAGGACGCCACGCCGTCGCTGGCAGAGGAGAACGCCGCCTGATGGAGATCCCCGGACTGGTCGAAATCACCACGTACGACGAGCTGCGTGAGGTCGTTCCGCCGCCGACCGGGGCCGCGGTCGCCAAGGACCGCAAGGAGCTCCACGACCTGGACCTGTTGTGGCTCGGCAACTCCCCGTTCTGCCTGATCGCGACCTCGGACGCGGACGGCAACTGCGACGTCTCACCCAAAGGCGACCCGGCCGGCTTCACCATGGTCCTGGACCGGTCCACGATCGCGATCCCGGACCGGGCCGGCAACCGCCGCGTCGACGGCTTCACGAATCTGCTCAGCAACCCGCACGTCGGGCTGATCTACTTCGTCCCGGGCCGCACCGACACGCTCCGGATCAACGGCCGCGCGCGGATCGTCAAGGAGGCGCCGTTCTTCGACGACATGGTGGTCAAGGGCAACCGCCCACAGCTCGCGCTGCTGGTCGAGATCGAGCAGATCTTCCACCACTGCTCGAAGTCGTTCCTGCGCTCACAGCTGTGGAAGCCGGAGACCTGGAACCCGGAGGCCGTCCCGCGCCGGGCCGTGCTGTCGCAGACCTTCGAGCGTCCCGACGACGACCTGACGAACCTCGACGAGTACTACGGCCAGAAGTACGAGGAGTCGATCTACAAGGTCAAGTACTGAACTACTTCGGTGGACGCAGCCCGAAGTACTCCGTGGCGACGATGACACCCGCCCCGGTGGCCGTCTACGGTTTCGTAGTGTGACCGAACCTCTCGACGTCCCGGCTTTCGGGGCACGCGTGCGCCGGGTCGCGCTGCCGCTGGTCGTGTCGTTCGTCGCGGTCGGCGGCTCGTTCGGCGCGTCGCGTGGGGAAACAGGCCGGCGCGCGGCCGACTGGTTCATGGTGGTGCTGGTCCTGATCGGATCGGTCGCGCTGTACTGGCTCCGGACCCGCCCGGTTCCGGTGCTGTGGGCGACGGTCGTCTCGACCCTTGTCTACATGCTGATGGCGTACGCGTACGGGCCGGTCGTCTTCGCGTTCGTGATCGCGGTCTTCACCACGATCCGCATGGGCCATCGATTAGCCGGCTGGGCCGGACTGATCTCGTTGTACGTCGGCCATGTCGGCGGCAGGATGCTCCTCGGACTCAACCAGGACGGCATCTACCAGGTCCTGCTCGTCGGCACCTGCTTCTGCGTACTCGGGTTCCTCGCCGAACTCTTCCGCGCGCATCGCGAGCGCGTGATGGCGGCTGCGCGGACCCGTCAGGAGGAGGAGCTGCGCCGCGCCGGCGAGGAACGGCTCCGGATCGCGCAGGAGCTCCACGACGTCGTCGCGCACCACATCTCGCTGATCAACGTGCAGGCCTCCACCGCCCTGCACCTGGTCGACCGCCAGCCCGAGCAGGCCGCGCCCGCGTTGTCCGCGATCAAGGACGCCAGCAAGGAAGCCCTGGTGGAGCTCCGCTCGATCGTCGGCGTACTGCGGCAGTCCGACGAGTCCGCACCACGCCAACCGGTCACCGGCCTCGATCATCTCGACCACCTCGTCAGCCGTACGGCGCGCGCCGGGCTCGAGGTGCACAAGATCATCCACGGCGACCCCCGCCCGCTGCCGACCGGCCTCGACCGTGCCGCGTTCCGGATCATCCAGGAGTCACTGACGAACGTCGTACGGCACGCCAGGGCCACGTCGGCGACGGTCCGGATCCAGTACGGCGATCAGGCGCTCGTGGTGCAGGTCGACGACAACGGCGAATCCCTCACCGCCCAGCCGAAGGAAGGCAACGGCATCTCCGGCATGCGCGAACGCGCCACCGCCCTCGGCGGCACCCTGACCGCCAACCGCACCCCGGCCGGCGGACTCCGCATCATCGCGAACCTGCCGCTGTAGGTTTCGCCTGACGTAGCCGCTGCTCCGGTCAGGGCAGCTTGACGTGGGACGGGTTCAGGTCGGCGACGCTCGAGACGCCGAGTAGCGCCATCGTGCGGCGCACCTCCTTGGTGAGGATCTCCGCGGCGCGGGCGACGCCGCGCTGGCCGCCGGCCATCAGGCCGTACAGGTACGCGCGACCGACCAGGCAGGCGTCCGCGCCGAGTGCGATCGCCGCGACCACGTCCGCGCCGGACATGATGCCCGTGTCCAGGTAGATCTCCGCGTCGCTGCCGATCGCCTTCCGGACGTCCGGAAGGATCCGCAGCGGTGTCGGCGCCCGGTCCAGCTGGCGGCCGCCGTGGTTGGACAGTACGACGGCGTCCGCGCCCGCGTCGACGACCCGGCGGGCGTCCTCCACGGTCTGGATGCCCTTCACGATCAGCGGCCCGTCCCAGATCGAACGCAGCCAGTTGAGGTCGTCGATCGTCATCGTCGGGTCGAACAGCTTGTCCAGCAGCTCCGCGACCGTACCGTCCCAGCTGGACAGCGACGCGAACGTCAGCGGGCGCGTGGTCAGCAGGTTCGCCCACCAGGCCGGGTGCAGCGAGGCGTCCAGGACGGTCTTCGCGGTCAGCGAAGGCGGGATCGTGAAACCGTTGCGGACGTCGCGGAGCCGGGCGCCGGCCACCGGTACGTCCACGGTCAGCATCAGCGCCTCGAACCCGGCGGCGGCCGACCGCTTCACCAGGTCCTCGGCGGCGTCGCGGTCCTTCCACACGTACAGCTGGAACCACTTGCGGGCGTCCGGGGCTGCGGCCGCGACGTCCTCGATCGACGTCGTGCCCATCGTGGACAACGCGTACGGGATGCCGATGTCCTGCGCGACCTTGACGACCGCGCTCTCGCCCTCGTGGTTCATCATCCGGGTGAACCCGGTCGGCGCGAACGCGAACGGCAGCTCGGACCGCTTGCCGAGGATCGACGTACCGAGATCGATCTCGGAGACGTCGCGGAGGATCGACGGCTGCAGCTCCATCTCGGCGAACAGGCGGCGGGCCCGGCGCAGGCTGATCTCCGCCTCGGCGGCGCCGTCGGTGTAGTCGAACACCGACCGCGGAGTCCGGCGTTTCGCGATCGCCCGCAGGTCCGCGATCGTCAGCGCCTTCTCCAGGCGCCGGTCGGTCGAGTTCACCGTGATCGGCTTCGGCCGCAGCAGCGGCTTCAACTCGGACCATTTGGGCATCTGGCGATCGGTCATCACAACTCCCGGCTGAATCTGTGGTCGGACCACACCCTACCCTGTGGTCCGACCACACAGGTAGTCTCGTCCACATGAAGAACTACGAGCTGGTTCTGCGCCGGGTGGAGGCCGACCTGGCGGCGGGGCGGCTGCGGATCGGGGGGCGGCTGCCCGGGGAGCGGGCGCTCGCGGAGCAGCTCGGGATCAGCCGGCCGTCGGTCCGCGAGGCGGTCCGGGTGCTGGAGGCGATGGGCGTGGTCCGGACCGCGACCGGGTCCGGGCCGGAGGCGGGCACGGTGATCGTGGCGGAGCCGGTGTCGCCACTGACCGCCGTACTGCGGTTGCACCTGGCAACCAATCACCTGCCGATGGGGGACGTCGTCGAGACGCGCCTGCTGCTGGAGTCGTGGGCGGCGCGGGAGGCGGCGGGGCGAGAGCTCCGGGCCGGTGAGCTGAAGGTTGCCGAGGAGCTGCTGGACCGGATGGACGACGGCAGGTTGTCGCCGGAGGAGTTCCATCTGCTCGACGCCGAGTTCCATGTCGCGTTGTCCGGGCTGGCGGGGAATGTACTGATCGCGGCGGTGATGGCGTCGTTGCGGTCGGCGATCCATGGGTATGTGCTGGCCGCGGTGCCGAATCTGCCCGACTGGGAGGGGACGGCGGTCGGGTTGCGGGCCGAGCATCGGGCGATCCTGGCGGCGGTGCGGGCCGGCGAGCCGGAGCGCGCGGCCGAGTTGGTGGCCGCGCATATCCGGGGGTTCTATCAGGCGGCGCAGTTAGCACCGTTCGGCGGCGGTACGGCGGAGGCCGAGGATGACGATCGCGCCGACGACGAGGTGGAGTGAGGCGAGGCCGAGCTTGGCCCCGAGCCCGATGCCGTTGGCGAGCGGGCTGCCGAGGGACGTGACGCAGACGATGGTCGCGACCACTGTCCAGCTGGTGCGGGCGCGCGGGGTGCGGCGTTCGAGGATCGCCAGCAAGGCCCAGCCGAGGAGGCTCACCACGGCGGTGGAGATCACTACTGCGGGCGCACCGATGTGCTGAACGCCACCTTGGCGGGCAGTCAGCGTGAGGCCGCCGAGCGGGACCAGCAGGATCCAGTCGACCAGGGCAGCGACCACTGCAATACCAACAACCGCGGATCTAGCGGCGGCTGGACGCGAGCGTTGGTCGAGGGATGCGGTTGTGGTTTGCATCTGGGCTCCTAGGGGTGACGGGGTCATGGGTACAGGTTGGTGCTGGGGGTGGAGGTCGGGCATCGGTCGGGAGTCTGTGGAGGTTCGACTTTGGTCGGTGGTGGGGATGTGAGGGGCGGCTTACGCTCAGGGCATGGATGAGTTGTGCGTGCCGCGGAAGCCGCCGAGGTACGTCGAGGTGGTGGCGGTCGGTGCGATCGCGGTGCTGGTGGCGCTGACGATCGTCGGGCGGTTGCCGGATGCGGGGCACCGGAAGTTCCTGCCGTTGGACATCGTGGTCGGGATGGCCTCGGTCGGGCTGATGCCGTTGACGTTCCGGCGGCCGGTGCCGGGGGCGATCGCTGTCGCCGTACTCGCGGCGTTCTCCCCCGCCGCGACCCCGCCGTCGACCGTCGGCACGTTGAACGTCGCGCTCCGCCAACCGCTCCGTACGTCGGTCCTGGTCGCGGCCGTCGGCACCGCAAGCCATCTCGTCCAGGGCCTCTGGCAACCGATCCACGGGCTGCCGTACTTCTGGTACGCCGTGCTCGTCATCGTCGTCCACGCCGCACTGCTCGGCTGGGGCCAAGGCACCCAGGCACGCCAGCAACTGCTGCAGTCGTTGCGGGAGCGCGCCCGCCGCGCCGAGGCCGAACAGGGGCGCCGGGTCGCGGAGGCGCGGTCCCTGGAGCGTACGAAGATGGCCCGCGAGATGCACGACGTACTGGCGCATCGCCTGTCGCTGCTGGCGACGTACGCCGGCGCTCTCGAGTACCGCCCGGACTCCTCACCGGAGAAGCTGGCGAAGGCGGCCGGTGTGATCCGTACCGGCGTCCGCCAGGCGCTCGACGAGCTCCGTGAGGTGATCAACGTGTTGCGGGACGACGATGTGTACGAGGCGCGTCCACAACCGACGTTCGGTGACCTGCGTGCCCTGGTGGACGAGTCGCGTGAGGCCGGTACGACGATCGCCTACGACGACCGGGTCGCGGACTCGACGTCGTTGCCGCCGGCAACCGGGCGGACGGCGTACCGGATCGTCCAGGAAGGGCTGACGAACGCCCGCAAGCACGCCGCCGGGCATCCGGTGCAGGTGCTGGTCACCGGTCACCCGGGCGACGGGCTGCGGATCGAGCTGACCAACCCGGCGTCGAACGGTACGCCGTTGGTGCCGGGCAGCGGGACCGGGCTGGTCGGACTGACCGAGCGGGTCCAGCTCGCGGGCGGCACGCTCGACCACGGCAGGGAGCCCGGTGGCGCGTTCCGCCTCGAGGCCTCGCTACCGTGGCCTTCATGATCCGGGTACTGGTGGTGGACGACGACGCGTTGGTCAGGGCCAGCCTGGAGATGATGCTCGACGGCGCGAACGGGATCTCGGTCGTCGCGCAGGCCGCGGACGGTGACGAGGTACCGGCCGCGGTCGACGCGCACTTCCCGGACATCGTGCTGATGGACCTGCGGATGCCGCGGGTGGACGGGATCGTCGCGACCCGGCGGCTGCGGGCGCGGCCGAATCCGCCGGAGGTCGTGGTGCTCACCACGTTCGACACCGACGAGAACGTGCTGCACGCGCTCCGCGCCGGCGCCAGCGGGTTCCTGCTGAAGGACACTCCCCCGGCCCAGATCGTCGAGGCGGTCCGCCGGGTCGCGGCCGGGGACCCGATCCTGTCGCCCGCGATCACCCGCCGGCTGATGGACCGCGCCGCGACGCAGGCCGACGCGCACACGATCGCGCAGCGGAAGCTGGAGCGGCTGTCGCCGCGGGAGTACGACGTGATGCTCGCGGTCGCGCAGGGCAAGGCGAACGCGCAGATCGCGACCGAGCTGTTCATGAGCCTCGCGACCGTGAAGGCGCACATCTCGCACATCCTCACCAAGCTCGAACTCGGCAACCGTACCCAGGTCGCCCTGCTCGCTCACGACGCGGGGCTCGCATAAGCTCCACGCATGATCAGGGTGCTGCTGGCGGATGATCAGGCGTTGGTGCGGGCCGGGTTCCGGTCGTTGCTGAACGCCGAGGACGACATCACCGTCGTCGGCGAGGTCGCGGACGGCGCGGAAGCGGTCGTGGTGGCGCGGCGGGAGAAGCCGGACGTGGTCCTGATGGACATCCGGATGCCCGGCACCGACGGGCTGGAGGCGACCCGGCGGATCGGGTCGGACCCCGAGCTGGCCGACGTACATGTGGTGATCCTGACGACGTTCGACCTGGACGAGTACGTGTTCGAGGCGCTGCGGGTCGGGGCGAGCGGGTTCCTGGTCAAGGACACCGAGCCGGTCGAGCTGCTGCACGCGGTCCGGGTGGTCGCGCGCGGGGACGCGCTCCTCTCCCCCGGCGTCACGCGACGTCTGGTCGCCGAGTTCGCGTCCCGCAGCAGGCAGCCGCATGCCAGCAAGGAGCTCGACGTACTCACGGAACGCGAGAGGGAGATCGTCGCACTGGTCGGCGAGGGGTTGTCGAACGACGAGATCGCCGCGCGGCTGGTGCTGAGTCCGGCGACCGCGAAGACCCATGTCAGCCGCGCGATGATCAAGCTCGCCGTCCGCGACCGCGCCCAACTGGTCGTAGTCGCCTACCAGACCGGCCTGGTCCGTCCCGGCTGGCTGGGTTGACCTTCGACCCACTGGACTACTCCGCGGGCGGTAGGAGAGGTCACTCCCCCGAGGCGACGCGCTGAGCCGGGCGGCAGCGGCACTCTCGTCGTATGGATGCGTTGGTTGAGGTCAGTGGGCTGACGAAGCGGTACGGCGACACTCTCGCGGTTGACGGTGTCGATCTGACGGTGCTGCCGGGTGAGGTGTACGGGTTTCTCGGGCCGAACGGTGCGGGCAAGACGACGACGTTGCGGATCCTCACCGGGCTGATCGCGCCGACCAGCGGCAGCGTTCGCGTGCTGGGCGGGCGCCCGGGTGCGGCCGACGTACTGGGACGGACCGGGTCGATGATCGAGTCGCCCGCGTTCTACCCGTACCTGTCCGGCCTCGACAACCTCCGGCTGCTCGCGGAGTACGGCGGCGTCGAGCGGCAGCGGATCGACGAGGTACTCGGGCTCGTCGACCTCACCGATCGCGCCGCGGACCGGTTCTCGACGTACTCGCTCGGCATGAAGCAGCGTCTGGGCGTCGCGGCCCGCGCTGCTGAAGGACCCGGAGCTGGTGATCCTCGACGAGCCGACGAACGGCCTCGACCCGGCCGGGGTGCGCGACATGCGGCGGCTGATCCGCGAGCTCGGTTCCGGCGGGCGGACCGTCCTGCTGTCCACCCATCTGCTCGGCGAGGTGCAGCAGATCTGTGACCGGGTCGGCATCATCAACGCCGGCCGGATGGTTGCCGAGCACAACGTCGAGGAACTCCGCCGCGAACAGGAACTCGTCGTCCGCGCCGCCCCGAAGGACCAGGCGAAGACCCTGCTGGCGGGCTTCGGAACGGTCCATCAGTACGACGACACGCTCCGGCTGCAGGTCGATCCGCGACGCGCCGCCGAGGTGAACCGGACGCTCGTCGAGGCCGGTGTCGAGGTCTCCGAGCTGCACACCACCGAACGCGCCCTCGAGGACATCTTCTTCGAGCTCACGACCGAGCTGACAACCGAGCTGTCCACCGGCGAGGAGCAGTCCGGTGCGAGGTAGCTACCGCGCGGAGATCCTCAAGCTCCGCAAGCGATCCGCCGTCTGGGTGCTGTTCGGCGCCGGCCTGGTGCTGAGCCTGATCTTCGGCTACCTGCTCCCCTACGTCGCGTACGTGACCGGCGACGACACCCCGGGTACGACCGGCATACCGCGCGCTCAGGTGCTCCGCGGGATGCTGCCGGAACGCGTCGTCGACAACACGATCGGCGGCTACCCGATCTTCGCCGGTGCGCTCGCGCTGGTGCTCGGCGCGATCGTGATCGGCGGCGAGTACACCTGGGGAACGCTGAAGACGATCCTGACCCAGCGCCCACAACGGCTGACGATCCTGGCCGCGCAGTTCCTCGCCCTCGGCACGATGATCGCGCTCTGGGTGCTGGGGATCTTCGCCGCCTGTGCCCTGTGCAGCGTCGGTATCGCGGCCGCGGAGAACGGTGCCATGAACTGGCCGGGCATCGTCGGCCTGGTCAAGGGCCTGGCCGGCGGCTGGCTGGTGCTGATGACGTGGTGCCTGGCCGGCGCCGTCCTGGCCGTTGCCTTCCGCAACGTTGCGCTGCCGATCGGGCTGGGCGTGGTGTGGATCCTCGGGATCGAGACGCTGCTGGCCGGCGTGGTGAGCAGTTTGCTGCCGAGCCTGAGGTGGCTCGCCAATCTGTTGCCGGGGACGAACGCCGGCTCGCTCGTGTTCAGCGTCACCGGAATGGCCGCCGCCGACGCGCCGCCCGGAGTACGGGACGCGGTCGGCGGCGGACGGGCCCTGCTGACGTTGCTCGGCTACTGCCTGGTGTTCGCCGTACTCGCCGGCTGGACCGTGCGCCGCCGGGACGTCACCTGATCCCGGCGTGCACCAGGGCGAGCTCGCAGAACATCGCGTTCGCCCAGGAGAACCACTCGCGGGTGAACTTGTGCGGGTCGTCGACGTCGAAGCCCTCGTGCATCTGCCCGGTGCCGCCGGTGGTGTCCCGGAGGAGTTCGAGCAGCCGCTGCCGCTCGTCCGCCGACGTACTCGAGATCCCCTGCACGGCAAGGGCGATGTGCCAGATGTACCGCGGCGGCGTGTGCGGGCTGCCGATCCCGGCGGCCGCCGTACCGCTGTAGTAGTACGGGTTGTCCGGGCTGAGCAGCAGCGACCGGGTCGCGAGGTACGTCGGGTCGTCCGCGGCGGCGTACCCGGTCAGCGGGATCGACAGCAGGCTCGGCATGTTCGCGTCGTCCATCAGCAACGACTCCCCCAGCCCGTCCACCTCGTACGCGTACACCCGGCCGTGCACCGGGTGGTCGATCGTCCCGTACTGCGTGATGCCCTCGTCGATCTCGGCCTTCAACGTCTTGGCACGGTCGGCCAGCGGCTCGTCCCGCAGTACCTCGGTGGCGATCTCCTGGAGGTACCCGAGCACCACGGACGCGAACATGTTGCCGGGCACGTTGAAGCCCAGCTCGGTCGCGTCGTCGCTCGGCCGGAACGCGCTCCACGACATCCCGGTCGGCCGGGTCAGCCGCCCGCGGCCTTCCCGGACCAGCGTGTCCGAGTCGCGCTCGTCGTGACGCTGGAAGCGGTACGGCGACCGCGCCTCGTGGTCCTGCTCCACCGTCCACAGGTCCACGATCGCCTCGGCCGCAGCCCGGAACCGGTGGTCGATCACGTCGGCGCGACCGGTGATCCGCCACAGCCGGTACGCCAGGTCGAGCGGGAAGCACAGCGAGTCGATCTCGTACTTGCGCTCCCACACCCACGGCGCCATCTCGGTCTCGTCCGTGACGTGCCCCGCGCCGTTCGCCGACTTGTTGAAGGCGTTCGCGTACGGGTCCAGTACGACGTACTCCAGCTGCCGGTGCAGGACGCCGATCAGTACGTCCTGCAGGCCCGGGTCGTCCCTGCACACCAGCAGGTACGGACGGAGCTGGGCGGCGGAGTCCCGCAGCCACATCGCCGGGATGTCGCCGGTGAGCACGAACGTGGTCCCGTCCGGCAGCCGCTCGGCGACCGCGGGCAGGTTCTCGGCCATCGAGCGCCGGAACATCTCCGCGATCACCTCGTCACCGCAGGCCTGCTGAACGGCCGCAACGGCCCGGGCGAGGACCTCGGAGTCGATCATCAACACACATCTACCTTTCAACGACGAGGGCGGGGTTGGGCGAGAAGGTCCGGTCCAGGACCAGGCTCGCGGCGCCGATCGCGCCGACATCGGTGCCGAGCGCGGTCCCGGTGACCTCGAACGGGTGCACCGCCTGCAGCAGGAACCGGCCGTCCAGCGCCGCGCGGACGGCGTCGTTCAGGACCGGAGCGAGGTGTTCCCAGTGCGGACCGCCGAACACGACGCGGTCCAGGTCGAGCAGGTTCGCGACGTCCTCGACCACCTTGGCGATCCGGACGGCCAACTGTACGACGATCTGCCGCGCCCCGGTGGATCCGTCCGCGGCGAGCGCGCAGAGCCGGGCGAACGCCTCCTCGACGGCCGGGCGGTCGTCGAGGTCGATGCCGTCGGCAAGTACTCCGGCCCGGACCGCCTGCTGCACCAGGTAGCGCGGCTGGCTGGCCTCGCCGACGCAACCGCGGCGGCCGCAGTAGCAGACCGGGCCGTCCGGGTCGACGATCACGTGGCCGATCTCGCCGACGTTGCTGGACGAGCCGCGCACCACCTCGTCGCCGATCACCAGTCCGGCGCCGACGCCCGTACCGAGGTAGAAGAACACGAAGCTGCCCCCTTGCCCGGCCCACTTCTCCGCGGCCGCGGCGGCGGTCACGTCCTTGTCCAGGACGACCGGGAGGCCCGTACGCTCCTGCAACTGGTCGCACAGCGGGACGAGGTGCCAGGCCGACAGGTTCGGCGGATCGACGACCACGCCGCGCTCGACGTCGATCGGACCGGGCGCGGCGATCCCCACGCCGGTAACCCGGTCGCGGACCGCGCCGGACTCGGCGATCACTTCCTCGATCGTCTTCGCGATGCCGTCGATCAGCAGGTCCGGGTCGTCGGCGTACTGGTCGACCGGCCGGCGCGCGACCACCTCGCCGGTCAGGTCCAGCAATACGACGGTGACGACGGACGGGTCCAGGTGCACGCCGACGGCGTACCGGCCGGTGGGTTCGAGTTCGAGCAGCGTCCGCGGTTTGCCGAGCCCGGCGCCGCGCAGTACGCCGGCCTCGCGGACCAGGCCGGCGTCGAGCAGCCGGCGGGCGATGTTCGAGATCGCCTGCCCGGACAGGCCGGTGGCCTCGGCCAGCTCGACCCGGCTGAGTTGTTCACTGCGCCGGATCGCGTCCAGTACGACGGCGTCGTTGAACCCCCCGACGCGATCCAGGTTCGTCCCCCGTCTAGCCATTCGGGTCCGCACCCCACGGCTGCGTCCAGCCGTACCGGACCGTGTCCTCGCCGGCCCGCCACTCGTTGGGCGTGGTGTTCGTCAGCCAGTCCGTCGGCTCTATACCACCCGGCGTACCGCCGTCGAGCGCGAGGCGGATGCCGTCGCGGAGCGCGCGGTCGATCCCGGCGGTCCGGGCGGCCGGGTCGATCGACAGGAACAGCGCCGTACCGGAGCGGGCGATCAGGTCGAGGTAGCGGGCGTTCAGCTCCCACGGCGTCTGCGGCGTACACGGGACGCAGTCGGCGTCGACGGTGAAGAACCGGTTGTGCTGCGGCAGCCGGAACGCGAGCGTGTTCACGCCCATCTTCCGGGTCCGCTCCCAGTCCCGGCCGGAGGTGTCGTCACCGATCCGCTGGACGTCGACGAGCCCGGCGGCGAGATGGCCGACGGTGTTGCAGCCGATCACCACCAGGTCCGGCGCGGCGGACCGGACCCCGCGGTAGAAGTCGAGGACGATCTCGGCGGTGGTCCGGGTGGGGTCGTGGAACTGCCAGCCGTCGTCGGTCAGCCGCGAGCCCATCGCGGGGCCGAAGTTGCCGAACACGTCGTACGTGCTGAAGTCGTGCTTCACGAGCTCGAAGCCCCAGTCCTTGAACCGGCGCAGGTCCGCGCCGATGCCGTCGAGCACCTCGGGGTACGTCGGGTCGAGCGCGCGGCCCGGTTTGTCGTGCGGGCCTTTGGACGCCAGCGCACTGGCTTCGCGGACCAGGAGCGGGCGGAACCACAGGCCCGGGCGGGCGCCGATCGCCTTGATCGCGGCCGCCGTACCGGCCAGGTCGTCGAACACGCCCGGCGTACCGCGGTCCCAGGGGCCGCCGGAGCAGACGCCGCCCGGGTACCAGCCGTCGTCGACGACGCTGAACGGCTTCACCGGGTGCCCGTCGGCGAGCTCGACGATCGTCGACGCGTCCTTGAGGACCGCCTTCTCGTCGAAGTTCTCGCCGTACGCGTAGTACCAGTTGTTGGCCCCAACGACAGGACCAGCTACAGGCCCGGCCACCGGCGCGGGCTCAGGTCGCGCCGGTAGCCGGGTGCTCAGGGAGGCGACCGCTGCGTTCAGCGTCTGCCAGGGTGTGCCGGCGTCCTCGAATCGTCGCACGACCGCTGCTGTCAGCGTACGACCGTCCAGGTGAACGGGGCCGCCGCCGTTCCGCAGGTCGAGCCACAGCGTGAACCCGTCGCCGTCGACCGTCCACGCGCAGAACGCGTTCGGCTGTACGTCGACCCCCATGCCGAACGTTCCTGCGCTCGAGTGGACCAGGAAGTACCACGGCAGCAGCCGCTCGGGCTGCTGGTGCCGCCACTGCAGCTCCCCGTACGAGCGTTCCCACGCATCGCCGAGGATCAGCGCGTCGGCCGGCAGTCGCTCCGACCAGCGCAGCGCCACCCGGGAGATCCGCGTCGCCGTCACCTCAACGGTGCCGTCGTTCCAGCTGACCTCGGCACCCCCGCGCGACGGTGCCACGAAACCGTCCGAGGGGTTCGCCTGGACGAAAACAGCGCTCGGTTCTCTCACCTGACTCCCTCGGGCGGATTAATTTCCCCAGAGACTTTAGTTAGTGCCTCTCAGGGTGGTCAAGGCGGCGATCAAGCGGTCGACGTCGGACTGGTCGTTGTACGGCGCGAGGCCGGCGCGGACCGCGCCGTCCGGGCCGAGGCCGAGCTGCTTGGCCGGCTCGTAAGCGTAGAACGAACCCGCCGGGGCGTTCACACCCGCCGCCGCCAGGTGCTCGGCGACTTCCGCCGGGGTGTGGCCGTCGAGGGTGAACAGCAGGGTCGGCGTGCGATTCGCGGCGTGGCCGTACAGCGTGACACCGGGGATCGCCGCGAGCCCGGCCTCGAGGTCGTCGCGGAGCGCGTCCTCGTGCTCCTCGACCAGGCGGAGCGAGTCGACGAGCCGCTCGCGGCGGGTGCTGCCGGAGCCGCCCAGTCCGGCGATGAAGTCGACCGCGGCCGTCGTACCGGCAAGCAACTCGTACGGCAGCGTCCCGAACTCGAACCGCTCCGGTACGACGTTCGTCGACGGCAGCAGCTTGTCCGGCTCCAACGTCTCCAGGAGCCCGGCCGCGGCGGTCAGTACGCCGAGGTGCGGGCCGAAGAACTTGTACGGCGAGCAGGCGTAGAAGTCGGCGTACCGCGCGTCGATCGGCGCGTGCGCGGTCAGGTGCACGCCGTCGACGTAGATCAGGGCGCCGGCCGCGTGGACCTGGTCGGCGATCCGCTCGGTGTCGGGGCGGGTGCCGAGGAGGTTCGAGGCGGCGGTGACCGCGACCAGCCGGGTCCGGTCGGTGAGCAGCGGGCCGATGTCGTCGAGCTCGGACGTCTCCGGGTCGAATCCGAGCCACTTGATGGTCGCACCCGCGGCCTCGGCGGCCTGCACCCACGGGCGGACGTTCGCGTCGTGATCCAGGCGGCTGACGATCACCTCGTCACCGGCGGTCCAGGTCTTGGCGAGCGTCCGGGAGAAGTCGTACGTCAGCTGGGTCATGCTGCGGCCGAAAACGACCCCCTGCGCGGTGGTACCGAGCAGGTCGGCCATCGCCTCGCGGGCGCCGACGACGATCCCGTCCGCGCGCCGCTCGGCGGGGGTCAGCCGGCCGCGGTTCGCGAGCGCCGAGGTCAGGGTCTTCGCGACAGCGTCGGCGACCGGTTGCGGGGTCTGCGAACCGCCCGGCCCGTCGAAATGCGCGGCGCCCTCCTCGAGCGCTGGGAACTGTTTCCGGACGGCGATCACGTCGAAGGCACTCATGGGCGTCATCCTCTCTCGCTCCTGACACCGGCCGCCAGCGGCTGCCCGAATACGGATATAAATGCACGAACTGTCGACGCGGTAGTGCAGGATGTCAGGAGTGAGCACGGTGACGACTCCTGACGGTGGTCCTGATCAAGCCCCGACGAGGGCATGGCTCCCCACCATGGTGGCGCTGGCCGCCATCTGGGGGTGCAGCTTCCTCTTCATCTCGGTCGGCGTCCGCGAGTTGCCGCCGCTCTACCTGGCGCTCGGCCGGGTGCTGGCCGGTTCCGTCGTACTGCTGGCGATCCTGGCCGTGAAACGCGAGCCGCTGCCGCGGGACCCGCGGTTGTGGGCGCACTCGTTCGTGGTCGGGGCGATCGGGTCGGCGATCCCGTGGACGCTGTTCGGGTACGGCGAGGAGCGGATCCCGTCGCTGCTGGCCGGCATCTGGAACGGCATCACGCCGCTGATCGTGCTGCCGATCGCGGTACTGATCTTCCGGACCGAGAAGTTCTCGGCGCAGCGCGGGTTCGGGCTGCTGATCGGGTTCCTCGGGGTGCTCGTGGTGCTCGGGGCCTGGCGGGTGCAGGGCGGCGCGGACCTGGCCGGGCAGGGGCTGTGCATGCTGGCCGCGGTCTTCTACGGGCTCGCGATCCCTTACCAGAAACGGTTCCTGGCCGGTACGCCGGTGTCGGGTACGGCGTTGTCCACGGCGTTGTTGCTCTGCGCAACGATTCAGCTCGCGGTGGTCGCTCCGCTGGTCACCGGGCAGGCGCCGCCCGCGCCGTGGTCACTGTCGTTGAAGGTGGTGCTGAGCGTGCTCGCGCTCGGTGCGCTGGGCAGCGGGCTCGCGTTCGTCCTCAACATGCGCAACATCCGGCTGATCGGCGCGAGCCGCTCGTCGATGGTCACGTACCTGATGCCGGTGTTCTCGATCCTGGTCGGCGTGATCGTCCTGCACGAACACATCACCTGGTACCAACCGGTCGGCGGCCTGATCGTCCTGGCCGGCGTCGCCGTCTCCCAGGGCCTGGTCACCAACCTCCGCCGCAAGCCACCGCTCCCCGCCGAAGCCCCCGCGTAACCCGGCCCTGCTCCTCAGCGGATCGCCCGGCACGGCCACCCATCACGGCCACCTCGCCCCGCGGCCCCGCGGCCCCGCGGCCACGCTGCCGCGCCCCCACCCCGCCCCACCCCGGCCCGCCCCGCCCAGGTCCACCCCGGCCCGCCCCGCCATTTCAGGGGTTAACCCCGCAACGTGCCCGTTAACCAAGCGCATGCAGACAGCGAACGGGCAACCTGCGAGGTTAGCCCCTCAAACGGACCGAGGCTCGGCTTTGGGCCAAGCCACGGGGCTGGACGCCCGAGCGTCGGGCCGGATGGCGGGGACCGGGTGCCCGGGACCGGGTGCCCGGGAGTCCCGGCCCGCCCGGCCATTTCAGGGGTTAACCCCGCAACGCGCCCGTTAACCAAGCGCATGCAGACAGCGAACGGGCAGCCTGCGAGGTTAACACCTCAAACGGACCGAGGCTCGGCTTTGGGCCGAGGCCAAGCCTCGGGGCCGGATGCCCAGGGGCCGGGTGCCCGGGCCGGGTGCCCAGGGGCCGGGGCCGGGGGGCCGGGGCCGGGGGCCGGGGCCGGGGGCCGGGTCCGGGGGCCGGGGCCGGGGGCCGGGTCGGTGCGGTGTGGGGTGGCGGAGGTTGGGGCCTTGGCCCCGCACCGCGCCCGTTCCGGTCGGTGGCCGTGGTTGGGGTCTGCGGCCTACGCGTGGCGGAGGTTGGGGACGGCGGCGACTGCTACGGCGGCGAGGGCGAGGAGGGTGCCGGCGATGACGGGGGTGGTGATCGGCTTGTCGGCGACCGGGGCGAGGATGTCGATGAACAGGCTGGCGATCAGCTGGCCCGCGATGGTGCCGAGGCCGAGGACGAAGACGCCGACCACGCGGACCACGGCGGCGGCCGCGCTGATGAAGATCACGCCGCACATGCCGCCGAAGTACAGCCAGGGCTCGCTCGGCAGGCCCCTCGGCGCTCCACGGAACGCCACGTCGACGAGGAAGACCACCAGTAGCGCGGTGAAGCCGACGAGGAAGTTGACCACGCCGGCGGCAACGGCGCCGTACGCGTCGGACGAGGCGGTGCGGGCGACCCGGCCGTTGATCGCCTGCTGTACGGCGGTGCCGACGCCGGCGAGTGCAGGCAGGATCGCGAGCAGGAGCCCGCCGGGGTGACTCAACTGCCCCGAGACCGCGAGAGCTACCGCGACCAGCGCGATCGCGGCGCCGACGATCCGCAGCGTGGTCAGCGGTTGCGGTCCGGCCGGACCGAACCCGAGGCGGTCGACGACCAGACTGCTGATCGCCTGTCCGGCCACACCCGCCACCAGGAACACCGCGACGCCGATGACGGACACGGTGATCGACTGCGTCGCGACCAGGAACGCGCCCGCGACACCACCCGTGCACTGCCACCAGCGCAGACCGCCGTACCCGCGCATCGGGGTCCGGATCGCGCGCCACACATTGCCGAGCGCACGCCGTACGGGAGGAACCACGGCCGTCGCGATCAGCAGCACCAGCAGACCGGTGCCGAACGAGATCAGCGCCGCCGGGATCCCGTCACCCAGCTTGCCGCCGAGCTCCCCGTTGATCCGGGACTGGACCGCGACCAGCATCCCGATCCCGAAGGCGGACGTCAGCCCGACGAGATGGTGCTGCCGGGTCGAGCGTGCGGGTCGGGTGGC
Source organism: Kribbella aluminosa (assembly GCF_017876295.1). Lineage (NCBI taxonomy): Bacteria > Bacillati > Actinomycetota > Actinomycetes > Propionibacteriales > Kribbellaceae > Kribbella > Kribbella aluminosa. The sequence continues at coordinate 3,426,036 of NZ_JAGINT010000001.1, read as the reverse complement.
CGTCGTTGTCACGGCTCTATCATCACCGTTCGGGCTATAGCGCCTGTCAGCAGGTCCGGACTATGAGCGTCGGACGAGCGCCAGGTACATGGCGTCGGTGCCGTGCAGGTGCGGCCAGAGCTGTACGTCGGGACCGTCGCCGAGGTCGGGTACGCCGGGGAACAGCGCGCGGGCGTCCTCGAGCGCCGCGTCGTCGCGCCCGGCGAGAACCGTGTCGACGACGGCCCGGGTTTCGTCCGGGTGCGGGGAGCAGGTCACGTACGCGACGACGCCGCCCGGGCGGACCGAGGTGATCGCCGAGTCCAGGAGTGCTTCCTGGAGCGGGCGGAGCTCCTCGACGTCCTGCGGTGTACGGCGCCAGCGCGCTTCCGGGCGACGGCGGAGGGCGCCGAGGCCGCTGCACGGTACGTCGGCCAGCACGCGGTCGAACGAACCGGCCGGCCAGGTCGGCTTGGTGCCGTCGCCGACGAGCACCTTGTGGTCGCCCGGGATCGCGCGGAGGTTCTGCCGCACCAGCTCGGCTCGATGCTTGAGCGGCTCGACCGCCGTCAGCCGACCGTCCTTGACGAGCGCCGCCAGCAATGCGGACTTGCCGCCCGGGCCTGCACACAGATCCAGCCAGTTCGCGTCGTCCCCGTCGACCTTCGCCGACGCCAACGCGATCGCCACCAGCTGCGACCCTTCGTCCTGCACTCCCGCTCGACCCGTCGCGACTGCCCCGATCCGCCCCGGATCCCCACCCCCACCAAGCACAGCACCGTACGGCGACCAGCGCGCCGCGACAGCCCCTGCCGCCACCAGTTCATCCACATCCGACAGCCCAGGCCGAGCCACCAGCGTCACCCGAGGCGGCTCGTTATCCGCAACCAGCAACTCCTCCAACCCCACCGCCAACTGCTCGCCCCACGCCCCAGGCTCCCCCAGCCCCGCGTCCGGCCGGTCGCCCGACACAACTTCCGTGCCTGCCCGGTCCCCCGGCACTGCACGCTCGGCCGACCCCGCGGGCTCGCCCAGCCCTGCCCGGTCGGCCGGCTTTGCCGGGGTCAGTGCTTGCTGGAACGCCTCGATCACCCAGCGGGGGTGGGCTTCTGCGATGGCGAGGTGACCGAGCGGATCGTCCTCCCATCGCGGAGCGACGGTGGTGATCCACTGGTCCAGGGAGCGCTGGCTGATCTTGCGGAGTACGGCGTTGACGAGACCGGTGCGCTTCTGGCCGAGCTCCGAGCGAGTAAGCGAGACCATCTCCGACACCGCGGCGTACGAGTCGACCCGCATGTTCAACAGCTGATGACTGCCGAGCCGCAGCATGTCCAGCAGCTCCGGATCCAGCTCGTCCAGCGGACGCGACACGCTCCGCGCGAGGAAGGCGTCGTACGTGCCCTGCCACCTCAGCGTCCCGTGGACCAGCTCCGTGCAGAAGGCGGCATCACGCCCGGACAGCCGCGCCTCGCGGAGTGCCTTGTTGAGCGCGAGGTTCGCGTACCCGCCCTCAGCGGTCACCTGCCGGATCACCCGGTACGCGACCTGCCGTACCCGATCCGGGCCCCGCTGCGGACCGCGGTTCCGTGGCGAACGATCGTTCACGCGGACGTACCCAGACGGTCCTCGTCGGTGAGGCGGATGCCGCGCGCCCAGTCGGCCGCGGCCATCGGCTTCTTGCCCTGGGGCTGGACCGTGACGAGCTCGACCGCCTTACTCCCGGTCCCGACGCGGACGCTCGACTTGGTCGCCCGCAGCTCGCCCGGCTTCAGCTCCTCGTCGGTCAACCGCACCGCGAGCACCTTCAGCCGCTCGCCGCGGAACGTCGTCCATGCCCCCGGCGCGGGATTGCACCCACGCACCAGCCGATCCACCCGGTGCGCCGGTGCGTTCAGATCCAGCTCGGCGTCCTCGACGGTGATCTTCGGCGCCAGCGTCACCCCCTCGGCGGGCTGCTCACGTGCCTCCAGTACGCCGGCTTCGATCCCGTCCAGCGTGTCCACGAGAAGCTTCGCGCCCGACACCGCCAGCCGGTGCAGCAAGTCGCCGGCCGTGTCCTCCGGGCCGATCGGCTCGGTGAGCACGCCGTACACCGGGCCGGCGTCGAGCGCCTTCACGATCCGGAACGTACTCGCCCCGGTCACGTCGTCGCCGGAGATGATCGAGTGCTGCACCGGCGCCGCCCCACGCCAGGCAGGCAGCACCGAGAAGTGCAGGTTGATCCAGCCGTGCTTCGGGATGTCGAGCGCCGCCTGCGGCAACAGCCCGCCGTACGCGACCACCGGGCAGCAGTCCGGCGCGATCTCCCGCAGCCGCGCCAGGAACTCCGGATCGCTCGGCTTCACGGGCTTCAGGATCTCGACCCCACCGAGCTCCTCGGCGTACTGCGCGACCGGCGACGCGACGAGCTTCCGTCCCCGGCCGGCCGGCGCATCCGGCCGGGTGACGACCCCGACCAGCTCGTGGCGACTGGCAACGATCGCCTCGAGCGCGGTGACAGCTGGCTCCGGCGTACCGGCGAAAACGACTCTCACAGCCCGAATCCGTTCGTGGGGTGGGGGGAAACCTTGATCGGTGGCGGGCCGGAGAGGCCGGACCATTCGGCTTCGCGGATGGCCTTCATGGCGGCCTTGCGGGTTTCGCGGTCGAGGCGGTCGACGAACAGGACGCCGTCGAGGTGGTCGGTCTCGTGCTGGATGCAGCGGGCCAGCAGGTCGGAGCCCTCGATGACCACGGGGTCGCCGTACATGTTGAAGCCCTTGGCGATCACCGACTGCGCGCGGCGGCAGTCGAAGGTCAGGCCGGGGATCGAGAGGCAGCCTTCGGGGCCGAACTGTTCCTCGAGGGAGAGGGAGAGTTCTGGGTTGATCAGGTGGCCCAGCTCGCCTTCGACGTGGTACGTGAAGACCCGCAGCCCGACGCCGATCTGCGGCGCGGCCAGGCCGGAGCCCGGGGCGTCCTGCATGGTGTCGGTGAGGTCCGCCACCAGGCGGCGCAGCTCGGCATCGAAGTCGACGACCGGCTCGGCCTTGGTGATCAGCACGGGGTCGCCGAACAGGCGGATGGGTTGGACCGACACAGACTCTCCACACGCTTCATGGACCGGGACCGGAACAGTTTAGGCCCTGTCTGGCAATCCATCGCCGTAGCGAGGAGGTGCTCGGTGCGGTAGCTCGGCGCGCGGGGGCGAAGGTCTCGATGCGGAGCATCGTGGCCTTTGCACCCGTGCGGCGAGGTGCCGTGCCGAGTGCCCCGCAGTAGGCGATGGATTGCCAGACAGGGCCTAGGTTGGCCCGCCGGACGGATTCCCGGCGGGAGGGCCTCCCGTTTGTTGCCACAAGCACGTACTGTGGTCCCAGGCGTACCTACAGTCACTGCCGTCACACGCCGCTCGGGAGACCCAATGCTCACAGCAGCACGGGGGGCAACTCTGGTCCTCCTGGGTGCACTGCTCGCCCAGGCACCCCTCACCGCCCAGGCCTACCAGCCACGCGACCCGGAACACCGGTCCACACCACCCAGTACGACACCCACCGCAAGTGCCGCACCGACCAGCAGCTCCGGCACGACACCCACCGCAAGTGCCGCACCGACCAGCGGCTCCGGCACGGAGCCCACCGCCGGCGCTTCCGGTCAGCCGGGCACCGGCCCGTCCGGGGAGCCCAGCACGGGCCAGTCCGGGGAGCCTTCGGCGTACCCGACGAGGACGCCGTCGGCCGGTCAGTCGACTGCGGGGGCGACCGAGCCGCCGGCGGCTCGGTCGTGGAGTGAGGTGGTGAAGGAGGTCAGTGAGACGTCGCCTGGTGATGTTCAGCTGCGGTCGGCGGACGTGTCGGCGCAGGCTTCGTCGATGCTGAGGTGCTTCAAGCTCGAGACCGAGAACTACTGTCTCGGGCTCGGGTTCGTGAGCAAGGTGCCGACCGGCGCCCAGCGGCATGCGCTGATAGAGCAGCCGAGCCTGCGCGCCGCGGACGAGGCGAGCGCCGAGCAGGACATCGCCACGGGTGACCTGACGCCGGCCGCGTTCGTCGCGCAGCGCGCCGCCCTCCCGAAGAGCCAGCGCGTCACCGCCGAGCTCGACGAGATGCAAGCCGCCTGGAACGGCCGCGACAAAGCCCGCGACCTCCGCGAACTGGCCGCGTCCAACACCCCGCACCCGAACCCCATCACCAACCCACAACCAACGGCGAGTACGTCGGCCCAGCCGAGCGACGCGGGCTCCCCGCAGCCGACCGACGGGGCGACAGGTGAGGCGACACCCACGCCGGCGACTGCGCTGACGGCTCCCCCGGGCAGCACGCCGACGGGGACGCCCACTGGCGGGTCGACGAGTACTCCGACGCGGACGGTTCCTACGGTGGGGACGTCTACGCCGGTGCCTACTACTCCGGCGGCGCCGGTGGTTGTGCCGGCTTCGGCGTACATCATGAAGGGGTATCAGACCTCCCAGGAGAAGGGGTACTGGTGCGGTCCGGCCACCTTCCAGTCGATCGACTGGGCGGATGACAACCAGAAGGACACGCAGGCGTCCTGGGCGAAGGATCTCGGGTCGACCACCGGCGGTACGGCGATCTCCGCGATGGTGCAGCAGACGAACCTGAAGACCGGCTGGCCCAAGACCGCCGGCAGCTACATCGTGCAGAGCGTCTCCACCTGGAACACGCAGACCTTCTTCGCCGTCCACCAGAAGCACCTCGGCGTCTACAAGGCCCCGGTGATCGAGCACGTGCAACTGCTCAAGCGGTACTTCCCGTACCTCGCCTTCAACCACAGCGGGCACTATCAGGTCGGCCGCGGCTACGACAAGAAGAACGGCACGATCGCGATCTTCGAGGTCTTCAACGAGCGCCGTTTCAACAGCCGCGGCAACGTCACCGACGGCCCGAGGAACATCCCCGCGAGCGCCCTGTTCAACGCGACCCTGGCCAACTCCTTCCAGAACCTCGGGCTGTAGATGCGTCGTCGTACCGTTGCCGTAGGCACCCTCGTCCTCCTACTGGCCGGCTGCTCCAGCACCAAACCGGACAGCACCCCAACGCCAGCACCGTCGACCCCGGCCCCGTCCAAACCAGGACGGCCGACGGACAGCGGTACGGCGTTGCCGGCCTGGGCGAACGTCCTACGGCAACCGGTCGACGGCCAGCATCTCGTCACCCAGCAACGCACCTACGTCGTCACCCGCGGCAGCGACGAGCCCGGTACGACGACCATCGCCGACCGCGGCACCAAGAAGGTCGTCGTCCGGCACGTCCCCGCAGCGGGTTTCGTCGCCCAGTCTCCCGTCGTGATCGACGACCACTGGGCGCTGATCGAGGACATCCGCTCCGACGGCCCGGACCCGCAGATCAAGGTGCTGCGCTACGACCTGACCACCGGCAAGGCGACGACGCCCGCGATCCCGCCGGTGTCCGAGCCGGAGATCGGCGCGTACGACGGAACGTTCGCGTACAGCTCCACCGACGCGAAGAACCGCTCCTGCCTGATCGTCGCCGACCTCGCGACGCTGAAGTCCCGCACCGTCACCTGCGTCGCGGCGCCCGGGTACGTCGCCGATCCGGTCGTGTCCGCGGACACCGTGACGTTCAGCGAGATCGTCGCCCCGGAGACCGCCCGCCGCTGCAAGCGCGTCCTGACCGCAGCACTGACCGGCGGCCTCCCCGAACCGGTGCCCGCGGCAACGAACTGCATCCAGTGGAGCGGCGCCACCCTCCACGGCGCGACGGTCTGGTCGGAGGTCGGCGCCGCCGACCCGGACCAGTACCAGAGCAAGGCGTACGTCCGGGAGTCCGGCGACTCCCCCGCCCGTTCGCTCGGCACCGTCGTCACCGACACGATCCTTGCCTGCAGCAACTGGATCCTCTGGGAGACCCGGACGGTCACCAGCGCCGGCGAGGACACCTACCAGATCAACCGCTGGCGCCCCGGCCTCCCGAAACCGCAGACCGTGTACGCCGGGAAACCCGGCGTCGCGCTCACTCCGATGACCTGTCAGGACAGCACGATCTACGTCGAGGCGGCGTACCTCGCGACCAGCCCGACGTACACGGAAACCATCTCGGCAGCTCTCTAGCGGCGCGCGTGCCGGATCTTCAGCCGGCCGAAGCCGATCACGCCGGTGAGCCGGACCCGGGGACCGTTGCCGGTGGAGTTCCGTGCGGGCTTGTAGCGGCTGTCCTTCCACTCGGTGTGCACTCCGTCGAAGTCGACGACCGCGTTCCGGGGCAGCGTGATCTTGACGCCGCCGTGCATCACGTTCAGGTCGATGTCGACCGCGCCGTCCTCGAACTGCGCCTGCGACAGGTCGAGCCGGACCCGCCCGTACATCGACACGACCTTCAGGTACCGCGGCAGCTGCCAGCCGCCGCGCCGGACGATCCGGCCGGACGCCGCGTTGATCGTCGACGTACTCCCCGACTGCACGGCCGGGAGCGCGGCGACAGCGACCTCGAGATCCAGGCGGGTCCGCGCGGACAGCACCCGCTCGAGTTGCTGCTCCATTTCCTCGTGCGTGAGGTAACCGCCGGTGTACGCCGACTGCACCCGTTCGAGGGCGGCATTACGGTCGACGTCGCCGATCGCGGGCGAGCGGTCTTCCGGGACGGAGGTCACTGGATCACTGTAGTGCGAGCCCGCGGTCACGGAGCTGGGCGCGCAGGTTCGCGGCGCCGGTGAAGACCTCGGCGTCCAGGCCGACCGCTCGTGCCCCGTCGACGTTGTACGCCATGTCGTCGGTGTAGAACGTCCGCGCCGGGTCCAGCCCGAAGCGCTCGATCAGGATCCGGTAGATCTTCTCGTCCGGCTTCACGGTCTGCTCGACGCCGGACACCACCTCGCCGTCGAAGTGCGTGAGGACCGGGAAGGCCTCCTTCGCCACCTCCCACTTCTCACCGGAGAAGTTGGTCAGCGCGTACGTCGGGACGCCGGCGCGCTGGAGCTCCGTGAGTACCGCGGCGGTGTCCTCGAACACGCCCTTCACCATCCGCAACCAGCCGGTGTCGTACGCCTCGATCCACTCCGCGTGCTCCGGGTGCAGACTCGACAGCTCCGCGACTGCCTCGGCCCATGGCCGGCCCTCGTCCAGCGTGTGGTTCCAGGCCGGCGTCGCGACCTTGGTCAGGAAGTGCGTGCGCGCCTCCTCGTCCGGGATCAGGTCGGCGTACAGGTACGTCGGACTCCAGTCCAGCAGCACCCCGCCGATGTCGAACACGACCACGTCCACCGTCCGCTCACTCATACCCGCCACCCTACGAGACAGCGGCGTTCGCTTCGGCTCGGGCGTGCAGAGCGGGTGCCAGCGAGTACTGGCCGATGAAGATCGCGACGCCGAGTACGGCGCAGCCGAGCCAGGTGACGGTCGGCCCGAAGTGCTCCAGCGCGTTCGTACCGGCCAGCGGGCCGATCACCGTGCCGACGCCGAACGCCATCCCGGACAGGCCCATGTACCGCCCGCGCAGGTCGATCGGCGCCAGGTCGGCGAACACCGCGCCGATCACCGCCGCGAACCCGATCTCGCCGAGCGTCCACACCACGACCGACAGCCCGTACCCCCACCAGCTGTGGACGACAGCACCGACACCGAAGCCGAGACCGACCACCAGCATCGAGATCGCCAGCAGCTTCGGGCGATCGAGCTTCACCATCCAGCGGGCCAGGAACGGCTGCGCGAGCACGATCACCACGCCGTTCAGCGCGATCACCAGCCCGTACGTCCGGGAGCTGAGGCCGTCGTCCGACATCGCGAGCGGCAGCGTCGAGTAGCCCTGCATGTAGATCGTCGCGTAGCCGATCTGGATCAGGATCATCAGCAGGAACACGGTGTCCCGGAGCGCGACGCCGAGCACCGGGCGGCGCGGCGTGCTCTCGTCGAGGACCGGCCGGCTCTCCGGGACGAGCGCCCAGATCACCACGCCGGCGATCACCGACGTACCGGCGTTCAACCAGAACAGCAGGCCGTACCCGACCGAGGCGAGGACGCCCGCGCTGACGGTCGAGACCGAGAAGCCGAGGTTGATCGCCCAGAACAGCAGGCCGTACGCGCGGACCCGCTCGGTCGGGTCGAGCAGGTCCGCCACGGTCGCCTGTACGGCGGGGCGGAACAGGTCGCCGAGCAGGCCGACGAGGAACGCGCTCACCCAGATCAGCGCCATCTCGCGGGCGGAGCCGAGCAGGATCAGCGCGGCGGCGGTGCCGAAGAAGCAGACCAGCATCGTCAGGCGGCGGCCGACGCGGTCGGCGAGGAAGCCACCGGCGAGCTGCGCGGTCACGGTCCCGGCGCCGACGGCGGCCGCGACCGCTCCCGCCGTACCGGCGGACAGGTGGCGGTCGTGGGTGAGGTAGAGAACGAGGAACGGTTGCACGAAGCTGCCGAGCCGGTTGACCAACTGGCACGCCCACAGCGCCCAGAACGCCCGCGGAAGAGCGGTGGACCGGGAGTTGCCGACGGCGGTTGAGCTCATGGGCCCAACTGTCCGGGGTCGCCGGGCCGTTGTCGACGATTAGTCTCAGGGCTAATCTGGCCCGGTGATCACGATCAGGTTGAACGCGGCGGATGTCGGGCGGATCCGGTTCGCGCTGTCGCCGGTGTGGGAGGCCGTGACGAGCGTGCGGGCGCTGAGCAACAACACCGCGCGGAGCGTGCACGGGCCGTGGCTGCAGAAGGTCCGGCCGGTGATCGAGGGCGACGATCTGACGTTGCTCAGGGCCCTGATCCCGTCGTACGGCTATATCCCGGATTTCCTCACCCCGGCACCGCCCCGGCGGTCGACGAGCTTCGAGTCGGGCCTGGCCGCGATCGCCGCCACACCACACGACCTCGTGGTGAACGAGATCGGCAAACTGCACGCGGACACCCCACACCCGCTGCTCCCCGAGCTTGTCGACCACCCGGCCCGCGCCCTCGATCGCATCACGTCCGCGCTCGAGTCGTACTGGCGCCGCGCCATCGAGCCGGACTGGCGCCGGATGCGGTCGCTGCTGCAGGAGGACCTGGCGTTCCGGCTGGACCAACTCGCCAGTGGCGGGATCGAGCGGCTCTTCCGCAACCTGCATCCGTCGATCAGCTACAGCGGCGACCGGATCGAGATCGACCGGCCGTACTGCTGCGACGGCGAGCCGATGGCAGGGCAGGGTCTGCTGCTCGTGCCGTGCGTATTCACCTGGCCCGCCGGCCTGGCAGTAACCGGTGCACCCCACGTCCCCACCGTCACCTACCCACCACGAGGCCTGGGCCGCCTCTGGGAAGACCGCCAGGACACCACGGACTCCCCTCTCGCAGACCTGGTCGGCCGCACCCGCGCCGCCATCGTCAGCCACCTGGATCTCCCCATGTCCACCACCCACCTGGCCCACCAACTGGGCGTCTCCGCCCCCACCCTCAGCGTCCACCTCGGCATCCTCCGCAACGCCGGAGTGGTCGCCTCCCGCCGCGACGGCCGCACCGTCCTCTACCACCGCACGTCCCTCGGCAGCCAACTGCTCTCCGCCTCCACGACGCTGGCAACGACTGCTTGACAACGGCCGTGGGGATCGGACAGATTTGGCAGACGGCGCCGACCGGTCGCCGAGCCGTGGGACATCCGCCCCAGTCGGGGTTCCATCGGGCGAAGGGGAATCTGCCCTCTCGGTCGTCGATGCCAGCAGGCCATCTCTGAACACCACGTCACTGGGGGACGAGGGTGCTGACGAGGAGGCTTGTCATGACGAAGGACGGCAATTTCAAGAAGGTCGTACGGCGGCACGCCGAGGAGACCGGCCAGCGGTACACGGAATCGCTGACCGATCTCGAGGGTCTGAGCGACCGCATCTACCACGAGCCGGACGCCGATCGGCTGCTCGTCCACCTGCGGAATCGCTACGGTATCGACGCGGTCGCGGCGACGAAGCTCAGCGTGCACAAGACGTACGTCTTCCGCATCGACCGGAACGACGGTCCCCCGTGGATCGCGCGGGCGTTTCCGCCGGCCCGGCCGAGGTCCGGCGTCGAGGGCGATGCCGCAGTACTGCGATTTCTCGAGCAGCACGACTACCCCGCGGAACGCCTCGCGGTCGACGACGCGGTGTCCGACTTCGACGGAAGCGCGGTCCTCGTCACCGAGTTCCTCGAGAGCGTCCCGCTGCCCGGCGGCATCGAGGACTTCCGCATCATGGCTGACATGCTCGGGCGACTGCACGCGCTGCCGTACGACGAGTCCGTCAGCCGGCCCGGCGGGGCGAGTGGTGAGGACGCCCGCCGGATGGGGAAACCGCGGCAGGACCTCCTGGCGGGCCTGGCATTCCTCGACGCCGTGGACACGAAGGTCGGGGCGGCTGACCGCGAGCGGTTCGAGCGGCTCCTCGACCAGGTGCGCTCGGCGGACGACGGCGAGGGTCTGCCCGAGGGACTGCTGCACGGCAATCTCCTGCATGCCCCCGATCACGCGATCGTCGGCAAGAACGGGCCGGTGGCAATCAACTGGACGGCGTCCGGACGCGGACCGCGACTCGCCGATCTCGCGTTCCTGCTCTGGGGAACCGGGAACTGGGCGCCGACGAGAAGCACCAACGAGGAGCGCGTCGAGGCGGTCGTCGCGGCGTACCGCAAGCACGTCGAGCTGACCGACGAGGAGCTCGACCGGCTCGAAGCGGTGATGTACATCAGGCCGCTCTACCTGGTGTGCTTCGGCTACCGGCGTGATCTCACCAACGGTGTGCCGTTCAACGAATGGTGGTTCCTGGAGCCGGCGGAGTACTTCACGACCACCGCGGCGGCGACCAGGAGGGCGTTCCGCGGCTAGCAGGGTGCCGGCGGGCAGCCCGACGATGCTCAGCCGAAGCTGGGTGGGTCGACCTGCACGCGGACCGTGCCGGGGTTCTTCTTGGTGGTGCGGGCCGATTGGGCTTCCTTGAGGGAGCGGACCAGCGTGGCGCCGTGGGTGCGGGGGGTGCGGACCACGGCGCGCGCGGTTTCGTCGTCGACGTCTACCGGGCCCAGGACCTCCAGGCCGGCGGAGGGCGGGATCAGCTCGCGGAGGCGGGTGATCAGGTCGTTCACGGATTCCGGCGGACCGGTGAGTTCGGCGAGTTTCGCGGCGGGGGCCAGGCGGGCGGTACGGCGTTCCTCGATCTCGCGGAGGGCGTACCCTTCCGGACTCCAGCGGACGATCGCCTGGAGCGGAAGGGCGGACGGGTCGCCGACCAGGATCACCGGAGCGCCCGCGCGGACCAGCGCGGCCGCGTTGAACCAGCGGCGGACGGCTTCCTCAGCGGCTCGCAGGTCGGGGCGGGACAGCAGCAGCCAGGTGTCGAGCAGCAGCCCCGCGGCGTACCCGCCCTCGGCGACCGGCTCGGCGCCGGGCGTACTGACGATCAACGCCGGGGCGTCCGGCACGACGTCGAGCACGTTGTCGCCACCCGACGTACGCACGACGACCCCAGGGAACGCCCGCCCCAGTTCCTCCGCCGTACGACGGGCTCCGACGATCGCCGCGCGCATCCGGGTGTCCCCGCACTCCGGGCACCGATGGTCCGCGGCCGGCCGGCCGCACACGCTGCAGCTCGCCGGCCCCGCTCCCCCGGTACGTCGCAACGTGCCGCCGCAGGTCGCACACCGCGACGGCGCCCGGCACGTCTGACAGACGAGGCTCGGCAAGTACCCGGCCCGCGGCACCTGGACCAGCACCGGCCCGGACCGCAGCCCTTCCCGCGCGATCTCGAACGCCCGGTGCGGCAACCGCGCCGCCCGTGCCGACGGGTCGCGCTTCAGGTCGATGTCGGACTCCCCCGCGATGTGCACCGACGGCGCCGCCGCGCGGATCACCTTCCGGTCCGCGATCAGCTCGTGCGCGAACCCGGACTCGACGAGCGCCGCCGCCTCCGCGGACCGCGCGTACCCACCGAGCAGCGCCGCACAGTTCTGCCGGAACGCCCGCAGCAGAAGGACTTCCCGGGCATGCGGGTACGGCGCGCGCGGCTCGGCGTACGACTCGTCGCCGTCGTCCCACATCGCCACCAGCCCCAGATCCGCCACCGGCGCGAACGCCGCCGCACGCGTCCCGATCACCACCCGCGCCCGCCCGTGCAACGCGGACAGGAACGCGCGATAACGAGCCGTCGGCCCGAGATCGGCCGACAGCGTGACGAACCCGGTCTCCCCGAGCACCGCCCGGCAAGCACCCGCCAACCGCTCCAGGTCCCGCGCATCCGGAGCCAGCAGCAACGCACCCCGACCCGACGCAGCACACGCAGCCGCCGCCTGCGCGAACGCGAGCGGCCAATCGGCCCCCGGTACGGCGGTCCACACCGCGCGCGGCGCCTCGCCCCGCTCGACCGCGTCCAGGAAACCCGTCGGGTACGGCGACCACTCCGAGCGGGACGTCGACGCCGGCGGACGCGGCGGCTGGTCGCAGCACAACGGCTCGCCCTCGACCTTGGCGTGCCGGGGCGGCACCGCCAGCCGCGTGACATCCGCGAACACCCCGGCGTACCGATCGGCGACCGCCCGGCACAGGTCAGCGATCTCCGGAGTCAGCACGCGCTCGCCGGAGACCACCCTGCGGAGCCGGACCAGCTTGCCGTCGTGGTCGGACGTCTCCAGCCGCTCCAGCACGAACCCGTCCAGGTCCTTGCCGGCGAACCGCACCTTCACCCGTGCACCTGGCTGCGCGGTCGCCGCCAGGTCGTCCGGGACGAGATAGTCGAACGGCCGGTCCAGATGCGGGAGCGAGACATCGACCGCGATCCGGGCCACCGGCAACGTCGTGGTGATCGGCGCGGGCTCCTTGGTGCGCGATTTGCGCACGGTGTCCCGCAACAGCGTCAGCTGCTCCGGCGAGTCCGATGTCACCCGGGAATGTTAGTCCGGCGGGACGGCAGTGCGGGTCTGCACTGCCGTCCGCCTGTGGACAACTACTTGTTGATCGCGGCCTTGAGCGCCTCGACGCGATCCGTACGCTCCCACGTGAAGTCCTCGCCGGTGCGGCCGAAGTGGCCGTTCCGCGCGGTCTGGGCGTAGATCGGCCGGAGCAGCTCCAGGTCCCGGATGATCGCCGCCGGACGCAGGTCGAAGACCTCGCGGACCGCCTCGGTGATCTTCTCCACCGGCACGGTCTCGGTGCCGAACGTGTCGACGTAGAAGCCGACCGGCGCGGCCTTGCCGATCGCGTACGCGACCTGGCACTCGGCCCGCGCGGCCAGCCCGGCGGCGACGATGTTCTTCGCCACCCAGCGCATCGCGTACGACGCCGACCGGTCCACCTTGGACGGGTCCTTGCCGGAGAACGCGCCACCACCGTGCCGCGCCATCCCGCCGTACGTGTCGATGATGATCTTCCGCCCGGTCAGCCCGGCGTCACCCATCGGGCCGCCGACCTCGAACCGGCCGGTCGGGTTCACCAGCAGCTTGTAACCGGTCGCGTCGATGTCGAACTGCTCGAGCACCGGGTCGACCACGTGCTTCTTGATGTCCGGCGACAGCATCGTGTCCAGGTTGATGTCCGCCGCGTGCTGGCTGGACACCACCACGGTGTCGATCCGGACCGCCTTGTCACCGTCGTACTCGATGGTGACCTGGGTCTTGCCGTCCGGGCGCAGGTAGGCCAGCGTGCCGTTCTTGCGGACCTCGGCGAGCCGCTCGGACAGCCGGTGCGCGATCGTGATCGGCAGCGGCATCAGCTCCGGCGTCTCGTCGCACGCGTAGCCGAACATCAGCCCCTGGTCGCCCGCACCCTGCAGGTCCAGCTCGTCCTTGGACGCGTCCGAACGCGTCTCGTACGCCGTGTCCACGCCCTGGGCGATGTCCGGCGACTGGCTCCCGATCGCGACCTGCACCCCACAGGACGCGCCGTCGAAGCCCTTGAGGGACGAGTCGTAGCCGATCTCGAGGATGCGCGACCGCACGATCCCCGGGATGTCGACGTACGCCGTCGTGGTGACCTCACCCGCGACGACGACCAGACCCGTGGTGATCAGGGTCTCGACCGCGACCCGGCTCTTCGGGTCCTCGGCCAGCAACGCGTCGAGGATGGAGTCGCTGATCTGGTCAGCAATCTTGTCCGGGTGACCTTCGGTCACGGACTCGGACGTGAAAAGGCGCCTCGCCACAGGTTCTCCTTCGAATTCCTCGTGTGCCGCCCGGCTGAGCGATGGGCACGGCCGCGCGATCCCCCCATGCACCGGCGGTTGGCGATGCATCTGGGAAGTATGCCAGCAGTTTCCCCCGGGATCCCGGCGACGCTCCGAATTCGTCCGACATGCGAGACCGGCGATCACATACTGGATGGATGGCCGGGTTTCACGCGTGCGCACCGACTGTCACGTCGCCGAGTGTGAGCGAGGGCGCAACACCGAGGATGGCACCCAACCGGTCCACCTCGGCGTCCAGCAACTTGCGGCGGCGCCGGTTCAGCGGCGTGAGCGCCTCGACGGTGACGTGCAGCGTCCGGCCGGACTTCTTCTGGTGCCAGACGCCCGCGACGATGCCGTCGACGAGCAGCAGCGGGTAGTTCCCGGCCTGACCGCGTGCCGTCGCGCGCTCGAACGCCTTGCCGGGGAAGAGCAGCTCCCTCGGGTAGCTGCCGACGCCGTACGCGTCGAAGTACGGCAGCAGACGTACGCCGTCGACGGGGTCCTCCGGGAAGTCGCCGTCGCCGGGTGCATACCATACGGTTTGGTCTGCCAGGGTCGCCTGCGGCAGCTCCTCGAAGTACGGCTTGACCATGGTCGGCGTCGCCTTCAGCCAGCGCGCGAATTGCTGTGGTGTCGCCGGGCCGTACGAGTACAGGTACCGGTGGAGCAGCTCGGTGAGGGCCTTCTCGGCCGGCATCGGGTCGAACGGGCGGAGGCGGTGCGGGTTCGAGTACGTCGTGAGCCTCCCGCGGAGCGGACCGTGGCAGAGGACCCCGGCCTGCGCGGCCACGTGAACCGCCTGCCGCCAGCGGGCCCAGGCGCCCTGGAACGCGGGGATGGTCGGAGTTCGGGCCCATTCACCGGTCCGCCGTACGACTTCCTCGGTCAACTCGTCGACGGTCAGATCCTCGTGCGCGAGGGCCTCGCCGATCGCGACGACCACCTGGTCGACCTCGTCCGGGGTCATCCGGATCGGCTCGGGTTGCAGCCCGTTCGCCGGGATCGCGGACAGCGCACCGGTCCACATCGGCAGATCGTCCAGCGGCAGCAGATGCACAGTCCCCCGCGGCCCAAACGTCTTCACAAGCCCCTCGTCCCGCTGCACCGTCTCCCGGTTCGCCCCCTGCACCCGCAACGCCACCGACATCTCCCCCGCCACCGCAACCTGCGCATGCGCCCCACACATCCCCCGCACCGCATCCACCACCGACCCAAACGCCCCACCAACGCCCACCCCACCAGCCCCCGCCGTACCAACGCCCGCTCCACCAGCCCCCGCCGTACCAACGCCCACCCCACCAGCCCCCGCCGTACCAACGCCCGCTCCACCAGCCCCCGCCGCACCGGACCCCGCCGTACCAACGCCTGCCCCACCAGACGCCGCCGTACCAACGCCCGCCGTGCCGACACCCGCTCCACCAAACCCCGCCGCGCCGGACCTCGCCGCGCCGGACCTCGCCGTGTCGGACTGCGCTGCCAGGCCGTGCCGCCGCATTCGCCGCGCGACAACCGCGCCCCAGGTGATCTCCATACCGGCGACTCTAGAACCGAAAGCGGACAGCTTCTGTCCTCTTGTCCCCAACGGCCGGGCCACGTTTGAGAGGTGAACCCTTCCCGTTGCCCGTTCACCGGCGTCATGCACTGGGTGAACGGGCAAGCTGAGAGGTCAACCCTCGAACGGCCGACGCTCACGCCGCATTGCGCGAGCGGGCGAACGCGCCGTGGAGGTCGGACAGCAGCCGGGCCGGTGTGTCGAGGTCCGACCAGTCGGCCCGAACGACCTGGAGACCTCGCGCTCGCAGCCGGTCCTCACGCAACTTCTCCGCGATCAGCACCTCGCCGGACGCCCCCACGTACTTGATCCTGCCGTCGAACTCCAGCACGGTGTTGAACTCGGCGAAGAAGAAGTCGACGCGCGCGATGAACCCACGGGCGTCGTAGAACTCGACCTGCAGCATGGGCGCCGGCAACCCGTGGTCGGCAATGAGAACCCGCAGGCGGGATTCGCCGACCGACTCCGAACCAGGGTCACCGAAGTTCAGGGCGGCCCGCGCCGTCGCGCTACCCGGCCAGTACTCCGTGGCATCGAGCAGCCGGCGTACGTCGTCCGCACTCATCGGGTGATCGCGCAGCGCGGCGTCGAAGCTCACGACGGAGGCCTCGAAGGACGTCGTACAGGCGGTCTCGAACACAGCACGCGCGACCGTGGTCGTCACCAGCCCGCCGACCCGGGCGAGGTCGGCGTCCACCAGCCCGCCTGCGTGGTACTGCACACCCGCGACCGCCCCGCTGGCCGGCTCACCACGCCGGGTGATGTGCACCCGACTCAGGTCGAGCCCCCAGAGCGGCAACCCGTGTAGCGCCAGGGCTGACTGATGACTGACCGCGACCGCGCGGTGCCGCCGTGAGTTCACCACGGCATGAATCCTCCGTAGATGTTCCTGCCGGGCCGCTACCCAGGGCTCGAGCGCGGCCAGGTCGAGCCGCTCGGCGTACTGCCCGTGGCGGATGCGAACCCACCTGCCATCGCCGATCCGCAGCCGGATCTGCCGCGGCGTGTAGCCGCTGAGGAGTGCCTGCCGCCGACTGAAGACGCCACCCTGTCGCGCCGCCACCACTTCGAGATTCGAGTTCACCCGTACAGCGTGGCTGCTACCCATACCTCGTGGGACCCCGATTCGGCCTTCTGTGGACAGCCGTTTCAGAGGTTCACCCCTGACATGGTCCGTTCGCCCCCCGCATGCCGACAGCAAACGGTCCAGCTGAGAGGTTCACCCCTCAAATGGCCCTTGCACGGCGGGCAATACGGGCGGCCAATACGGGCGGGTGGGCCGGGGGCCGGGCGGGCAGGCGGCCGGGCGAGCCGGGCAGGTGGCCGGGCGAGCAGGCGGCCGGGCGAGCCGGGCAGGTGGCCGGGCGAGCCGGTGGCCGGGCGGGCGGGCCGGGGGGCTAGGGCCGGGGGCGGGGCTAGGGCCGGGGTGTGGGCCAGTGGGTGGCGACGAGGTTCCAGATGACGCCGGAGAGGGCGTCTTTTGAGCCGGAGGGGACGGGGAGGGCGGTGCCGGCGCGGTCGAGGATTACGGCTTCGTTGAGGTCGCTGCCGAAGACCTTGCCGCCGGAGACGTCGTTGACGACCAGGAGGTCGCAGCCTTTGCGTTCGAGTTTGGCTCGGCCGAGGTCCAGGACCGTGTGGTCGGCGTCGCCGGTTTCGGCGGCGAAGCCGACGATGATCTGGTCGGGGCGGGCGCGGTCGTGCGAGATGGTGTGCAGGATGTCGGGGTTCTGCACCAGGTTCACGGCAGGTACGGCGCCGTCGGCGGTCTTCTTGATCTTGTGTTCGACGACGTCGGCCGGGCGGAAGTCCGCGACCGCGGCGGCCATCACGATCGCGTCCGCGTCGGCGGCCCGGCCGGTGATCTCGTCGTACAGCTCCTGGGCCGACACCACCGGCACCACCTGCACGCCGGCCGGGTCGGGCAGCTCGGAGTTGGCGGCGACCAGCGTCACCTTCGCGCCCCGGGCGGCCGCGATCCGCGCCAGGGCGTAGCCCTGCTTCCCGGACGACGAGTTGCCGAGGTACCGCACCGGATCCAGGTGTTCGCGCGTCCCGCCGGCACTGATCAGCACGTGCTTCCCGGTCAGATCGGCCACCGACTGCCCGGCGGCACGTGCCGCCTCGTCGGCGAGCATCAGCTGGCTGATCGCGAAGATCTCCGACGGCTCCGGCAACCGGCCGCGTCCGGTGTCGGCGCCGGTCAACCGCCCGACCGCCGGATCGAGGACCGTGATCCCCCGCGAACGCAGCGTCGCGACGTTCGCCTGCGTCGCCGGGTGTTCCCACATCTCGGTGTGCATCGCGGCCGCGAACAGGATCGGGCAGCGCGCGGTCAGCAGCGTGTTCGTCAGCAGGTCGTCCGCCAGCCCGTGAGCGGCCTTGGCGATCAGGTTCGCGGTGGCGGGCGCCACCACGACCAGCTCGGCGGCCTTGCCGATCCGGACGTGCGGCACTTCGTGTACGTCGTCGAACGGGTCCGCGGTCACCGGCTTCCCGGACAGCGCCGCCCAGGTCGCCGCACCGACGAACTCCAGCGCCGCCGCCGTCGGCACCACCCGGACGCTGTGCCCGGACTCGGTCAGCCGTCGCAGCAGGTCACAGACCTTGTACGCCGCGATACCGCCGCCGACACCCAGGACGACATTGGGCTTGTGCTTGGGCACGCCAGAACCCCCCGGGGCCACTGAGGTCCCAGGGGTCTCGTTCTCACCGGTTGCGGACATCGCTCGACTCCGTTCCCGGTTGAGTCAGCTACTCGGACTTCTCCGCGGCTGCGGCGGCTTCCGCCTCGGCCTCGGGGTCGATGTCGGTGCAGGTCAGGACACCGTCGTTGATCTCGCGCATGGCGATCGACAGCGGCTTCTCCTGGACGTGCGTCTCGACCAGCGGTCCGACGTACTCGAGCAGGCCTTCGCCGAGCTGCGAGTAGTAGGCGTTGATCTGCCGCGCCCGCTTGGCCGAGTACAGCACCAGCTTGTACTTCGAGTCGGTGTGGGTGAGCAGGTCGTCGATCGGCGGCGACGTGATGCCGATGGCGACGGGCTGGTTGCCAGACAAGTTCAGCTCTTTCCAGAGATGGAGGGTGATCGAATCAACTTTACCAACTGATCGGCGGCCGCCCGAACCGAGGCGTTCACGATCGTCACGTCGAACTCCTTCTCGGCCGCCAGTTCCAGCACCGCGGTCTCGAGCCGGCGTTCGCGCTCCTCCGGCGTCTCGGTACCGCGACCGACCAGCCGCCGGACCAGCTCGTCCCAGCTCGGCGGCGCCAGGAACACGAACTGTGCCTCCGGCATCGTCTCGCGGACCTGCCGGGCGCCCTGCAGGTCGATCTCCAGCAGCGCCGGCCGGCCCTCGGCGAGCTTGTCGAGCACCGGCTGCCGCGGCGTACCGTACCGGGCCGCCTTGTGCACCACCGCCCACTCAAGCAGCTCGCCGTCGGCGATCATCCGGTCGAACTCGGCGTCCGACACGAACAGGTAGTGCACGCCGTGTACTTCGTTCGGCCGTGGCTTGCGGGTGGTCGCCGACACCGAGATCCAGATGTCCGGGTACCGCTCCCGGATGTCGGCCGCCACCGTGCCCTTGCCGACCGCGGTCGGTCCGGCCAGCACGGTCAGCCGGGCCGGCGGCCGCTCGCCGCTGCCGGCCGGAGCAGGATCGTTCGGGTGCGTGGTCATCGTCACACCAGTGTCCAACGAGCCGGACAGAGTTTCGGTTCGGCTCACTGGGGTCACTCGGCGAATTCGCGCTCGAGCGCCGCGATCTGGTTCGAACCCAGGCCGCGGACCCGCCGGGTCTCGGAGATGCCCGCGCGCTCCATGATCTGCTGCGCCCGGACCTTGCCGACGCCCGGAATGCACTGCAGCAGCTGGCTGACCCGCATCTTGCCGATCACGTCGTTCGTCTGCCCCTCGTGCAGCACCTCCGTCGGAGACGCTCCCGAGTGCCGGATCCGGTTCTTGATCTCGGCTCGTTCACGCCGCGCCGCCGCGGCCTTGTCCAGAGCTGCCGCACGCTGCTCCGGAGTCAAAGTAGGAAGTGGCACCGTTTCACCTTGTCCCGTTGTATGGCTTCGCAAGGGAACCTAACACGGGTTCAGCCCGAGGTTCGGCCGACGTCGGGTCGAGTCGTCAGTTCAGCTTCGGCAGGTCGACCTTGCAGCTGTCCTTCGCCTGGCCCGAGATGTTCTTGTACGCCGTCATCACGGCGCCGGTCTGCTTGCTCAGCCTGGCCAGCTCGGCCTTGTCCGAACCGGCCTTCCTGGCCTTCTCGGCGAACGCCACGACGACGCCCCAGTCGTCCTTGACGTCCTTCGGGGCGGAGCCCTGGAGCTTCTTCGCCTGGTCCAGGATCTTCACGTAGTCGACCGGCTTCTGCGGGTCGACGTCGACCACCTTGGCGGCGTACTTGGCCAGATCGACGCAGTACGCCTGATCATCGGTACAGGCGGTCAGCACACCGGCACCGGCAGCCACGGTCGCGAGAACGGCAAGAGTTCGCTTCACGGACGGTCACGCTACTACCCGGGTGGGCCGGTGGGACGGAACGGGCAGAGCCGTCCCACCAACTGCACCCACTGTGGATCAGTTACCGGTGCTGTTCATGTCGATCTTGCAGGAGTCCTTGGCCTGCTTGGTGATCGCTTCCTGCGCCGACTGGATCTTCGGCAGCTCGGACTTCGCGAGCTCCGCCAGCTTGGTGGTGTCGCCGTTGGCGTCCTTCACCTTGCCGATGTAGTCGACGACGACCTTCCAGTCGTCCTTCAGGTCCTTCGGCGCCGACTTCTCGACCTTCTTCGACTCCGACAGGATCTTGTCCAGGTCCCCGGACTTCTTGGTGTCCAGGTTCTTGCCGGTGTCGACGTAGCTCTTCAGGTCGTTGCAGTAGTTGCCACCCGAGCAGGCCGTCAGGGCGCCAACACTCATCGTCACAACCGCCGCGAGGGCTGCCAGCTTCCGCATCGTGTTCCTTCACTGTGTCGTGCGGGAAGACCGTGGCTCCCCGTCCGCCGACACCTTTCCGAACGCTGGGGTCACCGCAAGCTCCGGCACGCCGTGAAGAACATCGCACTCCGCGACTGGAACCCGTTTGTGACGTACTGCGTCAGCGCCGAACGTGCCCCCGAACGTCACCGCCGCCGCGTTCGCGGACACGATCACGAGGATCGCGATCCAGTCGAGCACGGCCGGCTTCTGATGCAGTACGACGAGCCCGACGAGGGCCGCGAGTACCGGGTTCACGCTCATGAACACGCCGAAGAACTGGGCCGGGACCCGGCGCAGCGTCAATACGTCGACGAAGTACGGGACGGCCGACGAGAGCACGCCGGCGGCCAGCGCGTACGTCGCGGAAGCGAGCGTTGCGGGGTGATGCGTCAGTACGACGATTCCGACCGGTACGTAGGCCAACCCGGAGAGGCCCGCTGCCGCGGCGGCACCTGTTGCGCCCGGCAACTCTCTTCCGACCTTTCGGTTCAGGAGGATGTAGAACGCCCAGCAGAGTGCGGCGAGCAGACCCAGTCCGATGCCCAGGTAGTCGGTTGTTGCCTGCGGACGGGTGAGGAGGATGACGGCGGGTGCGGCGACGAGTGCGCAGACCAGGTCGAGGAGGCGCCGCGAGCCCAGCAGCGCAACGGCGAGCGGTCCCAGGAATTCGAGCGTGACCGCCATGCCGAGGCCTACCCGGTCGATGGCCGTGTAGAGGGACAGGTTCATCACTGCGAAGACCGCTGCCAGGGCGATCACTGTGCGCCACTGGCGGGCGGTGATCGTGCGTAGTCGCGGACGGCCGACGGCGAGCAGCAGGAGGGCGGCGACCCACTGCCGGATCGCGACCACGCCCGCCGGGCCGATCACCGGGAACGCCAGCGCCGCCACCGACGCACCGACCTGCGTCGACAGCCCGCTGCCGAGCATCATCACCACACCGACCAACCGATCTCGCCTCACGATCCCGAGGATCCGCTCCCCGCGGCCGTGTGCAAAATGCGGCGACAGCGGGATCTATACGCTGGAGTCATGGATATCCGGCAGCTGCGGTGCCTGGTGGAGATCGTGGACTCCGGCACGTTCACCGACGCCGCGATCGAGCTCGGGATCTCGCAGGCCGCAGTGTCCCGCAACCTGCTGGCGCTCGAACGCGAACTCGGCGTCCGTCTGCTGCACCGCACCAGCCGGTCGCTCACCCCGACCACCGTCGGCGTCCGGGTCCTCGCCCGCGCGCGGCACGTCCTCGCCGAGATCGACGAACTAGTGGCCGACGCGACCAGCGGACACAGCCGGCTACGCGTCGGGCACGCGTGGTCGGCGTTCGGCAGCCACACGCGCGAGTTCCAGCGCCGGTGGACGGCCGAGCATCCCGGCATCGAGATACAGCTCATCCGCACCAACACCCCGACCGGCGGACTCGCCGAGGGGCTGTGCGACCTCGCGGTGATCCGCAGCCACCTGGACCTCCACCGCTTCGCGCACGTACTGCTCACGCAGGAGCAGCGGTACTGCGCTCTGCCCGCCGACGACCCGCTCACCCGCAAGCGGGCCGTCACGCTCGACCAGCTCCGCACCAGGACACTCGTCATCGACCGGCGGACCGGAAGTACCACGGCTGATCTCTGGCCGGAGGACGCTCGCCCGGTGATCGAGTACACGCAGGACGTCGACGACTGGCTGTCGGCGGTCGCCTCGGGCCGGTGCGTCGGGATGACGCCACAGGCGACGACGACGCAGTACCGGCGGGACGGCGTCACGTACCGGCCGGTGCGGGACGCGCCGCCAGTCGACGTACACCTGATCTGGCAGCGTGCGGACCCGCATCCGGCGACCCAGGCCGCGGTGGAGCTGCTGACAGCGCTCTACTCGAGTAGTTCCAGCAGCTGACGGCGGTCGCCGGCCCGGTGCAGGACGTCGCGGAGCTGTTCGACGCCGCCGACCGGCCAGCGGTCGGCGATCCGGCGTACGTTCGGATCCTCGATCGCGGCGGACAGCGCGCCCGGGAAGTCGCCCCAGACGACCTTGAACGGACGGTCCCACAACTGCTCGACACCGAGCTCGACCGGCGCAGTGATCGCGAGCCTGTTGTGCAACTCCCCCACCGCCCGGTACGCCGCCGCGAGTGCCTCCTCTCGCTGCTCCCACGACCCGGCCCGGAGCACCGTCTGCAGAAGCGGGCCGATCGCCGGTCCGCAGGTCAACCGGGAGAACGCCGTACCGAACCACTTCGAGTACGGCGCGTACTGGCGCTCCACGAGGAAGCACAACCGCATGAGATCCTGCACGAGCTGCGATCCGATCAAGGACGAACCGAGTTCGTCACCCACGTACCCGGCCCGGCCGGCGAGGTTCATCTCGGGATGCACCCGCCACCAGGCGGCGATCATCAGGTACCGCCACACGTCGTCCGGGTAGTACGCCAGCTGGTCGCGCACGTCCTGCAGGCCGAGGTCGTCGTGGAAGACCGCGCCTGCGGTCATCATCAGCAGGTTGTGTTCCGGGAACGTGAGCCAGTCCCGCACTGTCGGCTCCGTCTCCGGATCGAACCCGAGCTGCGACTGGAGGTACGCGCGGATCGTGTGGATCTCGACGGCCGTCGGCCGCCCCTCGAACCGGTCAGGCACCTCCGGCGCGACGGTGACGCCGTACGGCACGAACAGCACCACCCGCGCCTCGCCGTTGTGGTCCGCCGACATCGCGTCGTCGTACCCGAGCACCTCCGACCCGCGCCCCACCAACGCGGCACTGTGCGGTACGCCGACGACCGGCCGAACAACGTCGTCGTAGAACCTTCGGCACAACTCGACTCCCGAACCCATGCCGACGAAGATCGCATACTCAGCCTCGTTCTGCAGCTCGACAGGAGGAGTCGGCCGGCTCGGGCCGATCGGGCGACCGGCTGAGCGTGACGGCGTCGGCAGTGGACGTGTACGTACTGTCGAGCTGCAGATCTGAGGTCAGTAGCCGAGGACCGTCCGGTACGCGTCGTTGGTGCGGGCGGCGGCGTCCTGGAGGGCCTTGGGGTCCGGGCCGGCGCCGAGGATCTCGCGGGAGCTGGAGGGTACGACGTTGCGGACCGCCGTACCGAAGACCCTCGTGAGGCCCTCGGCGGTGCCGCCCTGGGCGCCGAGGCCCGGGGCCAGCAGCGGGCCGTTGATGTCCAGGTTCTCGTCGGTCGAACTGATGGTCGCCCCAACGACCGCGCCGAACGAGCCGAGGCCGTCCGCGTCCGCGTTCAGGCCCCGGAGGCCGTCCAGCACGGCGCCTGCGACGGTCGAGCCGTCGGCGGTGCGGGCCGACTGGAACTGCGGGCCCTCCGGGTTCGACGTCAGCGCGAGCACGAACAGGCCGGCCCCCGCCGCCCGTGCCTCGTCGATCGCGGGCTGCAACGAACCGAAGCCGAGGTACGGGCTGACCGTCAGCGCGTCACACGCCAGCGGGCCCTTCTCGGACAGGTACGCCGACGCGTAGCCGGCCATCGTCGTACCGATGTCACCGCGCTTCGCGTCGATGATCACCAACGCGCCGGCCTCCCGGAGCCGGATCGTGGCCTGCTCGAGTACGGCGACACCGGCCGAGCCGAACCGCTCGAAGAACGCGGACTGCGGCTTGAACACCGCGACCCGGTCGGCGAGCGCGTCCACGACGCCGTACGTGAACGAGGCGAGGCCCTCGGCGGTGTCCGGGAGGCCCCAGGCGTCCAGCAGATGGGCGTGCGGGTCGATGCCGACGCACAGCGGGCCGCGGGTGTCCATTGCCGAGCGCAGGCGCGCGCCGAAGGGTTTGTTGTCGCTCATGGCAAGCTCCTGTTGATCTGGCGGACGAGGGCGGGGCCCTTGTAGATAAGGCCTGAGTAGACCTGGACGAGGCTGGCGCCGGCGTCGAAGAGGCGGGCTGCGTCGGACGGGTCGACGATTCCTCCTACTCCGATGACGGGTAGCGCTCCCCCGGTCTCGTGATGGATGTGGGTGACCACCTTGGCCGAGATCTCGGCGAGCGGACGGCCGGAGAGGCCGCCGGTCTGCGTGGACAGCGGATGGGTTTCGACGCCGGGGCGGCCGATCGTCGTGTTGGTGGCGATGATGCCGGCGACGCCGGTGTCGGTGCAGACCTGGAGGAGTTCGTCGATCGCGGTCGTGGTCAGGTCGGGGGCGATCTTCACCAGGATCGGTTTCGGGGCGAGACCGGCGACGGTCAGGGCCGCGGCCTCGGCGTGCAGGGCGGTCAGTAATTCTCTGAGGTGGCCGGCGTCCTGGAGTTCGCGGAGGCCGGGGGTGTTCGGGGAGCTGACGTTCACCGCGAAGTAGTCGCCGTACCGGTAGAGGCGGCGCAGCGAGGTCACGTAGTCCCCGACCGCTTCGTCGAGCGGGGTGATCTTGGACTTGCCGATCGAGATACCGAGCGGGTAGCCGAGGTCGCCGTACGCCGCCAGCCGGTCGGCCAGGGCCGCGCTGCCGAGGTTGTTGAAGCCCATGCGGTTGATCACGGCTTCGTGCTCGACCAGGCGGAACAGGCGCGGCTTCTCGTTCCCCGGCTGGGGATGCGCGGTGACGGTCCCGACCTCCACGAAGCCGAACCCGATGGCGGGCCAGGCGCGCAGCGCGATCCCGTTCTTGTCCATCCCGGCCGCCAGCCCGACAGGCGAAGGAAACCGCACGCCGAACACAGTCCGGGCCGCGGGCGCCCCGAACAGGCGGGCACCGGCGCGGGTTGCCCCCGGAATCCGCCCGAGGAGGCGAAGGCCGGCCAGCGTCTGCTCGTGCGCGACCTCCGCATCTCCCCGCCCCAACCGATACAGCACCGGCCGGACGAACCGTTCGTACCCCGACCGCCGCCGCAGGGCCGACTCAGGCACCGTGGATCCTGGGGACCCAGTCCTGCAAGGACCGTACGGCGATGTCGCCGGCCCGCTGGGCCTCGATGCCCTGGACCGCGGCCGCGAGACCCTGCACGGTGGTGATGCAGGGGATGTTCCGCGCGACCGCCGCGCTGCGGATCTCGTAGCCGTCGAGGCGGGGTGAGCCGCCCTGGGTGATGCCGATGGGGGTGTTGACGATCAGGTTCAGTTCGCCGTCCTGGACCATCTGGACGATCGTCGGCTCCCCGTTCGGACCAGGACCCTGGCTGCTCTTCCGGACCGTGACGGCCTCGACGCCGTTGCGCCGCAGTACGTCGGCCGTGCCCTCGGTCGCGTAGATCTGGAAGCCGAGATCCGCGAGCCGCTTGACCGGGAAGATCATGTGCCGCTTGTCCCGGTTCGCGACCGAGACGAACACCTTCCCGTCGGTCGGCAGCGGCTGCGACGCCCCCGCCTGGGACTTCGCGAACGCCGTACCGAACGTGTCGTCGATGCCCATCACCTCACCGGTGGACTTCATCTCCGGCCCGAGCACGGTGTCGACCGACGAGCCGTCGATGGTCCGGAACCGGTTGAACGGCATCACGGCTTCCTTGACCGCGATCGGCGTCGTCGGCGGCAGCGTGCCACCGTCACCGGACGCCGGCAGCAGACCCTCGGTCCGCAGCTCGGAAATGGTTGCACCGAGCATCACCCGGGCCGCCGCCTTCGCCAGCGGTGTCGCGGTCGCCTTGGACACGAACGGCACCGTCCGCGAGGCCCGCGGGTTCGCCTCCAGGACGTACAGCACGTCACCGGCCAGCGCGTACTGCACGTTCAGCAGCCCGCGGACGCCGACCCCGCGCGCGATCGCCTCGGTCGAGCGCCGGATGTTCTCGATGTCCGCGTTCCCGAGCGTGATCGGCGGCAGCGCGCACGACGAGTCGCCGGAGTGCACCCCGGCCTCCTCGATGTGCTCCATCACGCCGCCGAGGAACAGCTCGTTCCCGTCGAACAGCCCGTCGACGTCGATCTCCACCGCGTCGTCCAGGAACCGGTCGATCAGCACCGGGTGCTCGAAGGCGTCGCCCCCGCCCAGCCGCTCCAGCGCGGCGGCCAGCTCGGCCGAGCTGTAGACGATCTCCATCCCCCGCCCGCCGAGCACGTACGAGGGCCGCACCAGCACCGGGAAGCCGATCTCCTCGGCGATCACGTGCGCCTGCTCGGCGGACAGCGCCGTACCGTGCTTCGGGGCCGGCAGGTTCGCGTCCGCCAGCACCTTGCCGAAGGCGCCACGTTCTTCGGCCAGGTGGATCGCGGCCGGCGACGTACCGACGATCGGTACGCCGGCGTCCGCGAGCCGCTGCGCCAGCCCGAGCGGCGTCTGGCCGCCGAGCTGGACGATCACGCCCGCGACCGGCCCGGCCTGCAGCTCGGCGTACACGATCTCGAGCACGTCCTCGCAGGTGAGCGGCTCGAAGTACAACCGGTCGGAGGTGTCGTAGTCGGTCGACACCGTCTCCGGGTTGCAGTTCACCATGATCGTGCAGTACCCGGCCTCGCGGAGCGCCATCGACGCGTGCACACACGAGTAGTCGAACTCGATGCCCTGCCCGATCCGGTTCGGCCCGGAGCCGAGGATCAGCACGGCCGGGGTCTCGCGCGGTGCGACTTCCGTCTCCTCGTCGTACGACGAGTAGTGGTACGGCGTCTCGGCCTTGAACTCGGCCGCACAGGTGTCGACCGTCTTGTACACCGGCCGGATCCCGAGCGCCTGCCGGACACCCCGGACCACGTCCTCGGTGAGCCCGCGGATCTCGGCCAGCTGCAGGTCGGAGAACCCGTGCCGCTTGGCGAGCTTGATCACCTCGGGCGTCAGCCGCGGCGCGGCCGCCACCTGCAGCGCGGTCTCGTGGATCAGGTACAGCTGGTCCACGAACCACGGATCGATCCTCGTGTTGTCGAAGATCTGCTGAGCCGTCGCCCCGGCCCGGATCGCGTCCATGATGATCCGCAGCCGGCCGTCCTGCGGCGTCTTGATCGCCTCCAGCAACGGGCCGAGTTCCGACGGCTGACCGGCCCAGGAGAACCGCGCCTCCGGCTTCTCCAGCGACCGGAGCGCCTTCTGCAGCGCCTCGGTGTAGTTCCGGCCGATCGCCATCGCCTCGCCGACGCTCTTCATGTGCGTGGTCAGCGTGGCGTCCGCGGCCGGGAACTTCTCGAACGCGAACCGCGGCACCTTCACCACCACGTAGTCCAGCGTCGGCTCGAAGCTGGCCGGGGTCTGCTTGGTGATGTCGTTCGGGATCTCGTCCAGCGTGTAACCGATGGCGACCTTCGCGGCGATCTTAGCGATCGGGAAGCCGGTCGCCTTGGACGCCAGCGCGGACGAGCGGGACACCCGCGGGTTCATCTCGATCACGATCAGCCGGCCGTCCGCCGGGTCCACCGCGAACTGGATGTTGCAGCCGCCGGTGTCGACGCCGACCTCACGGATGATGCCGATGGCAAGGTCCCGCATGACCTGGTACTCGCGGTCGGTCAGCGTCATCGCCGGCGCGACCGTGACCGAGTCGCCGGTGTGGACACCCATCGGGTCGACGTTCTCGATCGAGCAGATGATCACGACGTTGTCGGCCTTGTCGCGCATCACCTCCAGCTCGTACTCCTTCCAGCCGAGGATCGACTCCTCGATCAGCACCTCCGTCGTCGGCGAGGCGTGCAGCCCGGCGCCGGCGATCCGGCGCAGGTCGGCCTCGTCGTACGCCATCCCGCTGCCGACGCCGCCCATCGTGAACGACGGCCGCACGACCAGCGGGTACCCGAGCTCGGCGGCCGCGCCCATCACGTCGTCGAGCGTGTGGCAGATCACCGACCGCGCGGTCTCCGCCCCGAGCTTCTCGACGATGTGCTTGAACGACTCCCGGTTCTCACCGCGCTGGATCGCGTCGACGGAGGCGCCGATCAGCTCCACGCCGTACTTCTCCAGTACGCCGTTGTCGTGCAGCGCGATCGCCGCGTTCAGCGCGGTCTGGCCGCCGAGGGTGGCGAGCAGGGCGTTCGGGCGCTCCTTCTCGATCACCTTCTCGACGAACTCCGGCGTGATCGGCTCGACGTACGTCGCGTCCGCGAACTCCGGGTCGGTCATGATCGTGGCCGGGTTGGAGTTCACCAGGACGACCCGGAAGCCCTCCTCGCGGAGCACTCGGCAGGCCTGGGTCCCGGAGTAGTCGAACTCGCAGGCCTGGCCGATCACGATCGGGCCGGACCCGATCACCAGGACCGACTCGATGTCTGTACGACGTGGCATCAGGCCCGTCCTTCCATCAGTTCGACGAATCGATCGAACAAGTACGCCGAGTCGTGCGGACCCGCCGCCGCCTCGGGGTGGTACTGCACCGAGAAGGCCAGCACTTTGCCGTCCTTGGTGAGCCGGAGCCCTTCGACCACGTTGTCGTT
The DNA here is from genome assembly GCF_017876295.1 of Kribbella aluminosa. Taxonomy (NCBI): domain Bacteria; kingdom Bacillati; phylum Actinomycetota; class Actinomycetes; order Propionibacteriales; family Kribbellaceae; genus Kribbella; species Kribbella aluminosa. Next base: position 3,397,115 of record NZ_JAGINT010000001.1, on the reverse strand, counting down.
GAGCGAGACATGCGACACCTCGACGGTCCCGTACGGCGTCTCAACCGGACCGTCCAGTGGCGCGTCCACCGCGAAGCCGTGGTTCTGCGCGGTGATCTCGACCTTCCCGGTGGCCCGGTCGAGCACCGGCTGGTTGATGCCGCGGTGCCCGTACTTCAGCTTGAACGTGCCGAGCCCGAGCGCCCGCCCGAACACCTGGTTGCCGAAGCAGATCCCGAAGTACGGCTTGCCCCGCTGCAACAGCTCCTTGAGCAGCTCCGTCGGGTGTTCGGTGGTCTCCGGGTCGCCCGGGCCGTTGCTCATGAAGATGCCGTCGGGGTTGATCGCGAGCACCTGCTCCAGCGAGGTGTTCGCGGGCACCACGTGGACCTCGATGCCGCGCTCGGCCATCCGTTTCGGCGTCATCGACTTGATCCCGAGGTCGAGGGCGACCACGGTGAACCTACGTTCTCCGAGAGCGGGCACGACGTACGGCGCGAACGTCGTCACCTCGGTGGCCAGGTCGGCGCCGACCATCGGCGGCTGCTCCAGGACCTTCTTCAGCAGCTCGCCGGCGTCCAGGATCTCGGTCGAGATGCCGGCCCGCATCGCGCCGCGTTCACGCAGGTGCCGGGTCAGCGCGCGGGTGTCGATCCCGGAGATCCCGACGATGTCCTGCGCCTGCAGCTGGTCGTCGAGCGACCGGGTGGCGCGCCAATTGGACGGCACCCGGGCAGGGTCGCGGACGACGTACCCGGCGACCCAGATCTTCTGCGACTCGTCGTCCTCGTCGTTGATCCCGGTGTTGCCGATGTGCGGCGCGGTCTGGGTGACGATCTGCCGGTGGTACGAGGGGTCGGTCAGTGTCTCCTGGTACCCGGTCATCCCGGTGGTGAACACCGCCTCGCCGAAGGTCTCTCCGGTCGCCCCGTACGACGTACCGGCGAACGACCGGCCGTCTTCGAGGACGAGCAGTGCCTTTCTCTGGGCAGGCTGGCTCATCTGTGCTCGGCTCCGATCAGTGTTGCGATGGATTCGGTCAGGGCGGCGGTGTCGGCCTTCCGGCGCGGGCGGAACCCGGTGTCCAGCTCGCGGCCGTCGTGGGTCCAGGTGACCACCACCAGGCCGGACTTCTCCGCGGTCACCTTGCCGGCGATGCCACGGTCGGTCCGGACCCCGATGAGGTGGTCCGCGGGGATGAACACGTCCCCCGCGCCCTGCCGGTGGAAGATCAGACCGTCCGCGCTGACGGCCAGGTCCGCGATGCTGCGGACGCCCAGTTCGTGGACGGCGATCCGGTCCATCCAGTCGCCGGCGCTCGTCGTCGCGACGTACACGCCCTCGACGCCCCGTGTGTCGTCAGCTGGTGCCGTGGGCAACGGCGACAGGTCGGCCTGCCGGGCCTGGCGGTTCCGCCAGCCCCGGTACATCCCGAAGTAGCCCGCCGCCAGCACCAGCAGCGTGCCGAGAATGCCCAGGAAGGCCTTCATCGGGTCAGCTCACCCTCCAGCACGGTGGCCTCGCCGCGCAGGAAGGTCGCGACCACCTTGCCCGGCAGCGTCATCCCTTCGAACGGGGTGTTCCGCGACAGCGACACCGAAGCACTCGGTACGACGGTCTGCTCGACGCGCGGGTCGTACAGCACCACGTTCGCGGGCGCACCGACCGCGAGCGGCCGGCCGTGCTCCGCTGCCTGGCCGATCGCGGCCGGACGGTAGCTCATCCGGTCGGCGACGTCGGCCCAGCTGAGCAGCTTGGTGTCGACCATCGCGTGCTGTACGACGCTCAGCGCCGTCTCCAGCCCGGTCATACCGAAAGCGGCCGCGCTCCACTCGCAGTCCTTGTCCTCGACCGGATGCGGCGCGTGGTCGGTGGCGACGATGTCGATGGTGCCGTCGGCCAGCCCTTCGCGGACCGCCTCGACGTCTTCCTTGGTGCGCAGCGGCGGGTTCACCTTGTACACCGGGTTGTAGGAGGCGGCGAGGTCCTCGGTGAGCAGCAGGTGGTGCGGCGTCACCTCGGCGGTCACCTCGAGCCCGCGGCGCTTGGCGGCACGGACGATCTCCACCGAACCCTTGGTGGACAGGTGGCAGACGTGCAGCTTCGAGCCGACGTGCGCGTTCAGCAGGATGTCGCGCGCGATGATGGCCTCCTCGGCGACGCTCGGCCAGCCGGTCAGGCCGAGGACGCCCGACAGCGCGCCCTCGTTCATCTGCGCACCCTGGGTGAGCCGCGGCTCCTGCGCGTGCTGGGCGATCACTCCGCCGAACGCCTTCACGTACTCCAGGGCGCGGCGCATCAGCGCGGCGTCCCAGACACAGTCGCCGTCGTCGGAGAACACCCGGACCCGTGCGGCGGAGTCCGCCATCGCGCCCAGTTCCGCGAGCTGCGTTCCCTTCCGGCCGACGGTGACCGCGCCGATCGGGTACACGTCGGCGTACCCGGCGTCGCGGCCGAGCCGCCAGACCTGCTCGACGACGCCGGCGGTGTCGGCGACCGGGTCGGTGTTGGCCATCGCGAACACCGCGGTGAACCCGCCCTTGGCGGCGGCCCGGGTGCCGGTGAACACGGTCTCCGCGTCCTCGCGGCCCGGCTCCCGCAGGTGCGTGTGCAGGTCGACCAGCCCGGGCAGCGCGATCAGGCCCTCGGCGTCGATCGTCGCGACGCCGTCGGGCCGGGCGAGGCCGGTTCCGACAGCAACAATCTCGCCGTTGTCGATCAGCAGGTCCGCCACCTCGCCGCCAAGAATGCGCGCGCCGGTGACCAGGGATGCGGTCATGCCTTCTGCTCCTCTTCGTTACTGCCCGACAACATCAGATACAGGACGGCCATCCGGATGGCCACGCCGTTCGTGACCTGTTCGACGATCACCGAGCGGGTGGAGTCGGCGACCTCGGCGCTGATCTCCATCCCGCGGTTCATCGGGCCGGGGTGCAGCACGATCGCCTCGTCCGGCAGCTGCGCCATCCGGTTCCGGTCCAGGCCGTACCGCCGGCTGTACTCGCGGGCGCTCGGGAAGTACGCGTCGTTCATCCGCTCGCGCTGCACCCGCAGCATCATCACCGCGTCGCTCTTCGGCAGCACCGAGTCGAAGTCGTACGACGTGCCGCACGGCCAGTTGCTCATGTCGACCGGCAGCAGCGTCGGCGGGGCGACGACCGTCACCTCGGCGCCGAGCGTGGACAGCAGCAGCACGTTCGACCGGGCGACCCGGGAGTGCAGGACGTCGCCGACGATCGTGATCCGGCGGCCCTCCAGCGAGCCGAGGTGGCGGCGCATCGTGAACGCGTCCAGCAGCGCCTGCGTCGGGTGCTCGTGAGTACCGTCGCCGGCGTTCACCACCGAGCCGGTCATCCAGCCGGACTTCGCCAGCAGGTGCGGCGCGCCGGACGAGCCGTGCCGGCAGACGACGGCGTCGGCGCCCATCGCCTGCAGCGTCAGCGCGGTGTCCTTGAGGCTCTCGCCCTTGCTCACGCTCGAGCCCTTGGCGGAGAAGTTGATGACGTCCGCGGACAGCCGCTTGGCGGCCGCCTCGAACGAGATCCGGGTCCGGGTGGAGTCCTCGAAGAACAGGTTCACCACGGTCCGGCCGCGCAGCGCGGGCAGCTTCTTGATCGGGCGGTCGGCCAGCGACCGCATCTCCTCGGCGGTGTCGAGGACCAGGTCGGCCTCGTCGCGGCTCAGGTCGGCCGCACTCAGCAGATGCTTCACTTCGCCCCCTTGTCGGCGATCAGTACGGCGTCTTCCCCGTCGAACTCGGTGAGGTGCACTGTGACGCGTTCCACGAGGGAGGTCGGCAGGTTCTTGCCCACGTAGTCGGCGCGGATCGGCAGCTCGCGGTGCCCGCGGTCCACCAGGACGGCGAGCTGTACGGCGCGCGGGCGGCCGATGTCGCCGAGCGCGTCCAGTGCCGCGCGGATCGTCCGGCCGGAGAACAGCACGTCGTCGACCAGCACCACGACCTTGCCGTCGATCCCGTCCGCCGGGATGTCGGTGTGCTCCAGGCCACGGGGTGGTTTGAGACCGATGTCGTCGCGGTACATGGTCACATCGAGTGACCCTGTGGGCACGCTCTGCCCTTCAACGGCCTGAATCCGGGCGGAGACGCGCTGCGCGAGCGGAACTCCGCGGGTGGGGATGCCGAGCAGGACGACCGGGTCGGCGCCGCGGTTCCGCTCGAGGATCTCGTGGGCGATCCGGGTCAGTGCCCGGGAAATGTCGGAAGCGTCGAGGACCTCGCGGCTGCTGCGATTCGGCGGCTGCGTGAACTCGGGGTGCTCTGCGCTCTGGGCAGGGCTCATCGCTACCGTTCCTCCTTTCCTGCCTCTCTGGACAGGTCTTTAAAGGACGTTCGGACCGCTTGACATGGTATCGGATGTGACACGCCGTCTTGACGCTGGCCTACGCTCCGGAATATTGTTACTCTGTGTAATCGAGGGGGGTTTCAAGACCCGGCCCGTTCCGGCAGGCCGGACCGAACGAAACTAGTTGGAGGGAAGAACCAGCGTGCCGAGCGAATACGCGAAGACACTGGGTGGCAAGTTGCGCGCCATCCGCCAGCAGCAAGGGCTGTCGCTGCATGGTGTAGAAGAGAAGTCCAAGGGTCGCTGGAAGGCGGTCGTCGTCGGCTCTTACGAGCGTGGCGATCGGGCCGTCACGGTCCAGAAGCTTGCGGAACTCGCCGATTTCTACGGCGTACCGATCCGTGAACTGCTTCCTGGAAACGCCAGCGCGGCCGCTGCGGCAGCCGCTCCGCCCCGGTTGATCCTCGACCTGGAGGCTCTGCAACACCTCGACGCGAGCGAGGCCGGTCCGCTGACGCGGTACGCGGCCACGATCCAGGCTCAGCGTGGGGACTACAACGGCAAGGTGCTGTCGATCCGTCAGGACGACATGCGCACGCTCGCGGTGATCTACGACGAGTCGCCGACGACGCTGACCGAGCGCTTCATCTCCTGGGGAGTCCTGAACCCCGAGGCGAAGGGTGACGTCGAGGAGTCGTCCGAGGCTGCCGGCGCCTGATCACCAGGTGAAGGCACTTGACGGTCGGGGCTTGTAGCAGCTGGCCCGCGGCCGCCCGCCTTCCACCACGCACCACCTCACAGCAGCACAGCACAGCAGGACCGCACGCAACCCGCACAAGGCGGCCCGGGACCGTACCGAGACGGTCACCGGGCCAGGTAGCACAGCGGGAGAGCACAAGAGGGACTCGCCCCCTCGGTCTCAAAGACCCAGTGTCGGCTTCAGCTGCAGCAGTCTGGCCAGCAGACCGTTCACGAACGCCGGGGACTCGTCGGTCGACAGGTCCCGCGCCAGCGCCACCGCCTCGCTCACCGCGACCACGTCCGGGACCTGGTCGTCGTACAGCAGCTCGTAGGCACCGATCCGGAGCACGTTCCGGTCGACGGCCGGCATCCGGTCCAGCGACCAGCCCACCGAATGCGTCTCGAGCAGTTCGTCGATCTGCTCGGCGTGTTTCGCCACTCCCTCGACCAGCGCCACGGTGAACTCGTTCACCGGCGGGTCGTTGTCCGCCACCCGGTCCGCCAGGGTGCCGCCGACCGGCAGCCCCCTGACCTCGGACTCGAACAGCACGTCCAGTGCGCGCTTGCGGGCCTTGCTACGGGCAGACATGTTCTGTTGTCAGCTCTCTGTGTAAGACCTCTGGATGTAAGAGCTCAGGACGTGACGCGGCCGAGGTAGTCACCCGTGCGGGTGTCGACCTTGACCTTCTCGCCGGTGGTCAGGAACAGCGGGACCTGGATGTCGTAGCCGGTCTCCAGCTTGGCCGGCTTGGTGCCACCGCTGGAGCGGTCACCCTGCAGACCCGGCTCGGTGTACTCGACGGTGAGCTCGACCGAGGCCGGGAGCTCGACGTACAGCGGGAGGTCGTCGTGCACCGCGACGATGGCGTCCTGGTTCTCCAGCAGGAAGTGCACCGCCTCGCCGACCACCTCGGGCTGAAGCTGCAGCTGCTCGTACGTCGACTTGTCCATGAACACGTACGCCGTGCCGTCGTTGTACAGGTAGGTCATGTCGCGCTTGTCGACCGTGGCCACGTCGACCTTGACGTCGGCGTTGAAGGTCTTGTCCACCACCTTGCCGGACAGCACGTTCTTGAGCTTGGTCCGGACGATGGCGCCGCCCTTGCCCGGCTTGTGATGCTGGAACCAGACAACGGACCACAGCTGTCCGTCCAGGTCGAGCACCATGCCGTTCTTGAGGTCGTTCGTCGATGCCACGCGGGTATGCCCTTCGAATTCGATCAGCGGTAACACGAAATTGTAGCGGTCAGACCCGGATTCCTCCGATTCGTGTCGATCCGCTAGCCCTGGTGGGCCGTAGGCTGGCAGTTCAGACCGCGCGACGGGCAGGAGGGCCGGGCGATGACGCAGTTCGTGATCTTCGTCGTGGTGATGATCGTGCTGAGCCTGATCACCAAGGCACGGCAGCAGTCCAACCGCGGCAACAGCAAGCAGACCAAGCAGGCCAGGCAGAACGCGCGCGTGCAGGCGCTGGTGCAGAAGATCCAGGCGCAGCAGGGCGGCAACCAGCCGATCCAGTTCCAGGGGCAGTTCACCCAGGCCGCCGGACCGGGCGGACCGCCGCGGGCACCCCAGGCGGGTCAGCCCTCGTTCCCGGCCCAGGCCGGGAACCTGACCGGCAGCCAGCAGGCCGCGGCCGTCCTCCAGCAGCTCCTGCAGAACGGCCGCCAGTCGGCCCGCCCCGGCGAGTGGGCTTCTCCGGGCCAGACGCCGACGCAGCCCGGTGCGGTCTCGCCGTACCCGCCGGCCGGTGGCTACCAGGCACCCGGCCAGTTCCAGCAGTATCCGTTGCAGCAGAACCCGGCACCCCACCAGCCGCCCGGGCATCGGCCGCCGCAGAACAACCTGCCGTCCACCAAGCAGGACCTGGACACCAGAGTGCGCAACCTGATGAGCGCCGGCAACGAGGTCGGCGCGGTCCGGTTGCTCAGCGACGAGCGCGAGCTCGGGCTTCTCGAAGCACAGCGGTACGCGCGGTCCCTGGTCACGCCGCCGACCTCCACCAGGCCCGAGACGGCGGACGAGCCCGACGAGGACAACGGGCGGTACGTCGGCTCCGCGGCGTTCGCGCAGTCGATCTTCAACCTGGACGACCGCGAGGAGAACGTCTGGGCCAGCGGCTGGGTGGACACGCCCGAGCCGGACGACCGGTCCGACATCGACGAGCTCTGGCAGACCGTCAGCAACCCGCCGCTGCCTACGCCTCCCACTGCACGCTGATGTAGCTGTGCCGCCGGGCGATGTGGAAGCCTGGCGGCAGCCCAGCGCCTATCGGATGCACCTGGAACGTCGGGTGCTGACCGTCCCACTGACGCATCTGCTCGAGCACACGGTCGATCAACACGCGCGCCTCCGGGCCATGGCCAGTACACCCAAGCTCGACGTGTGACTCGTCCCGGCCGCGCCGCCTGGACACGTAGGCCAGGCTGTCCGCCGTTGCGACAGCTGCCACCCCTTCTCCGTCCAGCGCGCAATACCCGGGCAGTGTGGCCGCCAGCCACAGGTAGAGGTCCAGCAACGGCTCCTCACGATGTACCTGGAGCCCTGACCACTCCTGCTCGCATCGCAGCTCCAGTACGTCGCCCTCCGGATGCGGCTCGTCCTCCTGGTCCTCGTCGTACGTCAGCCCGTCCTGGTACCGCTCGTAGTGCGCACCGGCCCCCTGCATGCTGACGAACCCGCACATCGTCGTGGACCTGCTCTCCAGGTGCTCCCCGACCCGGTCGAACGCCACCGACCGCGTCTGCCCCCGGACCCGCAGCGGTACGACGATGCGCCCGTCCGGCCGGAGCTGCCGCAGCCACGCGGGCGCAACCTCCCACGCGGTCACCGTCACCACGATCCGGTCGTACGGCGCCCGCCCGGGATCGCCGAACTCGCCGTCGGCCCGTACGACGGCCACATCGCCGTACCCGGCCTTGTCCAGCGATGCCCGTGCCCGCCGCGTCACGTCGGCGTCGATGTCGACCGTGGTCACCGCACCGTCCGGACCGGCCAGCTCCCGCAGCAGGGCGGCGTTGTAGCCGCCGGACCCGATCTCCAGCACCCGGTCCCCCGGCCGGATCGCGGCCTGCTGCAGCATCAGCGCGATGATGCTCGGCTGCGACACCGAGCTCGTCAGCACCCCGGTCCGGTCCTGCTTCATCGGTACGACGTCGTCGGCGTACGCGATCTCCAGCGGGACGTGCGGGACGAACACGTGCCGCGGTACCGCCTGGAACGCGGCGGCGATCCGCCGGTCGCGGATCGTGCCGATCGAGGTCAGGTGCCGGACGAGGGCCGTCCGCAACGAGACCGCGCCGGCGCCCGTCATCGTCAGTCCCGCTTGTCCCCGAGCGATTCGAGCAGCGTCCGCAGCAGCCCCGCCAGCTGATCGCGCTCGGCCTTCGACAGGCCGGTGAGCAGCTGCGACTCGGTGTCGACATGGGTCGGCAGCACCTTGTCGATCAGCTCGAGCCCTTCCGGCGTCAGCGTCACCTGGACACCGCGCCGGTCGGTCTCACTGGGCGCGCGCGTGACCAGGCCGCGGGCCTCCAGCCGGTCGAGCCGCTGGCTGATCGCGCCGGACGTGACCATCGACGAGTGCATCAGGCCGGCCGGGGTCAGGCTGTGCTCGGGGTTGCTGCGCCGCAGCGTCGCCAGGACGTCGAAAGACGCCCGGTCCAGGTCGTGCTTCGCGAAGTTCCGCCGGAGCTCGGCGTCGAACAGCGCACCGAGCCGGCTCATCCGGCCGATGATCCCCATCGGCGACGCGTCCAGGTCCGGTCGCCGCGCGCGCCACTGCTCGAGCACCAGGTCGACGTGATCTGCCATCCACCCAGCCTAGCGCCAGATCGCTTAGCGATGAGAGACTTGAAACTATCTTAGTGTTGAGATATTTTGTCTTAGTGCTAAGCAATCGACGAGCCCTCATCCTGGTGTTCACGGCCATCGCGCCGATGTTCTGGGGCACTACGTACCTGGTCACCACCGAGCTGCTCCCGCCGCACCGTCCACTGCTGGCCGCGTTCCTGCGGGCGCTGCCGGCCGGTGTGCTGCTGGTCGCGATCACCCGCGTCCTGCCGCGCGGTAGCTGGTGGTGGCGCTCTCTGGTTCTCGGCACGCTCAACATCGGCGCCTTCAACGCTCTGCTCTTCGTCTGCGCCTACCGGCTACCTGGCGGCGTCGCTGCAACAGTCGGAGCCATCCAGCCGGTGCTGGTCGCACTACTGTCGGCGGCACTGCTACGGCAACGGCTGTCCCTGCACACCGTGCTCACTGCGATCGCCGGCATCTTCGGCGTCGGCCTGCTGGTGCTGCGTGCCAGCGCACGGCTCGACGGCTGGGGCGTCCTGGCTGCTGTCGGTGGTGCCGTCGTGATGGCGTTCGGCGTCGTACTCAGCAAGCGCTGGACGTCGCCCGCTCCCCTACTGGCCACTACCGGTTGGCAGCTGGTCGCCGGTGGACTCGTACTGCTGCCGATCACCGTCCTGGTCGAAGGATCGCTGCCCGACTTCACCCTGCGGAACGTTGCGGGCTACGCGTACCTCGCGCTGTTCGGCTCGGCCGTCGCGTATGCCCTGTGGTTCCGGGGACTCCGGGAGCTCGCTCCTACCGAGGTCACGTTCCTAGGCCTACTCAGCCCGGTCGTAGCGACCACACTGGGCTGGCTGGTACTCAACCAGCACCTGGCTCCACTGCAGGCCCTCGGCGGTCTCATCGTGCTGGCAGCACTCATCGGCGCACAGATCCGTCGTACGCCGAAGCCTGTCGCTGTTGAGGAACCACGGGTACTCGTCGGATGAGGCGCATCCGGAGCTGCTGCTAGATCAAGCCCTGGCGAAGGGCGTACGCGACAGCGTGTGAGCGGTTGCGGAGTTGCAGGCGGCTGGTGACGGCGTGCAGGACGTTCTTGACCGTGCGCTCCGAGTAGGACAGCTCGCGGGCGATCTCCTGCGTGTCCTTGCCGTCAGCAACAAGTCGCAGTACCTGCGTCTCGCGGTCGGAGAGACCTGCGTGCGGCAGTCTGCTGACGCGCGGCACCTGCCCGAGCAGACGGCTCAACAGGTGCGTCGGCAGGCCGCCGTCACCCGCGGCGGCGGCCTGCACGAGGTGCACGATCCGGTCCGCGGTGGCCTCGGTACGACGCAGTACGCCGGACACGCCCAGGTCCACCGCCGTCATCAGCGCGTCGTCGTCGATCGAACTGCCGATCAGTACGAGCCGGCCGCAGCCGCGCTCCGTCGCGCCCCGCACGACCTGCACCGCGAGGGCGTCGAGGGCGTCGACGGCGATCAGCGCGACCACGTCCGGCCCGGGCTCGTCGGTCAGCAAGATCTCCGGACTGCGCTCCATCGCATGCACCAAGCCGAACCGCGACAACGGGTCGAGCGTCTGCACCCAGACCGGAATCGTCATCCTTGTCCCCCATCGCGCCGAGTGATGCCCACACTCACCCTGATGCCCGATGGGGCACGTTGGTTATGAATCCAGCGTGGTCAAAGCCCGGAGCGCGAGCCGGTACGAGTCGAGGCCGAAGCCGGCGATGGTCCCGGTCGCGACCCCGGCGACGACGCTGGTGTGCCGGAACTCCTCGCGGGTGGCCGGGTTCGTGAGGTGGACCTCGATCAGCGGCGCGGTCCGCTGCGCGATCGCGTCCCGCAGCGCGTACGAGTAGTGGGTGAAGGCGGCCGGGTTCAGTACGACGGGAGTCCGGTCGTCGGCGGCCTCGTGCAGCCAGCCGACCAGCTCCGCCTCGTCGTCGGTCTGCCGGACGTCGACCTCGAAGCCCAGCTCCGCCCCGGTCTTCTCGCACACCCCGGTCAGCTCGGCGAACGTCGTCGTCCCGTACTTCTCCGGCTCCCGCGATCCCAGCCGCCCGAGGTTCGGCCCGTTCAGTACCAGTACTCGCTTGCTCACATCGTTCACCCTAGTCGGTCGAACGCCAACTCGGCCTCGGCGACCGCGGCCGGGTAGCGCTCGGCCGCGGACCAGTGCACCGGAGCCGTCCCCAGAGGCGCTGACTCGCGGATCTGGTTCACAAAGATGGCCCCCACTGGGCCGTTCAAGCCCGGGGACCGGGTTGGGGAGATTACCCTCCCGGAACGGGACGAGAGCCTCCCCAACCTCCACGTTGCCGGACGTCGCAAGGGGATCAGCTCCCCGATCCGGTGGCCGTCCCGCGTGCCAACGGATAACCCAGGAGGCTGCCTAACCGATCTCGCCGTACGCCGCGACCAGGAGGCTCGGGTCCGGGGCTTCCAGGATCGTCGGCTTGGCCAGGCCGTCGAGGATCACGAACCGCAGGCGGTCGGCGCGGGTCTTCTTGTCGAGCTTCATCGCGTCCTGCAGGTGCGGCCAGGCGTCCGCGCGGTAGCTGACCGGGAGGCCGAGGGACTCCAGTACGGCGCGGTGCCGGTCGGCGGTCGGGTCGTCCAACCGGCCGGCCGCGCGGGCCAGCTCGGCGACGAACACCATGCCGATGCTGATCGCGGCGCCGTGCCGCCACTTGTACCGCTCGACGCGCTCGATCGCGTGGCCGAGCGTGTGGCCGTAGTTCAGCGCCTCGCGGCCGATCCGGCCGCCCGCGGTCGTGGTCCGCTCGCGCAGGTCCGCCCCGACGGTGTCGGCCTTCACCTGGATGGAGCGGGCGATCAGCTCCGCGGTGGCGCCGTACGACGGGCTGGTGACCGCGGCCGGGTCCTTCTCGACCAGGTCGAGGATCATCGGGTCGGCGATGAACCCGCACTTCACGACCTCGGCGAGGCCGCTGACGTAGTCGTTCTTCGGCAGGCTGTCGAGCGCAGCCAGGTCGCACAGCACGCCGGCCGGCTCCCAGAACGCGCCGACCAGGTTCTTGCCCTCGGCGGTGTTGATCCCGGTCTTGCCGCCGACCGCCGCGTCGACCATGCCAAGCAGCGTGGTCGGGATGTGCACGACCTTCACGCCGCGCAGCCAGGTCGCCGCGACGAACCCGGCGAGGTCCGTGGTCGTCCCGCCGCCGACGCTGACGATCGCGTCCGAGCGCGTGAACCCGGCCTGCCCGAGCACCGACCAGCAGTACGCCAGCACCTCCGCGGTCTTGGCCTCTTCGGCGTCCGGGATCTCGATCGCATGCGCGGTGAACCCGGACGCGGTCAGGTCGTCCCGAATCGCGTCCCCGGTCTCCCGCAGCGCCCGCGGGTGAACCACAGCAACCCGCTGCACACCTTCACCCAGCAAGCTGGGCAGCTCCCCCAACAGGTTGTTGCCGATGACCACGTCGTACGGCGCAGCCGCGGCAACCCGGATCCTGGTGGATGCGCCGCCCGGCCGGCCAACCCCGACAGCCCCGGACTGCTCGCGGAGCTGAGCGCCGGAGGCGGTTTCGTCGGTCATCCGAGGTGCTCCTGGATTTCGTCGGCGATTTGGGTCGGGGTTTTGCTGTCGGTGAGGACGGTGAGTTTGGCGACCTCGCCGTACAGGGGGCGGCGGGCCTCCATCAGGTTGCGGAGCTGGGTGCGGACGTTGCCGAGGAGCAGCGGGCGGGCGACGCTGAGGCCGACGCGCTTGGTTGCCTCGCCCAGGCTGACGTCCAGGAAGACCACGGTGTGGCCGGCCAGGTCGGCGCGGGTGTCGGGGTCCAGGATCGCGCCGCCGCCGAGCGACAGCACCGCACCGGCGTCCTGCAGCGCGGCCACGATCGCGGCCCGCTCGAGCGAGCGGAAAAGCGGCTCGCCCTCGTCGACGAAGATGTCCGAGATCGGCTTGCCGGCCGTCGCCTCGATGTCGACGTCGGTGTCCCGGTGCGCGACCCCGAGCCGCTTCGAGAGCAGCGCGGCGATCGTCGACTTCCCGGATCCGGGCGGGCCGACCAGGACGACGACCGGGCTCACTCCCACTCCCGCGGGGTGATGGTCTTCGGCAGCTGAGCCAGGTACGACCGGTGGTTGCGCGCGGTCTCCCCGACCGAGTCGCCGCCGAACTTCTCCAGCGACACGTCGGCCAGCACCAGCGCGACCATCGCCTCGGCGACGATCCCCGCGGCCGGTACGGCGCAGACGTCCGAGCGCTGGTGGTGCGCTGCCGTGGCCTCCCCGGTGGCGGTGTCGATCGTGCGGAGCGCCCGTGGCACGGTCGCGATCGGCTTCATCGCGGCCCGCACCCGGAGCGTCTCGCCGGTGCTCATGCCGCCCTCGGTACCACCCGAGCGACCGCTGGTACGGCGTACCGCACCGTCCTCGGCGACGATCTCGTCGTGCGCCTGCGAACCCGGCGTCCGGGCCAGCTCGAAGCCGTCGCCGAGCTCGACGCCCTTGATCGCCTGGATACCCATCAGCGCACCGGCCAGCTTCGAGTCCAGCCGGCGGTCCCAGTGCACGTAGCTGCCGAGGCCCGGCGGCAGACCGTCCACGACCACCTCGACCACACCGCCGAGCGTGTCGCCGGCCTTCTGCGCGGCGTCGATCTCGGCGACCATCTGCTTGCTCGCGTCCGGGTCCAGGCAGCGCACCGGGTCCGCGTCCAGCTGCGCGACATCGCCGTACGCCGGGATCACGCCGTACGGCGCCTTGACCGTGCCGAGCTCGACGACGTGGCTGACGATCGTCACGCCGTACGCCTGCCGGAGGAACCGGGCCGCGACCTCGCCGAGCGCGACCCGGGCCGCGGTCTCCCGGGCGCTGGCCCGCTCGAGCACCGGCCGGGCCTCGTCGAACCCGTACTTCTGCATGCCGGCCAGGTCGGCGTGACCCGGCCGCGGGCGGGTCAGCGGGGCGTTCCGCGCCAGGCCGGCCAGCGTCTCGCTGTCCACCGGATCGGCGCTCATCACCTGCTCCCACTTGGGCCACTCGGTGTTGCCGACCTGGATCGCGACCGGGCTGCCGAGGGTCAGCCCGTGCCGGAACCCGCCGAGGAACGTCACCTCGTCCCGCTCGAACTTCATCCGGGCGCCACGGCCGTAGCCGAGCCGACGACGAGCCAGGGCGTCGGCCACGTCGTCCGTGGTGACCTCAACGCCTGCGGGAAGACCTTCGAGTACGGCGACGAGCGCTTGTCCGTGCGACTCGCCGGCGGTGAGCCAGCGCAGCATGCCCCGATTCTTTCACGGCCGTCCCGGCCCCCGGACCCCGGTCTCAGCCGAAGGGATCGAGCACCACCGCGACCTGCACTCAGTGGCAGGCGTTGGTGGACTCGGTCGAGCCGGTGCGGACGGCGAGGACGGCGTTGAAGGTCTTGACGATCGGGGACGTCTTGCAGGAGGTGGTGGCGCCGGCTGCCTGACCGCCGGCGATCGCGGCGCCGGTGAGAGCTGTCGTGGCGAGCGCCGCCACGGCCAGGCGCCCGGCGGTACGACGGAGTGCGGTGGTCATCGTGTGCTCCTCGGAAGATCGGTTGCTTGTAACAACGACCGTAGAAGAGGAAGGCGCCGCACGAACTGGCCCCAGATCCCGTCTTGGGGGTAGCGCTGGCACCACCATGGATAGGGTCCTGGCATGACACGGCAGGCGGAGGAGACGTGGCGGGCGCGGGTGCGGGGGTGTCTGCTGGGTGGTGCGATCGGGGACGCGCTCGGCGGACCGGTCGAGTTCCAGGACGGCCGGGCCATCGTCGCGAAGCACCCGGACGGGGTGCGGAGCTTCGTGGACGGCGGACCGGGCTGGCCGCCGGGGACGATCACCGACGACACCCAGATGACGCTGTTCACGGTCGAGGGGCTGATCCGCGCGAGCGTCCGGACCAACCGCGGGCTCGGCTTCACCGTGGGCGTCGTGCACAGCGCGTACGACCGGTGGCTCGACACCCAGACGCTGCCGGGGCCGAGCGGTGACCGCAACGGCTGGCTACAGGGTGAGCAGTGGCTGTACGCACGCCGGGCACCGGGCAACACCTGCCTGACCGCGCTGACCGAGGCACGCAAGGGCGGCCCGCAGATCCCGCAGTTCGGCGGCCAGGCCGTGAACGATTCGAAGGGTTGCGGCGGGGTGATGCGGGTTGCGCCGTTCGGGCTGCTGCCGGCGGTCTTCCCGGCGGACTGGGTGTTCGGCAAGGCGGCGGAGGCCGCCGGGTACACGCACGGTCACCCGACCGGCAAGCTCGCCTCCGGCACGCTGGCCGCGATCGTCCGCGAGCTCTGCGACGGCGCCGCGCTCGACGACGCGATCACCCGCGCGACCAGTCTGCTGGTCCAGCACGAGGGCCACGAGGAGACCAGTACGGCGCTCGCGCTCGCCCGGCACCTGGCCGCGACGGCGCCGGCCGGACCGGTCACCGTCGAGCGACTCGGCGGCGGGTGGATCGCGGAGGAGGCGCTCGCGATCGCCGTGTACGCCTCCCTCGCGTACCCGGAGCCGGACCAGTTCCTGGACGCGCTGGCGCTCGCCGTCACGCACTCCGGCGACAGCGACTCGACCGGCGCGATCTGCGGGAACATCCTCGGCGCACTGCACGGTGAGACGGCTCTCCCCGCAGAGCTCGTCTTCACCGTCGAGGGCCGTGGCGTGGTCCTGCAGCTCGCCGACGACTTCGTGCTGGAGTTCACCCAGCGCGACCGCCTGCACGGCGACTACGGCCCGTTCACCGCCTGGATCACCCGCTATCCAGGAGGCTGAATCGAGAGCTTGTGGTGGAACACGTTCCGCGGGTCCCACTTCGCCTTGACCTGCTGCAGCCGCGGGTAGTTGCCGAGGTAGTACAGGTCGTGCCACGGCACGCCGGACTTGTTGTACGCCGGATCCGCCAGGTCCGCGTCCGGGTAGTTGATGTACGACCCGGCACTGACCGCGTTCGGCACCGGCGCGCCGCCCGTGTCGCGGTAGATGTCGGCGTACACCTTGCGTGCCCAGGCGAGGTGCATCTCGTCCTGGCCCGAGTCGTCCCAAGACGCGGCGAGCACCATCTTCGCGACCACGTCCCGCTGCGCGGCGGCGGTCGCGTTCGACGGCACCGTGTTCACCTTGCCGCCGTACGGGACGAGCAGGATCGACGACCCCGGCCCGTTGTACGACGTGTCGGTGAGCCCGCGGTACATCGCGTCGATCTGCGCGTCGGTGTAGCCCTTCTTCAGGTACCCGGCCTTGTACTTCCCCCGGCCCGGCGTCGCGGTCTCGCCGATCGAGCGACCCATGGTGAGGTGCAGGAACGGCCCGGAGTCGACCGGCAGCTTCTGCGGCTGCACCTGGACTCCGGCCGTCATTGCGTCGTTGAAGTCCGCGAGCAGCTTCTCGGCGTTCGGCACACCGGCGTCGAGCTGGGTGGACAGCAGGAACTGGCCCGCCTTCTGGTGCGTGAGGATGAACGGCGCGTACAGCGTGGCATACGGCGAGTCCGGCGTGTTGTGCCGCTCGAAGAAGTCGAACCAGTTCCGCACCGTGCGGTGGAAGTCCGCCTGCGTGGTCTTCGACCAGTCGTAGATCAGCAAGCTGGACAGCAGCGCAGACGGTGCCTTGGGCAACGATTCCTCCGGCGTCCGGCCGGACGAACCGTTGGTCCGCATCAGGTACCGCAGCACGACGCCGAAGTTCCCGCCGCCGCCTCCGGTGTGCGCCCACCACAGGTCGCGGTGCTCGTTGTCGCGGGTCGCCACCACCGTGCGCGCCCGGCCGCGGGCGTCGACGACCACGATCTCCACGCCGTACAGGTGGTCGACGACCGAGCCGTGCTTCCGCGACAACGGCCCGTACCCGCCGCCGGCGAAGTGGCCGCCGACTCCGACGCCCAGGCAGCCGCCGCCCGGCACGGTCACGCCCCAGCCGAAGAACAGCTCCTTGTAGACGTTCTCCAGGATCGCCCCGGAACCGATCGAGAACGCCCGGTACTGCGGGTCCCAGCTGATCGTGGTGTTCGTCGACATGTCCAGCACGACCTCGATGTCGCTGCTGTCCACGAAGTCCTCGAAGCAGTGCCCACCCCCGCGCACCGCGATCCGCTTGCCGCTGCGGACCGCGTCCTGGACCGCGGCGACGGCGTCCTGCGGCGACTGGATCACCCGGACGTAGTCGGGCTTGCCGACGAAGCGCCGGTTCTGCCCACGGGTGACGAGGTCCTGGTAGCGCACGTCGTCCGGGCCGATCCTGGCACCGGTGCTCGCCGCCACCGGCGCGGCGGACGCCGTACCAGGAATTGCGAGCGCTGCGCCTGCGACTGCGGTTCCGGCCAACAGGCCACGACGACTGACTGGCATAGAAGATTCCCTCCCGAGTTCGAATACCTCGACCCTAGGAAGCGCGGGCGGGTCCGCACATCAACCATCTGGTGGAGTGCGGGACTCCACTATCCGGCGTACAACCGCTCCAACGGCATCCCGAGCAGGACGCCGCCGAGCGCGCCGACCAGCATGAACGGCCCGAACGGGACCATCTGCTTGCGGGTCATCACCCGGCCGACGATCAACACGATCCCGACCACCGCACCGAGGAAGAACCCGCCGTACAGCCCGGACACGAACTGCCCCCAGCCGAGCCACCCGAGCGCCAGCCCGAGCAGCCCCGACAGCCGTACGTCGCCGAACCCGACGCCCCGCGGGAACGCGAACCACAGCACGTAGAACACCCCGAACCCGATGGCCCCCGCGATCGCCGCCCGCCGCAGCGAGCCCCACTCCCCCGTGGCGAGTGCCGCGCCCAGCAACCCCACACCGACGACGAGGTACGTCGGCCAGATGATGACCGACGGCAGGTACCGCGTGCGCGCGTCGATGTACCCGAGCACCGCACCAGCAACAGCCAGCACCAGCCAGGCGGGTAGTACCGCATCCAGCCCGAGCAGCCAGCCCAGCAACGCACCTGCGACCGCAGCCAAGCCTCCACACCAGTGCGCCGCTCGCCTGCCCGCCAGCGACGCGTAGGACGTCTTGCTCTCGCCCTCCTCCAGCACCGGCTCCGGGATGCGTCGCATCAGCCAGGGACCGAGTGCGTACGCCGCCGGACCGCAGACGACCGCACCGATCCCGGCAGCGAGCAACGCGTTCTCAGCCGGCACGATCGAGCAGCCTAGCGTTTGGCTGCTGAGCGTTTCACCAGCACCCGCGCGAGAACCGCCGCGGCGCCGCCCAGCAGCAGGACGCCGACGGCGAGTACCAGGATCGTGCTGAGCAGCCCGTCGTTCTCGGTGACGTACGTGATCCGCTGGTACGGGTCGTCGTTCGTCGCGGGCTCGAACGTGAAATCGTCGGTGATCCGGCTCGGGTCGCTGTACGACGCTGTGTACGCGGTCAGGTAGTCCGCCGGCTTCGGCAACGCCTTGTCCTCGACCCGGCCCGCGAACAGCAGCTGCAGCCGCACCCCGTCGTACGGCACCTTCGTGGCGTCCACGCGGTGCTCCGCGGCGACGTACACGGTCACGGTCTGAGCCGTGGTCGCGCCCTTGCTCAGCCGCATCGGGTACACGATCCGCTGCGACGCGAACGTCAGCCGGAGCGGCGGCGTCGCGCCGTACATGCTCTCGCCGTCCTTCTTCGGCGCGAGCTTGACCGCGACGATCTCCCACTTCTCGGTCAGGTACGGCGTCAGGTTCGCGGCCAGCGTGGCGGGTACGACGTACCCGTTCGTGCGCAGCCAGTCGGTGACCGCCGTACCACTGGTGCCGGTGAGCCGGGTGACCGCGAACGGGCCGAGGACCATCTGTTGCTGGACGTTCACTCCGGAGCCGGGCGCTCCGGCGGCGGTCCCGCGGGAGCCGGCCATGATGCCGAGGTCGCGGAACGGCCAGTAGGTCTTCCTCACCACGCGCTTCGGCTGCGTCATCCGGTCGAGCCGCCAGAACAGCTCGCTGTCGCCCAGCTCGACCTTCGCCGCGGACGGCACCGGCATGATCCAGGCGGCCTTCTTCGACGCACCGTGGACGGCCATCGACAGCGTGATCTGCTCGGTGCTTCCGGTGTGCTGCACCAGCGCGGTCTCGCCGTACGCCCGGGCCTGCGACTGCGCGTCCGGAAGGTACCCGCCGCACGCACACGCCCACGCAGGCGTCACCCCGGCCGCGACGAACCCGACCGCCAGCACACCTGCCACCACCCGCCAAAGCTTCACGGGCGAAGACTAACTACGCGAGGGTGTACGGGGTGTGGAAGAAGTTGGTCGGGTCGTACTTCTTCTTCGCGGCATGCAGCTTCGCCGCGCTGGCGCCGTAGTACGCGCTGACCGGACGTCCGGCCTCGAGGTAGTTCACGTAGGCGCCGGCCGAGTACGAGCGGACCGCGCGGTGACCGTTCGCGATGAAGGTCCGCGCGCCGCTGTTCTGCGACGAGGAATACCACTGCACCGTGCCCAGCGCGCTCCGCCACGGCCACGAGGAACCACCAGCCGGCTGCTTCGCCGCCTGCCCGCCGAGCGGGTCGAGGATCGCTGACGCCGGTGTCCCGGCCCGCGCCGCCGCCTTCACCGCACCGAGCAGGGCCGTGATCGCGGCCGCATTCATCGGCCCCTTGAGTACGTCGGAACCGGCGAGGAAGCCCTGCCGCGGACTCGTCGTACCGCCGCCGAGGTACTTCACCGCCTCCAGGTGCGACTTCACCGAGATCGTCCGCGCCGACGCCCTCGCCCCGACGAACGACTCGAGCTGCGCGGCGGCAGCGTTCGCGTTGCCGGTGGTGGAGACGCCGAGCACGTGGATCGACAGCGTTCCGTTGCTCTTGGCATCGATGTGCAGGTTTCCCCAGGCCGTGGCCGGCGCGGTCTGCGCGAACTTCTGCCAGCCGCGGACCACCGCCGCCGCCTGCGACTCCGGCCAGGTCAGCCGGAAGAACCCGAGCCTGGTCGCGGGGATCGTGCTGAACCGGAACGACGTGACCACGCCGAAGTTGCCGCCACCGCCGCCACGCAGCGCCCAGAACAGGTCGGGCTCCGACGACGCGCTGACGTTGTGCGACTTCCCGTCCGCGGTGAACACGCCCATCGACACGACCCGGTCGCAGGTCAGGCCGTACGTTCGGGTGTGGATCCCCATCCCGCCGCCGAGGGTCAGCCCGGCGACACCGACGGTCGGGCAGGTACCGGTCGGCAGCGAACGCCCGTACCGGTCGAGGAACGCGTGTACGTCGTACAGCCGGGCGCCGGCGCCGACGGTGAGCACGCCGTTCGAGTAGCTCATGCTCCTCAGGCCACCGACGTCGACCTGCATACCGTTCGCGATCGTGGACGCGCCGACGTACGAGTGGCCGCCGCTCTTCGGCACCAGGACGAGTCTGTTGGCGCGGGCGAAGTTGATCGCCTTCTGGACGTCGGACGCGTTCGCGGCCTTCACGACGGCCGTCGGGCGGACGGCGTCCCAGCGCGGGTTGAACAGCTGGTGCGCGGCCGCGTACCCGGGGGTCGCGGACAGGTAGAGCCGGCCCGTCAGCGAACGGGAGAAGCTGTTCCAGTTGGGCGCGGTCGAGGTCAGCGTCGGCGCCGACGTGTTCGGGGTGGTTGGCGTGGAGCTCGGCGTCGTGGAGCCCGGGACCGCGGTGGTGCCGGGTGCGGTGCTGCTCGACGCGGTTTTGCTCGGTGCGGTGCTGCTGGGTGCGGAGGTGGTCGGCGTCGGCGCCGACGTGGAACTGGTAGGCGTCTGCGACGGGCTCGTCGTCCCGCCTGCGTTCTTCTTCTCGTTGCCGCAGCCGGCCAGTGTGACGGCGGCACCGGCGATCAGAACAGTACGACGGTCAAGCAGGCTCACGATCCCCCAGCTCCTCACGAGCAGCAGTTCTCATGGCCGCCAGAGGAGCCGGCGACCTACCCGTCATCATCTCCACCTGGAGGGTCGCCTGATGCACGAGCAGGTCAAGTCCGTTCAACAGCTCTGTACCGATCCGGTGCGCCGCGATCGCGAGCCGGGTCGGCCACGGGTGGTACGCGACGTCGAACACCACCGGCGCCACCCCGGCGAAATGCTCCGCCCAGGGGTCCACCGCACCACCGGGCAGCGTCGACACGCACAGGTCGAAGCCGCCGATCTGTTCGACCTGGGAGAAGTCCGCGACCGACGTACGGAGTCCCAACTCCGCTGCCAGGTCCCGCAGCCGCTCGGCCTTCGCGACGTCCCGCACCACGACCGTGACCTCGCTGACCCCCATCCCGCGCAGCGCCGCCAGCGTCGACGCGGCCGTCGCGCCCCCGCCCAGGACGACCGCGGTCTCGGCCGCGGTGATGCCCTGCTCGGCGAACGCGTTCACCAGCCCCGGTACGTCGGTGTTGTGGACGGACCGGGATCCGTCCGGCTCGAACAGCATCGTGTTCGCCGCGCCGATCAGCTCCGCGACCGGATCGACCGTGTCCGCGAGGTCGAGCGCGATGCGTTTCAGCGGCATCGTCAGCGACAGCCCGCGGACGTCCGGACCCAGGGACGCCACGAAGGCCGGCAGCGCGGCCTCCTCGACCTCGAACGCGTCGTACGTCCAGTCAAGCCCGAGCGCCGCGTACGCGGCCCGATGCATCGCCGGCGACAACGAATGCGCAATCGGCGACCCGAGCACCGCGCAACGGGTCACGGGGCCTCCCGTCCTGGACTGACGACCGGAGCAACGAGGGAAGGACGGGAGCCCAAGCCCCGTGACCCCGCCGTGCCGGAAGCGCGGCAATTCAACCGGCAATTCAACACAGTCATGTCAGCAACGGCCCTTGTGGGCCTGGCACCAGGTCTGCAGCTTCTTGACGTTCGCCTGGTGCTCGGCGGAGGTGCTCGCGAACGCGGTCTCGCCGGTGTCCAGGTTGATCAACGTGAAGTACAGCCAGGACCCCTGGGCCGGGTTGATCGCCGCGCTCAGCTCGTCGCGGGTCGGCGAGTTGATCGGCGTCGGCGGCAGGCCCTTGAACTTGTAGGTGTTGTACGGCGACGGGTTGTTCCGCTGCTCGGGGGTGGTGAAGACGCCGCCGTTCTTGCCGACCACGTAGTGGATCGTCGAGTCCATCTGCAGCTTCATCCCGGCCGAAAGCCGGTTGTAGATCACCCGCGCGACCTTCGCGTAGTCCTGCTGACGATTGGTCTCGGCGCCGATGATGCTCGCCACGATCACCGCCTGGTACGGATCCAGGCCCTTGTGGGTCGCGGCCTTCTCCAGGTCCAGCGAGCCGGCCGTCTTCGCGTAGTTGGCCGTCATCAGCTTGAGCATCGTGTACGCCGTGGCGTTCTTCGGGATGTCGTACGTCCCCGGGAACAGGAAGCCCTCGGCATTGGCGTGCGCGTACGCCGGCAGACCGAGCATGGCCGGCTTGCCCAGCGCGGTCGCGGCCGCACCGGCGGGCAGCTTCATCTTCGAGCCCTGCAGGATCATCGCGACCTCGGCCTTGGTCTTCCCGGCCGGGACGCTGATCCGGGTCACCAGCACCGACAGCTGCGTGTTCAGCATCAGGTCGAGCGCGGCCTTCGCGGACATGTGCTTGTGCAGCGTGTACGTCGCGGCCTGGAGCTGCAGCGACCGCGGATCGTCACGGGCCACCCGCTCGAAGGCGCGGGCGCTCTTCACGACTTCCTTCTTCTCCAGGGTGTCCGCGATCGACGAGGAACTCTGGCCGTTGGTGATCTCGACGACCACGGTGCCGGTGCCCTGACCTTGGTAGTCCGGCGCGGAGAACACGCCCGCCAGCGCGTCCTTGCCCTTGCCGAAGCCGACCACCGCGCCGGCCACGATCGCTCCGACGACCAGCAGGGAGATCAGGCCGGCGAAACAGCCGAACGCCCGGCGGCCACGGGACCGGCGACGACTGGCCCGTCGCTCGACGCGGGTCTCGGCCCGGAGCCCGAGGCCGCTGCCCAGATCGGCGTCGGCGCCGTCGGCACGCTGCTCCGGGCCTTCGCTCAGGCCCTCGTTCTCGTTCAAGTCCGCGTCCACCGATGGTCCGTTCACAGGGGCCTCCCGGGTGGGTTGCCGGTCTCGCGCTCGAAGTCGAGCGCGTGCTGGAGAATAACGACCGCCGCGGCCTGGTCGACCACAGCCCGCCGTTTGCTGCCCTTCTTTCCCCGTTCCCGCAACATCCGCTCGGCGGTGACCGTGGTGAACCGCTCGTCGACCAGCCGCACCGTCGTCCCCGTGTTCGTCTCGTGCACCTTGTCCAGCACCTGCTCCGCCGTCTCCCGGATCTTCACCGCGGCCGGCCCCTCGCCCCCGGACAGGGAACGCGGCAGCCCGACCACGATCTCGAACGCCTCCAGTTCGGCGGCGAGTTCCGCGATCCTACCCAGATCGCCCGGTCCACGTCGGACCGTCTCCACAGGCGTGGCCAGGATGCCGTGCGGATCGCTGCTGGCGACGCCGATCCGGGCGTCTCCGATGTCCAGCGCGATCCGCACGCCGCGTCTCATCAGCGGTACCTCATGGATCTAGCCCGTGACCTGGTGCCCGATGGCGTGCTCGACGGCGCTCAGCGCGTCGTCGGCACCGGCGGCGTCCGTGCCGCCACCCTGCGCGACGTCGTCCTTGCCCCCGCCCCGGCCGCCGAGCTTCTCGGCCGCGATCCGGACCAGGTCGCCGGCCTTCAGCCGCCACTCGCGGGCGGTGTCGTTCAGCGCGACCACCACACCGGGCTTGCCGTCGTTCACACTCAGCATCGCGACCACGACCGGTTTGTCGTTCCCCATCCGGCCGCGGACATCGAGGGCCAGCTTGCGCAGGTCCCCGCCGCTCACGCCGTCCGGCGCCCGGTGGCCGACGTACTGGACGCCGAAGACGTCCTTCGGGTTGCCCGCCAGCTCGGCGGCGGCCTGCAGCACCTGCGCGGCGCGCACCCGCTCGAGCTCCTTCTCGGCGGCCCGCAGCCGCTCCGACAGGTCGGCGACCTTCGCCGGCAGCTCCTCCGGCCGAGTCTTCAGGTTCTCGCTGAGCAGCCGGACCAGTGCCCGCTCCTTGCCGAGGTAGTGCAGCGCCTCCATGCCGACGAGTGCCTCGATCCGCCGAACGCCGGCGCCGACCGAGGACTCACTGGTGATGGTCAGCGCGCCGACCTGCGACGAGTGCTTCACGTGCGTACCACCGCAGAGCTCACGTGACCACGGGCCGCCGATCTCGACGACCCGGACCTGCTCGTCGTACGTCTCGCCGAACAGCGCCAGCGCGCCCCACTCGCGGGCCTCCGGCAACGTCATGTACTGCGCGGACACCGGCAGGTCCTTGCGGACCGCGAGGTTCGCGACCTCCTCGATCTCCGACCGGGTGGCCGGGTCGAGCGCCGAGGACCAGGCGAAGTCGAGCCGCAGGTAGCCGGGCTTGTTGTACGAACCGCTCTGCAACGCGTTCGGGCCGAGCACCTGGCGGAGCGCGGCGTGCACGACGTGCGTACCGGAGTGCGCCTGGCAGGCCGAGATCCGCCAGTCGTGGTCGACCTCGGCGTGCACGTCGGTCCCGGGACGCAGCACGCCCTCGAGGACCTCGACCCGGTGCACGATCAGGCCCTTCACCGGCCGCTGCACGTCCAGCACGTTGAGCTTCAGGCCGTCGCCGACGATCAGCCCCTCGTCCGCGATCTGACCGCCGGACTCGGCGTAGAACGGGGTCTTCTCGAGCACCACCTCGACGGTCTCGCCCTGCTCGGCGAACGGCGCCACCGCACCGTCCCGGAGCAGGCCGCGGACCTGCGAGTCCGTCGACAGCTCCTGGTAGCCGGTGAACTCGGTGACGCCCTTCTCGCGGAGCTCCCGGTAGCCCGAGGTGTCCGCGTGACCGGCCTTCTTGGCGCGCGCGTCGGCCTTGGCCCGCTCGCGCTGCTCCTTCATCAGGCTCTTGAAACCCTCGGTGTCGACCTGCAGGCCCTGCTCGGCCGCCATCTCGACGGTCAGGTCGATCGGGAAGCCGTACGTGTCGTGCAGCTGGAACGCCTTCGAGCCCTCCAGCTGGTGCGCCCCGCCGGCCTTGGTCTCCTTGACCGCGACGTCGAAGATCGTCGTACCGGCGGTCAGCGTCCGGCGGAACGCCTCCTCCTCGGCGTACGCGATCTGGCTGATCCGGCCGAAGTCGGTGACCAGCTCCGGGTACGACTTCTTCATCTGCTCCAGGCTCACCGGGAGCAGCTCGACCAGGCTGGGGTCCTCGTACCCGAGCAGCCGCATCGACCGGATCGCGCGGCGGAGCAGCCGGCGCAGTACATACCCGCCCTGCTCGTTGCCCGGCGTGACACCGTCGCCGATCAGCATCAGCGCGCTCCGGACGTGGTCCGCGATCACCCGGAAGCGGACGTCGTCGACCTGCTCGGCGCCGTACTTGCGGCCGCTCAGCTCGGACGCCTTCTCGATCACCGGGTAGATCTCGTCGATCTCGTACATGTTGTCGACGCCCTGCAGCAGGTACGCCACCCGCTCCAGGCCGAGGCCGGTGTCGATGTTCTTCTTCGGCAGCTCGCCGAGGATCGGGTAGCCGTCCTTGCCGCCGCCCTCACCGCGGACGTTCTGCATGAAGACCAGGTTCCAGAACTCCAGGTAGCGGTCGCCCGCCTCCCAGTCCCGGTCGGCGCCGAACTCCGGGCCGCGGTCGATCAGGATCTCCGAGCACGGGCCGCAGGGGCCCGGGATGCCCATCGACCAGAAGTTGTCCTTCATGCCGAGCCGGACGATCCGGTCGTCCGGCAGCCCAGCGACCCGCTTCCAGATGTCGATCGCCTCGTCGTCCTCGTAGTACACCGAGGCGTAGAGGACGGACTCGTCGAAGCCGTAGCCGCCCTCGTTCTGCGGCTTGGTGACCAGCTCCCAGGCGAACTTGACGGCGTCTTCCTTGAAGTAGTCGCCGAACGAGAAGTTGCCGTTCATCTGGAAGAACGTGCCGTGCCGAGTGGTCTTGCCGACCTCTTCGATGTCGAGCGTCCGGACGCACTTCTGCACACTGGTCGCGCGCGCGAACGGCGGCGTCTGCTGGCCGACGAAGTACGGCACGAACTGGGCCATACCGGCCACGTTGAACAGCAGGTTCGGGTCCGGCGACGGCAGTGGCGCGCTCGGCACCACGGTGTGGCCGCGGTCCTCGAAGTACTGCAGGAACCGCCGCCTGATCTCACTGGTTTCCATGGGTGTTACCGGTAGTCCTCACGATCGTTGGTGTTCTCGATGCCGAGCGCGTCGCGCAGCTCGGTCTCCCGCTCGGCCATGCCCTCGCGGACCTGGTCGCCGAAGTGCCGGACCGCGGCGGCCAGCTTGGCCGCGGACTCCTGGACACTCTCCGGAGCGAGGATCTGAGCCTTCTTCTTCAGCCTGGTGACGGCGTACACGCCGACGGCGATCCCGATGATCAGCCAGAAGATCCGCTTCACCGCTTCCGCGCCTTCCGCTCGGCCTTCATCTCTTCCTTGACGCGCTTGGTGACATCCTTGCGCTGCTGCTCGCCGAGCGCCCGGCGGACGCCGTACGTGAACGCGGCCGCCTTCACCAGCGGACCGCCGGCGGTGGCCGAGAACAGCGACATCAGCGCGGCCGCATTGGTGGTCACCGTGGTCGCGTTGTCGGTGATCGTGTCCACCTTCGCCAGCTGGGCGTTGGTCGTGGCCACCGTGGTGGTCACCTCGCCGAGCAGCGGGACACTGGAGTCGGAGACGCCCTTCACCATGATCCGGGTCTCGTCGAACACCTTGCCGAGCTTCAGGATCGGATAGGCCAGCAGGCCCACCAAGATGAGCAGCGCGCAGGCGGCTATCAGCCCCGCGACTTCACCGACGCTCATGGAAACGCTCCGCCTTCCGTAGCGACCTCGTGCGACCCTATGTCACCTTATGGACCGCCCGACCTTATCGCGCGGCCATACCGCACTCCGCTCCAGGACACCATCCCGCACATCACAGTCGCTCACCAAACCCGGCCAACCACTCGGTGATCCCTTGAATACGGCGCGTTCCGGCGAGCCCGGGAGTGGCCGGCGTCGCCGGTGTGGTGGTCGATGTGGTGCTGGCTGTGGTGGTGGGTGTGGTGGCGGGTGTCGTGCTCGGTGTGGTGGTCGGCGTCGTGCTCGGTGTGGTGGTCGGGGTCGAGGGCGTCGGTGTGGTGGTTGGTGGAACGGTCGTCGGTGAGCTGGTCGGTGGAGTGGTCGTCGGGGCCGTCGTCGGGGTTGTGGTCGGCCGTGGTGAGGTCGGCTTCGGGGTCGGCTTGGAGCTCGCGCTCGGGCTCTGGCTCGGGCTCTGGCTCGGGCTGGTGCTCGGGCTGGTGCTCGGGCTGGTGCTCGGGTTGGTGGTTGTTGGGCTTGCCGACGTCCCGCCGGTGGTCGTCGATGACGACTCGGGTGCGGGCCGGCCCGGGCCCGGCTCCGTCGTGACCCAAGGGGGTGCGAGGTCGGTGCGGGTGGGGGACGGGGTGCTGAGCGGGTGCAACGGTCTGCCGACCGGGAGCGACGGCCGGGTAGTGGATCTCGACGTACCGGCGGTGCGCTCGACGCTCGGCGTCGACCGCGCAGACGGCGTTTGCGCCGGATCGTGCGACCCGAGCGGACCGAGGTACAGAAAACCGGCGAGCAGCACGACACCTGCTGCGCCGGCACCCAACTTCAGCACCGGCGGACGCCGACGGACATGCCGCGGACTGGACTGCCTCACAACCGAACCTTTCACCCCAGGCCGTCCAGCAGCCTACCGATCTGAGCGCCTCAATCGAAGTTCACTGTCTGTGCCTGAACGGTTCCGTCCGGCGCCCAGCGCAGCTCCATCGACCCGCCTCCCCCTCCCCGACCAGCGAAAACGCGCCACCTGACCGCCGTCGTCGACCCGTTCAAACGCTCTCGTCCGGCGCATTCACGCGGCCCGCCGCCGCAATCACCGTCCGACCTTCGAACGGTCCGACCGCTACGCCGACAAACCTCACCGTGGCGCCCAGCGCGAACCGTCCGGCGATCGCGTCCCAATCCCCACTCGCCACCGCCCAGGCCACGTGGTCCCCCGCCCGGCTCATTCGCCGATCGCCCGCGGGGCGATCGCGGGGCGTCCGCGGGGCGATCGCGGGGTCACCCGGCGGGGCCGTTCGTGGGTCGTCCGCGAGGGCGATCGCGGGGTCGTCCGTGGGTCATCCGCCGGTTGGTCGCGGGGCGATCGCGGGGCGTCCGCGGAGCGATCGCGGGGTCACCCGGCGGGGCCGTTCGTGGGTCGTCCGCGAGGGCGATCGCGGGGTCGTCCGTGGGTCATCCGCCGGTTGGTCGCGGCGCGATCGCGGGGGCGAACGCGGGGGCGAACGCGGGGGCGGTCGCGGTCGGGTGGGGTTTGTCGGTGGTCAGGGGCGGTCGCGGAGGATCTTGCGGATGGCGGTTACGCGGTCGGCGTACGACGCTTCGCCGCCGCGGCGGGTGGGTTTGTAGTAGTCGGTGCCGTCGATCACGTCCGGCGCGTACTGCTGCGGGAGGACGCCGCGCGGGTCGTCGTGCGAGTACTGGTACGACGAGCCGTGGCCGAGCTTCTTCGCGCCGGAGTAGTGCGCGTCCCGCAGGTGCGGCGGGACCGGGCCGACCTTGCCCGCCTTCACGTCCGCGATCGCCGCGTCCACGGCCATGATCACCGCGTTGGACTTCGGCGCCAGCGCGAGCGTGACGACCGCCTGGGCGAGGTTGATCCGCGCCTCGGGCATCCCGATCAGCTGCACCGCCTCGGCCGCCGCGACCGCGACCCCGAGCGCGGTCGGATCGCCCATCCCGATGTCCTCGCTCGCGGAGATCACCAGCCGCCGGGCGATGAACCGCGGGTCCTCCCCCGCCTCGATCATCCGCGCCAGGTAGTGCATCGCCGCGTCCACGTCCGACCCCCGGATCGACTTGATCAACGCCGACGCCACGTCGTAGTGCTGATCCCCCGCCCGGTCATACCGCACCGCAGCCCGATCAACAGCCGTCTCCAACGTCACGAGGTCGATCAACGCCCGCCGAGGCACACCCCCCTCACCCGCCGACGGAGTCGGCGAATCCCCGGCGCGTACAACCGAGCCGTCCGCACCCGGGCTAGCCGAGTCGGCCGGCCGCCCGCCAGCCACCGCCCCGGCCGGATCCGTCGCATCGGCCGCATCCGCCGAGCCGGTCAGTCCGGTCAAGCTACTCGCGTCCGCCGAGCCGGTCAGTCCGGTCGAACTACTCGCGTCCGCCGAGCCGGTCGGGGCCGTCGCGTCCGCCGGGCCGCTTGCATCCGCCGAGCCGCCCGGGCCGCTCGCCTCCGCCGGGACGGGCGTGGTCGCCGGGATGGGTGGGGCTGCGGGCTCGGGTGGTGTTGTCGTGCGGCTGGGTGTGGTCGGCTCGGCCATCGGGCCGCTTCGGGGGGTTGGCTCGTGCCGTGTCGCGGCCTCGAGCTTCATCGCCTGGTCGTGCTTGGCGCGGGCTCCGCCGGCGGCGGCTTCCAGGTAGGTGAGGGCTCGGCGGGCGTCTCCGCCGGCCATCCGGAGCAGGTGCGCGCGGGCGTCCGCGGCCAGCTCGAACTCGTCGTTCAGTCCGCGCTCGTCGGACAGCGCCCGGTCCAGGAGGAGCGAGATGTCGTCGTCGGTCAGCGACTCCAGCGTGAGGAGCAGGCTACGAGACAGAAGCGGTGAGATGACCGAGAAGAACGGGTTCTCCGTGGTCGCGGCGACGAGCGTCACCCAGCGGTTCTCCACGCCGGGCAGCAGCGCGTCCTGCTGCGCCTTGGTGAACCGGTGCACCTCGTCGATGAACAACACGGTCTCGACCGCACCACCCGGCCGTGCCAGATCCCGCCGCGCGCCGTCGATCACCTGCCGTACGTCCTTGACCCCGGCCGTCACCGCCGACAGCTCGACGAACTTCCGGTTGGTCTGATGCGAGACGACGGCCGCGATCGTGGTCTTCCCGGTCCCCGGCGGTCCCCACAGCAGCAGCGACATCGGCTGGTCGCCCTCCACCAGCCTGCGCAGCGGCGATCCCGGCGCCAGCAGATGCTGCTGCCCGACCAACTCGCCAAGACTCCGCGGCCGCATCCGCACGGCCAGCGGAGCCGCCGTATGGTCCACGTCCGAGAGGCTCCCGCCCCCACGAGCAGGCACCGGCGTACCAGGAAGATCGAACAACCCATCACTCACCCCAGCACCCTATCCAGCCACACCGACACCCTTCGCAGCACGCGGCCTACCCAGTCCCCCGACCAGGTGGGCAACGTCAACCTCGGCCATCGGCCCGCGTGGTCCATGTGAGGCTGCCGTCGTACGAGTGGTTCACCTCTGAAGTGGACCGTTAGCTGGCTGTATGCAGGAGGTGAACGGGCCAGTTCAGGGGTGAACCACTCAAAGGCCGGCTTGTGGTCGGCGGGTCGGGGCGTTGCTCAGGGCGCGGGCGTCTCGGCGGGTGGCGGCGGGCGTCTCGGCGGGGGGCGGGGTGCGGGGTGGCCAGCGGGTCGAGCAGGTCATGGCGGACGGATCGGAGCTGGGCCTCCGCGGGATCGAGCCGGGAGGCGACGGCCTGGGCGTGGTCGCGCCAGGTGTCGCGGGTTTCCTTGAGGTACAGCGCGAGCGCGGGTGTTCTCATCGCCAGGTCGGCCCAGAGCGGAGCCCCGGTGAGATCCACCCCCAGGCTGTACACGAAGTACGCCGACGTGGCTCTCGTCTGCCGCGCGAACGCCCCGCGCCGGCCGCCTCCTGGAGGCTGACGCCCCACCTGTTGTCCGGATCCAGCGACAACTCGGCGGCCTTCGCCAGGATCTGCTCGGCGTCGGTGCCCGCACGGTCCAGCCGTACGTCGTCCAGCCCGAGCCTCCGCCACCAGTGAGCGAGCCGATCCGCCGTACGCCGTGCCCTGTCCGGCGCGTCCGCGGGGAAGGACTGCTCGTACCGGTCCAAGGCCCGCAGGGCCTCGGTGGCGAACAGGTCGACCACCTGTTGAGCGGCGACCAGTTCGTCCTGGCCAGGCTCTCGGCGTTCGGCCCGCGGGCTCATCGCCGCTCGTCCAGTTCAGCCTGGACCCGGTCGACGGCCTCGGCGCGCCGACTGAGCTTGTCGAAGCTCTCCGCCTGCTCCGGGTCGGCAGGCCGGTAGTCGGCGTCCTCCGCGGCCTCGACCGGGACGTACCACCACCGGCCGTCGTAGAAGGTCGGGCCGACCTCCATCCCGACGAGCATCGGCTTCGCCTCGCCGCCGTCGATCAGCTCGCGCATGCGGTCCTGCGTTGTGTAGTCCGTCACTCACCCGACTGTAGGACGCCGCGGGGCGAACACGCGGTGCCACGTTCCGCTCCGCCGCAGCAGCACCGTCGTCGGGACCTGCAGCACGACGATGGTCACGATCGTGATCACCGGGTCGGTGGCCGGTACGACGGAGATCGGCAACGTGTACGAGACGCCGATCCGGACCACGCCGTCGACGATCGTCGCGATCCCCCACCACACGGTGATCCACTTCCAGGCGTTCCGGAACCGCTCGTCGGACTCCCAGAGCTCGTCCATCAGGGCCGCCCGGGGCGCGAACATCGAGCGGGTGACGACGTACGTGAGCGGTTGCGGGTGCCGCAGCGACCACAACGTGATGCCCGCGAACGGCAGGCTGATCCACGCGTTCCGGACCAGCAGCAGCCGCGCGTCACCGCCCGCCACCGCGATCACCGAACTCGCCACCATGCTGATCACCACAGCCATCCCGACCAGATCGGTACGGCGGGTGCGCACCAGGGACACGGCCGAACTGATCAGTCCTGGGATGACGCCGACGAGCAGTGCGGTCAGGTCGCTCGCCCCGAGGGCCTTGAGACCGTAGTACAGGGCGAGCGGGATACCGATGTCGACGACGAGTAGCCAGGGGCCGCGGTGGGTGGGCATGAACTGAGGTTCGCCCAGCACGCCGTCGGCCCGCATCGAGCCGACGGCTGTCCACCCCTAGACCAAAGTCTCAGTCCTTCTTCTTCTCGTCCGCCTCATCGGCGTCGTCGTCCGCGTCCCGCAACTCCTCCGGGAGATCGTCGGCGTCCCGCAACTCCTCCGGGAGGTCGTCCTCGGCGAACTGCTCCGCGAGGATCTCCTCGGGTTCGGCGTGGGACTCCGGCTTGATCGCGTTCCGGAGCCGGCCGAGGATCCGGTCCGCCTCGGTGCCGAACGGGTTGTCGTTCACCAGGTACGTCCAGGTCGCGGTCGGCCGCGGGATCCCGCTGGCCTCCTCGTCCAGGCCCTCGCCGGTAATCTCGGCCTCGCCGAACGTCTCGGCCGCGTCCTTCCAGGAGTCCTCGATCAGCGTCTCGAACGACGCGATCGCGGACTTGTTGAACTCGTCGATCGGCTTCAGGTGCACGATCCCGCCGGCCAGCGACCGCAGGTGGATGCCCTCGCGCAGGTCGGCCAGGTACGCCAGGTGGTCGGTCCAGCGCCGGTCCAGGTGCCCCAGCGCGATCCGCCGCGCGGCGCTCTTCACGACGTCCTCACCGACCTCGTCGACGAGTTCGTCGTACCGCTCCTTGGCCCGCTCGGAGAGCTCGGTCGCGGCGAGGTCCTCGGTCAGCACCTTCTCGCGGGTCTCCAGCAGGATCGCGCGCTGCTGCCCGGTCAGCCGGTTGTACTGCCACGTGGTCCGGTGCAGTTCGGCGTTCGCGCCGTCGGCGACCCGCTGCGCGTGCTCGAGCATGCCGATCGACTTGCGGTCCGTGAGCCGGCCGGTGTCGTCGGGGTGCGGGCGCAGGCCGGACGACACGGAGTACCGCGTGACGAGCTCGTCGGCGAGCGACGCGAAGAACAGCGTGCCGCCCGGGTCACCCTGCCGGCCGGCGCGGCCGCGCAGCTGGTCGTCGAGCCGCCGGGACGCGTGCAGGCCGCTGCCGATCACGTACAGGCCGCCCAGCTCGAGCGCCTTCTCCTTGTCGTGCGTCTCGTCCTTGCCGCCGAGCCGGATGTCCGTACCGCGGCCGGCCATCTGCGTCGACACGGTCACCGTCCCCGGTACGCCGGCCTCGGCGATGATCCCGGCCTCCTCGGCGTCGTTCTTGGCGTTCAGCACCACGTGCGGGATCTCGGCGGCCTCGAGCTTGTCGCTGAGCTGCTCGGACTCCTCGACGCTGTGCGTACCGATCAGGATCGGTCGCCCGGTCTCGTGCACCTCGGCGATGTGCTTGACCAGCGCCTCGTTCTTCTGGTCGACGGTCAGGTACAGCCGGTCCTGGTCGTCCTCGCGGACGTTCGGCGTGTTCGGCGGTACGACGGCCACGTCGACCTCGTAGAACTCCTGCAGCGACTCGCCCACGACGACCGCCGTACCGGTCATCCCGCACAGCGACTTGTACCGCTTGATCAGCGACTGGACGGTGATGCTGTCCAGGACCTCGCCGGAGTCGCTGACCGGGACGGCCTCCTTCGCCTCCACCGCAGCCTGCAGACCGTCAGGCCAGCGCTGCAGCTTCGCGATCCGGCCGCGGCTGTTGTTGATCAGGCTGACCTTGCCGTCGCGGACCAGGTAGTCGACGTCCTTGCGCAGCAGCACCTCCGCGTGCAGCGCGACGTTCACCTGGGTCAGGCGGTCGAGGTTCTCGTCGTCGTACAGGTTGATGCCGTCCAGGGCTTCCTCGACCTTGTCGGTGCCCTTGTCGGTGAGGGCGACCGTCCGGCCGTCGCCGTCGATCTCGTAGTCGACGCCCGCGCGCAGCGTCCGGACCAGCTGGACCACGTCGTCGTCGAGCGCCTCGTTGCGGGTCGCGCCGGCCAGCACCATCGGCACGCGGGCCTCGTCGATCAGTACCGAGTCGGCCTCGTCGACCAGCGCCACGTCCGCCTCGACGGTGACCCGGTCCGCGACGTCGGTGACCAGACGGTCCCGCAGTACGTCGAAACCGATCTCGTTGACCGGGACGTAGCAGACCTCGGCCTGGTACGCCGCGCGCCGCTCCTCCGGCGTGGACGCCTGGCCGACGTGCGACACGGTCACGCCGAGCAGCTCGTACACCGGGCCCATCCAGTCGGCGTCCCGCTTGGCCAGGTAGTCGTTGACCGCCAGCACATGCACTTTACGGCCGCCGAGCGCGTACCCCGCGGCGGCGATCGCGCCGGCCAGCGTCTTGCCCTCACCGGTCGCCATCTCGACGATCCGGCCCTGCATCATCGCCAGCGCGCCGACCACCTGGCCGTCGAACGCACGCTCGCCGATCGCCCGCTTGGCCGCGTCCCGGGCCAGCGCCAGGTACTCGATCTGCTCGTCCTCGTGCAGCCCGCCGGTGGTGCGCAGCTCCGCGACCGCCTCGGTGAGCTCTTCGTCGGTCAGCGGGAGGACCGATTCCTCGGCCTCGCCGACCAGCTGGGTGAGCCGTTCGTACGGGCCGAGATCGATCGAGCCGGGGCGCTGCAGCAGCCGGCGGAAGCGGGAAGCGATTTTCAGGGCCATGATGCAGGCAACGTACAGCGTTGACCGGTCGTTCCGCGCGTCACCCCTGGACGCACACGCATACACAACCCCGCGAAACGGCCCGGAACTGGACCCGAGCGGTGGGTTCTGCGTGCCTGTGCGTCCACCCTACGCCCCTGGCGTCCATTGGTACGGCGTTGTAACGGTGACCGCGTGCAGCCCGAGTTTCCGCAGGATGGGGCGGGAGTCCTCGGAGGCGTCGACGCGGAGGAACTCGTACCCGCGGTCCTTCGCCAGGCGGGCGCGGTGCACGAGGAGAGCGGAGTACAGGCCCTGCCGTCGCCACTCCGGCAGCGTGCCGCCGCCCCACAGGCTGGCGAACCCGGTGCCGGGATGGAACCGGACCCACGCGGCCGACACCACCGGCCCGCCGGTGAGCACGTCCTCGACCAGGAACACCGACAGCCGGTCCGGGAACATCCGCGCCTCGCCGGCCAGGTGCTCGACGATCCGCTCGATGCCGTTGTGCCACAGCGAATCCGTGAGTACGGCGATCCGCTCGTAGTCCTCCGGCCCGCGCGCCTCCCGCACCCGGACCTTCGACGGCAGCGCCGACGGCCGCGCGACGACCCGGTCCACCTCGCCGAGGACCAGCGTCTCCTGCTCGTCCCGCACGAACCCGTGCCGCTCGAGCCGCTCCCCCAGATCCGCCGGCTCGTCGTAGGCGTACGTCTTCCACTCGAACGCCAGCCCGCGCTCCCGGAAGAATGCCACCTCCTGCTCGATCACCGCATCCGGGTCGGCCCCGAGCCCCCGCGGCGCCTCGACGAACCCGCCGCCGTCCGCGCCCTCGACGTACGAACGATGCACCAGGCCGACATGCTCCTGCTTCCACCCCGGAATCGCGTCCGCGTCGGGAAGCCGGATGCGACGGTGGAAGACCTCGAGCAACTCGTCAGGCGCCATCCACGCAGTCAACCAACTCTCAACACCCTGCGTCCACCACAGCGTCGCAGTCACCGATCGCCCGAGGTCCGCGCGGGACCGCACGTCTGCTTCGACGATCGGGCTGGGCGTCCGGGCCCGGCTCCCGTTCCGCGTGTGCACGCTTGTGGGGCCGGGCTCGGACACCCGTCTCGTGGTGGACGTCGCCCACCAGTGGTGATGGTTGCCTACAGCACCCGGTTGAGGAGGTCGTAGAAGCTGTTCGCGAGGATCAGCTCGTACGGATCCTTGAGCAGGGCGCCGAGCTCGGCCATGTCGGACGGGGACCACGACCAGGCCCCGATCAGGCCGGAGATGAACAGCGGGCTCGCGCCGTCCCAGCCCGCGATCCGCTGGTCGAGCGCGGCCTTGAACTCGGCCGCCTTGCCGGGAGCGCCCCAGCCGCCGGTGATCGGGATGCCGCCCTGCCGAGCGGTGAGCGTGTCACCGTCCCAGGTCTGCACGATCCCCTTGGTCGGCGTGTAGTCGGCGTACCCCTTGGCGATCTCCTCGGACAGCGGCACCCACGTGTTGTTCTGCCGGCCGCTGTACGCGTACACCTCCTCCAGTCCGGTACGTCGCATGAAGGAGCCCGACATCTTCAGGTACTGCGTGAGCTCGTCGGGCTTCCACGACGCCGGATAGGTGTAGCCCGCGCCGGACGGTCCGCAGACCAGCAGGTCGTTGGCGGTCGCGGTTCGCTGGAAGTAGCTGTAGATGTTCGGACCGGTCTCGACCAGCAGCGGGTCGATCGTCCAGTTGGTCGGTACTTCGCCGCGCTTCGGGTCGTCCCAGATCTCCCGCAGCCGGCGCTGGCAGTACTGGATGTTGTCGCCCTCGCCGAACGTCAGCGTCAGGTAGACCTTGTTCTGCGACTTGCTGATCCGCCGGGGCGCACGCGGCTTGTCGGAGATCGGCGAGGCGAGGCCGGCGTGCACCGTGCCGTTCATGTAGAAGTCGGCCGCGACCACCGGCGAGCCGCCCTTCGACGCCAGGTCGACACCGTCCCACTCACCGGAGACGTCGTTCGCGAACCAGCCCATGTACGGCGCCAGCGTCGGCCACTTCGCGTAGTGCTCGATCAGCAGGTCGCCCGTCGCGCCACCGGGTGGTAGCCAGCTCACCAGGGCCTTGGTGGCGACCACGTAGTCGCGGAAGTACGGGAACGGCTCGACGCGGGTCGGCGACGTGTCGGTGGCGCTGACCAGGTACTGGTTCCACATCTCGACCGTGACGACGAGGGACGTCGTACCGGCCGGTGGCGCGAAGCGGTAGATCCAGTAGTTGCCGCCGTCCGCGAACCTGTTGGCCTCGCCACCGATCGAGGAGTGCGAACCGTCGAACAGGTACGGCGCCTCCTCCGGCGAATTCGGCTCGAACCGGGCGAACTCGGTGCCGTTCGCGGTCACCACCACGTGCCGGACCGAGGCACCCCAGCCGTCGTCGGTGAACGAGTCCCCGAACCGGACGTACACGGCCTCCTTCCCGAGCTTGGCGGAGACGTCCAGGTTGTAGGTACCGCGGTTCGACGAGTCGCGGATCTGCCGCGTCTCGCGGGCGATCTCCAGCCACTGCACGCCCTCGACGTCGACCACCCTGGTCGGCGGGAGGCCGGCGAGCAACTGCTTGCTGACCCGCGGGAACAGGTTGTCGAGCTGCCACCGGTACGTCTTCACCCGGTCGTTGTCGAACATCCCGCGCAGGTCCTTCACGATCTTCAGGCCGTACGCCTTCGCCTGGTCCGCGTTCGCGACCACGGAGTTCTCCAGCCCGGCGAGCGTCGTGGCGACGTTCAGCGAGTCCGGTACGGCGTCGTCGTACACGATCGCGCCCCGGACCCGGCTCCGGTACTTCGCGACCAGGTCCAGCGGGTTCTTGTACAGCTTCTTCGGCAAGCGCATGTCGGACAGCCACTTGGCGTCCGGCACGCTCGCGGTCCCGGTGTCGTAGATGAAGTACAACTCCGGCTCGGTACGGTTGACGACGCCTTGCAACGTTGTCAGCAGGGTCTGATCTTCCCCACTGAGCTTGCTGACGTCGGCGTAGTCCAGGTGTCGTGGGCGGTTGAACACCGGCAGCAGCCGAGCGGGGCTGCCGGACGTCGATGAAACTGCGGCTTCTGCGGTCAATCCGAAGGGCTGGACGAGCCCCGCCGTCACCGCGCCACTACCCGCCAGGAACGCACGTCTCGAAACCATCGCGACCACTCCCTGAGGTTGACATCGATGTCAAATCTGCCGGGAATGTAGCAACCCCACGAGAGCGTGTACATAGCTCGGTTGGAATCGTTTCCGCCGCGACCGGACACAGGCGATGGTGTCCGGGGACAGGCCATTGCTTGTCCCCGGATACCACTGGGTGTTCCTAGCGGCCGGTGCCGGTGCGGGCGCCGCGGGCTTCGATGGCCTCGGGGAGCGCGGATTCGGGAAGGCCTACGAGTTCGGCGACCGGTGTCATGCGGCCCTCGAACTGGGCTGCGAGCGGGGCGGCTCCCAGGTGCACGGTGCTGGTCGGTTCGTCGATGTGGTGCAGGCGGACCTGGATGCCGGTACGGGATTCCGCAGTGACGTCGGCCGCCGGAATACGGGCGGTGAACTCGTAGATCTCCCGGGGCGTGACGTGGTGGCCCTCGGGGCCGTCGGGGACCGGGAACGAGCGTTGCGTGTTCGGATCCGCGACGGTGCCCGCGTGCAGCAGGCGGTCGTGGTACGTGACCTCGTACGCGTCCGCCCCGTGGAACGTCGTCGACTGGGCCAGCGGGCCGTCGACCAGGTGGCTGTCGACGACCGTCAGACGGTCGCCCCGGACCCGGATCCGGAGCCGGACGTACTGCTCGTCCGGAGCGCCGGTACGGCGGGTGCGCGCAGCCTGCTGGTCCGGGTATCCACCCGACGGCTGCTGCTCCGCCGACTCACGGCTCGCCGCCTCCCGGTTGAACGCGGGTTTCACCGCGCGGGTCGGATCGGGTCGAGCAGGGTCGCCCTTGGTGGGTCCTGCGTGCGGCGGTACGGCGACGTGCTGGCGCCGCGTCTCTCCGGCCGGACTCTTGGTCGGACGGCGATCGCGCGATGCCGGCCGTTCCGTCTGTGTGCCTTTGGGTTGTTTCATTGTCGGCCTCCTTACCAGTTCCGGCCGTGGCGGTAGTTGTGGATCCAGCGGTAGTAGATGCGATCGAGCACGATCCCCCGGCGCCCGTTGATGACGCCGAACCAGTCGGTGTTGTGGACGTACAGCTGCGGTTGTCCGCTGCGCCCGGTCATCCGGGCCGGCTCGAACCGGTCGGCCGCGCCGAGGTTCCACTCCCCCACCCAGTCGCCGACGTAGTCGGCCTTCAGTTCCGTCCCCGAGCTGAGCATCCGGCCGAGGTACTCCGTCGACCAGTCCTGGTCGTTCCACGCCCACAGGTCGCAGCGCCCGGTCCCGTCGATGTCCGCGGCGAAGAACTGGTCGTGCCGCGCCAGCCCGTCCCACCCCGGTACGTCGCCGTCGTGCCGGTGCACGTACGCCAGACCGGACCCGGTGGACCGGAACAGGCCGAGGTACGCCATCGACCAGTCGACGCCGTTGAACACGAACACGTCGCTCTTGCCGTCGCCGTCGAAGTCGCCGAGGATCAGCTGGTCGTGCTGCGCCAGCCCGCCCCAGCCCGGGATGTCGCCGTCGTACCGGTGGGTCATCGAGTACCCGGACGCGCTCGCGCTGAACAGGCCGACGTACGCCATCGACCAGTCGTCGCCGTTGAAGATCACCAGGTCGTCGCTGCCGTTGCCGGTCAGGTCACCGACGAAGAACTCGTCGTGCCGGGCGAGTCCGCCCCAGCCGGGGATATCGCCGTCGTAGCGCCGGCTGACCCAGAACCCGTTGCCGGTCGAGCGCAGCAGGCCGACGTACGGCATCGACCAGTCGTCGGTGTTCACCACCACCAGGTCGTCGCGGCCGTCGCCGTTCAGGTCGGCGACCAGGAAGCGGTCGTGGGCCGCGAAACCGCCCCAGCCGCGGATGTCGCCGTCGTAGCGCGCGACCAGCCGGAGGCCGCCGGCGCCGTCGGACTTCAGCAGGCCGAGGTACGGCATCACCCAGTCGACGCCATTGAAGATCGCCACCTCGTCGGTGCCGTCGCCGTCGAAGTCGCCGACGTACACCTGGTCGTTCGGCATGAACTGCCACGATCCCGGGACCCGTTCGACGGCGCTGAAGCTGTGCTCGAGCGCGGTCCCGTCGGCGCGGAACAGCTGGATCGACGTGCCGTGGTGCAGCAGCAGATCGCTGCGGCCGGTGCCGTAGAAGCGGCCGTCGTACGCGTTCCGGAACGTGTGCTCGGTCTCGTGGTCGCGGGCGGTCTTGATCGACGTGTAGCAGACCGGGCAGTACTCCGGTGTGTTGCTGTTCATCCGGCAGTTCTCGACGGGGCGGTAGATGCCCGTGTTGTTCGTACCGCCGCCCTCGAACAGGCCGACGTCGGTGTTGCTGTTCCAGTCGGTCGGGCGCGGGCCGTTGTTGTAGTTCGCGGCCGACCCGGTCCCGGTCGGCAGCGGGGTGCTCGGCGCGATCAGGTTCGCCCACTTCGTGGTGGCGCGGTCGGTGATCGTGGTCAGGTTGATCCAGCCCTGCTCGCCGCCGGTGTACGCGCCGCCGGCCGAGTACTCGTCCGCGAAGCCGCCGATTCCGTGGCCGAACTCGTGCGCGATGACGGTCCAGTTCACGCCCATCGGCACGTGCGCCCGGCCGCCGCCCCCGCAGCCGCCGTAGCTCGGATTGTTGAGTACGACGAGCAGCTCGTTCCAGTCCGGCACCCACTTGTTCAGGGCGGCCTGGATCCGGGCCTCGGTGTCCGTCCCGTACTCGAGCCAGCAGTGCGCCCAGGAGCCGCTGAAGATCATCCCGAGCGCGGTGTCGTGGATCGTCTGCGAGGCGATCGTGTCGTCCGACGGGTCGGTCGGCGTGCCGTGCTCGTCGTACGTCCGGGTGCTGACTCCGGAATCGACGGAGTCCAGGTTCACCCGGTAGATGTTGTACCCCGACGCGTCCTCACTGTAGTAGTCGTGCCCGAAGACGCCGTCGATCAGCGTCGTCTGCACCCAGTTGTTGTACGCGACCTGATCGACCGCGGTGAACCCGTCCCCCAGCACCGCGATGTTCCGCTTCACCCCCGGCGGCCCTGCCTTCCGCAGCACAGTCATGCTGTCAGCCATCACTCCCCCTTACGCAGCGGCGCCCCCAACGAACACCCCCTACCAAGGCGGAGCCCGGGCCGGCCACGGTGATACAGGGGTCAGGGTTTGCGGCGCGGGAACCTCGACCGGAACGTCCCGTCGTACTCGAGCTGCATGTACCCGGAGGAATGAACGCCGACCGCGAAGAACGCGACCAGGACGAAGACGATCCCCGCGATCATCGAGATGTGCCAGAACGCCGCCGTGACCCCGACGAAGGCCGATCCCTGGGCGATCGCCTTGGCGAAGGAGACGAGCCGCGACCTGGTCACGCGGCGGCGGTACTCCTCCTGCAGGTTCAGGACGAGGAGCGCCGCCAGCAGCGGGATCGAGACGGCGAACGCGACCACGCAGATCGTGGCGGTCAGGTCGAGCGGCTTCACGGTCAGGAACGGCTGCACCACCAC
This sequence comes from Kribbella aluminosa, assembly GCF_017876295.1. NCBI lineage: Bacteria > Bacillati > Actinomycetota > Actinomycetes > Propionibacteriales > Kribbellaceae > Kribbella > Kribbella aluminosa. The sequence goes on along the minus strand of NZ_JAGINT010000001.1, from coordinate 3,356,366 downwards.
GAGCCCGGCGGCGCCGAGTCCGCCGTACATCAGGTTGGACTGCCGGATCCACTCCTGCTGAGCGGCCGGATCGGACGCCGCGTCCTCCACCTCCGCCTTGATCCGCTCGATCTCGTCGTCCATACCCGTCCCTCCAAAACCCATGTGCACAGGCGTACAACAGCCAGCCATAGTAGGCCGCGTGAGGTACTACTACGCAGAGCATCAGGCGGCCTACCAACAGCTCCAACGGGAAGGCCTGACGCAGTGGAACGACCTGCACGGCGAGCGCTGGACATTCGACGACTTCCCGAACCGCGCGTTCCTCGAAAGCGTTCTCGACCGCCTGCCAACTGCGGGCGAGGTGCTGGAGTACGGGTGTGGAACGGGACCGGCGGCTTGTTTCCTGGCGGAGCGGGGGTTTCGGGTCGACGCGATCGACCTGATCCCGGAGGCGATCGAGCTGGCACGGCGATTCGCGCGAGAGCGGGGCGTGCAGGTCAACTTCAGCGTGCAGGACGTGTGCGCGCTGCCGTCTGGGAGCAAGCGGTACGACGTGGTGCTGGACAGCTACTGCCTGCAGTCGATCGTCACCGACACCGACCGAGCCAAGGTCCTCGCCGCCGTACGCGACCGCCTGAACGGCTACTACGTCCTGTCGACGGCCGTGTACAACCCGGAGCGCGTCTACGAGAACGGTTTCCGGTACGACGCCCGCACCGGCATCTGCTACCAGGAAACCCCCGAGCCGACAGCTGACGCCGTACAGCTCGACGGCACCTGGTACCTCCCACACCGCCGCCACCTGCACCCGGAGGCACTACAAACCGAGCTGGAGCAGGCCGGCCTGCACACGTAATCTCGCAGGACGGTGGCGACGTCATCGCCGTCCCGCGCGTCAGTTACCAGGCGCGCTGAAGGATCTCTGTGGCCTCGGCGAACGACAGGCCGGCCTCGCGGGCGGCCTGAGCCAGCTTGACGGCGGCCGCGCGGGTTGCCGCGTCGTTGATCTGGCTGCGGGACGCGAGCACGAACGTGCCGTTGCGGCCGCGCGTCTCCACCAGCTGATCGGCCTCCAGTTCCTTGTACGCGCGGGCCACCGTGTTGACCGCCAGCCCGAGGTCCAGCGACAGCTGCCGGACAGTGGGCAGACGGGTCCCGCGGGCCAGCTCGCCGGCGCGGATCAGCGCCTCGAGCTGGGAGCGCACCTGCTCGTACGGCGGCGTCAGTCCAACCGGGTCGACCGTGATGTCCATCCGGTCAGCATCTCAGGAGAAGTCCTCCGCGGAGAACGCACGCTGCTCGACGAGGACCAGCCAGTTTCCGAAGTTGTCCGGCAACAGCTCAGCCGGTACGACGCTCACCGGGAAAGCTTAGGTACTTTCGGTTCGTACCGAAAGACTGGCGGCGCTCCGGCGGGCGACCGGAGCATCGGGCGTATGAGAGTCGGACAGGGCGGTACCGGGCCGGGGGCGCACACGCGGGACGGCAGTGCGGTCGAGCTGTACGAGGTCACGCCGGCGCACGGCGAGGACGAGCTGATCGACGCCGCGATCGCGCCGCGGAGCAGCATCCTCGAGCTCGGCTGCGGCACCGGGCGGATCACCCGCCCGCTGCTCGCCCGCGGCCATCAGGTGGTCGCGGTCGACGAGTCGCCGGAGATGGTCGCGCGGGTGACCGAAACCGAGACGGTCTGCTCGACGATCGACGAACTGCGCCTGGACCGGCGGTTCGACGTCGTGCTGATGATGTCGTTCCTGGTCAACGTCGCCGACGACGCCGAACGCCTCCGCCTGCTGCGGACCTGCGCGCACCACGTCCGCCCCGGCGGGTCGGTCGTCCTCCAGCAGGAGATCGCCCGCCACGCTCCCGCCGTACTGGAGGACGACCGCCGCAAACTGGTGATCGCCGATGTCGAGGACCTTCCCGGCGGTGCCCAGGCCGCGACCCTGACCCACATCGTCCACGGCCGCTCCTGGTCCCAGCGCATCGTCACCAAGTACCTCTCCGAGGACGAACTCGCGACCCAGCTCGCCGAGGCCGGCCTGCACCGCACCGGCTACCTCTCCCCCGACAGGATGTGGGTCCGCGCCCAGCTCAGCTGAAGCGCGGCCGGACCCCCGTGCGCGGGTCCGGCCGCCATCGGTCAGCCGAGGCCGCCGCCCTGCTTGGCGAGGGTGTCGAACTGGGTGCGGGTGAGTTCGCTCGTGTCGCCCTTGAGCGCGGCCGGGCGGGTGCAGACGACACCGGCCGGGACCGAGCCGGTGAGGTACCGCAGCGCGTTCTTGAACGAGTCGCAGCGCCGCTGGTCCTCCGCGCCGGCCGGGTACCCGATCGCGGCGTTCACCCGGCCCATGTCCAGGTTGTCGGCGTACGGATTGATGCTCCGGGCAACGGTCCAGTACCAGCGGGCGATCGGCGCGCTCCACTGCAGCGACAACGCGAGGTCCGGGTTGCCGAGCAGGTCGATCCCCAGGTACTGACCGGCCGGCCCGTAGTTGAAGTCGCCGGTCAGCTGGATGTACCCGCGGCCGCCGTACAGCCGGGTGTCGCCGATCTCGCGGATGTTGTACTCCAGCCGCGACTCGTGCACCAGGGTCGCGAGGAACGCCGCCTTCCGGTACGGCGTGTTGATCTGCGCGTCCCGCATCGCCTGGTTGAGCGACGGGAGGCCGGTCTCGACGACCGACGGGTTCGCGATCCGGGTGCCGAACATCGCCTGCACGTCGGCGAGCGTGACGTCACCGGCCGGCGGCGGGTTGTCGACGCCGCACTCCGGTACGCCGGGCAGCTTGTCCTCGGGGATCGCGACGTACACGAGCGTCACGTAACCGCCGAGCGCGGGCACGTGCGCCCACCACTCGCTGGTCCCGTCCGAGTTGCTGACCCGGTCGCCGTGTTTCTGGCAGTCGACGTCGATCGGCGTCGGCCCGTTGAGGGTGCGGACCACGGCGGAGGACAGATAGGCGTCGGCGCGGACGTTCACGCCGCTGCCGTACGTCTGGAAAACAGTCGCGTACGCCGGGGCCACCGCAGCGACGGTGAGTCCGAAGCCGACGAGAAGGGCAAGAAGGATACGACGCATGAGCACTCCCGGGGCGGTAGGAGAGGGCGGTCGCCGTGAAAAGCTAACTGAGCATCTTCACGACACCGCCAGTTTCCTCCCAAACCCGGGATTGCTCAACCCTTCTCAGGTTTCGCGTCCACACCCGCTTCCTTGCGCTGCTCCGGCGTGATCGGGGCCGGCGCCGCGGTCAGCGGGTCGAAGCCGCCGCCGGACTTCGGGAACGCGATCACGTCCCGGATCGACTCGGTGCCGGCGAGCAGGGCGGTGATCCGGTCCCAGCCGAACGCGATCCCGCCGTGCGGCGGCGCGCCGAACTTGAACGCGTCGAGCAGGAAGCCGAACTTCTCGGTCGCCTCCTCGTCGGTCAGGCCCATCACCTTGAAGACCCGCTTCTGCACGTCCTCGCGGTGGATACGGATCGACCCGCCGCCGATCTCGTTGCCGTTGCAGACGATGTCGTACGCGTACGCCAGCGCCGAACCTGGATCGGTGTCGAACGTCTCCATCGAGTCCGGCTTCGGCGACGTGAAGGCATGGTGTACGGCGGTCCACGCGCCGGACCCGACCGCGACGTCACCAGCGGCGGTCGCCTCGTCGGCCGGCTCGAACAGCGGCGCGTCCACGACCCACACGAACGACCACGCCGACTCGTCGATCAGCCCGCCACGGCGGCCGATCTCCAGCCGGGCCGCGCCGAGCAGCGCCCGCGACGTCTTGACCGGACCCGCGGCGAAGAAGATGCAGTCACCCGGCTTCGCACCGACGTGGTCGGCGAGGCCCGCGCGCTCCTCCTCGGACAGGTTCTTCGCGACCGGCCCGGCCAGCTCGCCGTCCTGACCGACCAGCACATAAGCCAGCCCGCGAGCGCCGCGCTGCTTGGCCCACTCCTGCCAAGCGTCCAGCTGCTTGCGAGGCTGGTCGGCACCACCCGGCATCACCACGGCACCGACGTACGGCGCCTGGAAGACCCGGAACGGGGTGTTCTTGAAGTACTCCGTGCACTCGACGAGCTCGAGGCCCATCCGCAGATCCGGCTTGTCGGAGCCGAAGCGGGCCATCGCCTCGCCGTAGGTCATCCGCGGGATCGGCGTCTGCACGTCGTACCCGACGAGCTTCCAGAGCGCGGCCAGGATCTCCTCGGCGAGCGCGATCACGTCGTCCTGGTCGACGAAGCTCATCTCGATGTCGAGCTGGGTGAACTCCGGCTGCCGGTCGGCGCGGAAGTCCTCGTCGCGGTAGCAGCGGGCGATCTGGTAGTACCGCTCCATACCGGCCACCATCAGCAGCTGCTTGAACAGCTGCGGCGACTGCGGCAGCGCGTACCAGCTGCCCGGCTGCAGGCGAGCCGGGACCAGGAAGTCGCGGGCGCCTTCCGGCGTCGACTTGGTCAGCGTCGGCGTCTCGATCTCGACGAAGTCATGGCCGGCCAGCACCGCTCGGGCGGCCTGGTTGACCTTGCTGCGCAGGCGGATCGCCGCACCCGGGCCTTGGCGGCGCAGGTCGAGGTACCGGTACTTGAGCCGGATCTCCTCGTTCACCGGGGTCGCGTGGTGCTCCTCGACCGGGAACGGCAGCGGGGCGGCCTCGTTCAGCACCTCGACCTCGGTCGCGATCACCTCGATCTCGCCGGTCGGCAGGTTCGGGTTCGCGTTGCCCTCCGGGCGCGGCGACACCTCGCCGACGATCTTCAGGCAGAACTCCGACCGCAGGCCGTGCGCGGCGTCCTCGTCGCGGATGACGACCTGGACGGTCCCGGACGAGTCGCGCAGGTCGATGAACGCCACGCCGCCGTGATCGCGCCGCCGCGCCACCCAGCCCGCCAGGATCACGGTCTCGCCGGCGTCGGATGCGCGCAGCGAACCTGCGGAACGGTTACGGATCACGAGTTCTCCTCTTGCGTGCTGATACTTGGTCGTAGGTCTTCTGCGGGCGGGGTCCAGGTGGCGGCGTCGGCCGGGACCTGCTCGCCGCTGCGGATGTCCTTCACCTCGGGCCCGTTCCCGGTACTGAACCAGACGAACGGAATCCCGCGCCGATCGGCGAACTTGATCTGCTTGCCGAACTTGGCGGCGGCCGGCGCGACCTCCACCGCGATCCCCCGCCCCCGCAACTGAATCGCGGTCCGCATGGCCTCCGCCCGGTCGTCTTCCGAGTTCAGGGCGATCAGTACAGCCGTCGGAGTACGGCGATTCGCGCTCAGCAACCCCTTGCTGATCAGCCGGTGCACCAACCGCGACACCCCGATCGAGATGCCGACCCCGGGGTACGTCGTCTTACCGTCGGACGCGAGCGAGTCGTACCGCCCACCCGAACAGATCGACCCGTACCCCTCGTCCCCGATCAACTGGGTCTCGTACACCGTGCCCGTGTAGTAGTCGAGCCCGCGCGCGATCTTCAGGTCGGCGACCAGCAGCCCCGGAGCGTGCTCGTTCGCCGCCGTCATGATCTGCGACAGCCGCTCGAGCCCCTCGTCCAGGATCTCGTGCTGCACCCCGAGCGCACGGACCTGATCGGCGAACGACGCGTCGGTGCTCGAGATCTCGGCGAGCCGCAGTACCTGCTTGGCCGTCTCCGCGGACAGGCCGGCCCCGGTGAGCAGCTCGGTCACCTTGTCCGGACCGATCTTGTCCAGCTTGTCGACGATCCGGAGTGTGCCGGTGATGTCCTCGATCCCGAGGCCGCGGTAGAACCCCTCGGGGATCTGCCGGGTGTTCACCTGGATCCGGAACGGCGGGATCGGCAGCTTGCGGAACGCGTCCGCGATCACCAGCGGCAGCTCGACCTCGTAGTGGAACGGCAGCTCGCCGCTGTCGATGATGTCGATGTCCGCCTGCGTGAACTCGCGGTACCGGCCCTCCTGCGGCCGCTCGCCGCGCCACACCTTCTGGATCTGGTAGCGCCGGAACGGGAAGACCAGCTTGCCGCTGTGCTCCAGCACGTACCGCGCGAACGGCACGGTCAGGTCGAAGTGCAGGCCCAGCGCCGCGTCCTCGTCCGCGTTCGCCGCCAGCCGCCGTACGCCGTAGATCTCCTTGTCGGCGTCCTCGCCCTGGTTGGACAGCCGCTCGACCGGCTCGACCGCGCGGGTCTCGATCGACGCGAACCCGTGCAGCTCGAACGTCTCCCGGATCGTGTCGAGGAACTGCAGCTCGACGATCCGGTCCGACGGCAGGAATTCGGGGAACCCGCTGAGTGGACTGAGTTTCATCTATTTGGCCTTGCTCATGGTGTTGGTATCTCCAGGTCCTGCAAGTAGGGGTTGGTCGCCTTCTCCCGGCCGATCGTGGTCTGGCCACCATGCCCCGGCAGGACGACGATCTCGTCGCGCATCGGCAGGATCTTGGTGGCCAACGTATGCAGCATCGCCGGATGGTCGCCGCCTGGCAGATCCGTCCGGCCGATCGACCCGGCGAACAACACGTCACCGGAGAACAGCACCGCGGGCACGTCTTGGGGCCCGTCGTACGGCGTGGTGAACGTGACCGAGCCCCGGGTGTGGCCGGGGGTGTGGTCGACGGTGAACCTCAGGCCCGCAAGCTCCAGGCCCTGGCCGTCCTTCAGCTCGGACACGTCGTCGGGCTCGGCGAACGAGTGGTCGCCGCCGAGCAGCATCCGGGCGGTCTCCGGGCTGACACCGGCCATCGGATCGGCGAGCAGGTGCCGGTCGTCGGGGTGGATCCAGGCGGTCGCGTCGTACGTCCCGCAGACCGGCAGCACCGAGGCCATGTGGTCGATGTGACCGTGCGTGAGCAGCACCGCGACCGGCTTCAGCTTGTTCTCCCGGACGACCTGCTCGACGCCCGCGGCCGCGTCCATCCCGGGGTCGACGACGATGCACTCCGCGCCCTGGCCGGTGGCGACGACATAGCAGTTCGTACCCCACGCACCCGCGGGGAACCCGGCGATGAGCACGACAGACCTTCCTGGAACAGGGTTCGGGACCCACCAAGGCTACCGGTCGGGATCTACTGATATCGAACCGGATTGTGATCCAACCCCGTTGCGCCTGAGCTGGGAGTTTGTGATTGTTCAGGGATAGGCGTCGAGTGAAGCGGCTCGACGCGCCCAGGCGGCCCCTGTTCGCGCGGTTGGACCGGGGACTGGCCAGAATGGGCACGAGCGCAGTGCATACCGCCGGAAGGGGCGAGTTGTGGCCGGAGAGAACTGGGGCCGGGTAGCCGAGGACGGAACGGTCTTCGTACGGACGAAGGACGGTGAACGGTCGGTCGGCCAGTGGCCGGACGCCAACCCCGAGGAGGCGCTCGCCTTCTACACCCGCCGCTACGACGCGCTGGCGTTCGAGGTCGAGCTGCTCGAGCAGCGTGTCCAGGCCGGCACGGTGTCGCCGGACGACGCACGCGCCGCGGTCAAGAAGGTGGGCAGCTCGCTCGAGGACGCCCAGGCGGTCGGCGACCTGGACGGCCTGCGGGCCCGGTTGGACGCGCTCGCGCCGCTCGTCGCCCAGCAGCGCGAACGCCGCAAGGCCGAGCGCGCGGCGAAGGTCGAAGAGGCGCGGTCCGCGAAGACCAAGATCGCCACCGAGGCCGAGACGATCGCGGGCGGTACCGACTGGCGGCACGGCGTCACCCGACTGCGCGAGCTGCTGGACGAGTGGAAGGCCCTCCCCCGGCTGGACAAGTCGTCGGACGACGAGCTGTGGCACCGCTTCTCCTCGGCACGGACGACGTACACGCGGCATCGCAAGCAGCACTTCGCGGAGCTGTCCTCCAAGCGGGAGGAGGCCGCCGTGGTGAAGGAGCGGCTGGCCGCCGAGGCCGAGTCGCTCGCATCCTCGAACGAGTGGGGCCTGACGTCCGGCCGCTTCCGGGACCTGATGCGGCAGTGGAAGGCCGCCGGCCCGGCGCCGCGCGAGGTCGACGACAAGCTCTGGGCGCGCTTCCGGGCCGCGCAGGACCTGTTCTTCGGCGCACGGGACGCCGTACAGGCCGAGGAGAACGCCGAACAGGTGGAGAACCTCAAGGCCAAGGAAGCACTGCTCGTCGAGATCGAAGGCATCCTGCCGGTCGAGGACGCGCGGACGGCCCGTGAGCAGCTCCGCGACCACCTGGACCGCTGGGACCAGATCGGCAAGGTCCCGCGGGACTCGATGCGCGCGATCGACAGCCGCCTGCGCGCCGTCGAGCAGGCCGTCAAGTCCGCCGAGGACGAGGTCTGGAACCGCAGCAACCCGGAGGCCCGCGCCCGCGCCGAGGCCACCGTCAAGCAGCTCCAGTCGCTGATCACCGACCTGGAGAAGCAGGCCGCCAAGTTCGAGTCCCAGGGCAACACCCGCAAGGCCACCGAGGCCCGCGAAGCCGTCGCCGCCCGCCGCGAATGGCTCACCCAGGCCCAGAACGCCCTGACCGACTTCAGCTAACAGGCTGTGGACAACTCCGAACCCCCACAACGGATCTCAGTCATCCTGATCCGATGCTCCCCGCTGACCTCCCCTACTACTGGAGCGGCCTCCCCTTCCGCCGCCACCAAGTAGGCCGCAAACTCAAATGGCTCCTTGGGCTGGGCGAGATTCGCCCGGTGCTGAAGGACGTGTACGTCGACGTCCGCATTCCTGATTCGCCGCAGCTGCGAGCCGACGCGCTGCGTCTGCTGACGCCGCCGGACGCGGTGGTGTGTGGCGCGGCCGCCGCGTGGCTGCACGGGCTCGACACGACCGCGCTCGGGCCTGCGGAGCTCATGGAAGCGCAGTGGACGCGCAAGGCGCGCGACGAGGTGGACGTGTACGGCCTACGCGCCACCAGCCCGATCGCGACCGCGGTCGAGATCGCGATGCGGCTCCACCGCCCGTTCGCCCTGTCCGCGGTGGACGCGTTCCTGAGGACCGGTAAGGCCGACCTGTTCGCCCTCCGGGCCGCGTCGGCCACGTACGAACAGCACGTCGGCTACCGCCAGGGCCAGGACATCCTGCGCTGGGCCGACCGCCGCGCGGCATCCCCCGCCGAGTCCTGGCTCCGCCTCCGTCTGATCGACGCCGGCTTCGGCCGCCCCGAACCGCAGGTCCGCGTGACAGGCAACGGTCGTACCTACTGGCTCGACGTCGGTTACCCGGAGCGGCCGGTCGACGGGCGGCGGCTGGGGCTGGAGTACGACAGTGACGCCTGGCACTCCTCCACCAAACAACAACTGAAAGACGAAACCCGCCGCACCGAACTCGACACCCTCGGCTGGCACATCATCCCCGTCCGCCGCCCCGACCTCTGGGGCTCCTACCCAGCCCTAGAACTAGCCGTCGGCAGCTTCCTCTGCCAACACCCGCGCCTCCCCCGCCGCTGGTAACACCCACCATGCCCGGCTCTTCTGTCCGCCGTGCGGGTGATGGTCGTGTCTGTCCGGTGTGCGGGTGATGGTCGTGCGGACTCGGGGTCGTGAGACAGGTTGTCGTGGGCTAGGACCTGGTATTGCCTGTCTCCTGTCACCAGTACCTGTCCCCGGCCCCCACCAACGCCCGGCGGCGGGCGGCGTCGCAGGGTCAGCAGGCCGGCGACCACGATCATCGTCGCGATGACGGTGGTGCCGAGGCGACCCGGACGCGTCGGTCCGGCTCCCGAGCCCTTCTTGCCGGCCGGCTGTCGCGCGGAGCGAGGCTGCTCGCCCGGGGTCACGCCGAGTCGTGGCGATTGGTTGGCCCCGTCAACCGCGAGTCGTGGATCCTGGCGGTGTTTGACCACCAATATCCACGACTCGACGACGCGGGTGCATTTAGGCGACGGTCCAGTTGGTTTGGGTGGACCAGGGTTCGGCGGAGCGCATGAGGAGGGTGGTGGCGGGGGCTTTGATTTGGCCGTCGTCGGTGAGGTTGGGGACCGACTGGGCCAGGCGTTGTTTGAAGGCGCCCCAGGCGTCGCGGGCGGCTGGGTCTGCGCGGAGGTAGTCGCGGAAGCGTAGGGCGAAGCGGGTGTGGTCGACTGCGAGTGCCCGGTCGCCGAGCGCAGCCTCAATGCGCTCGGCGAGGGCGGCGAACTCGGCCGGCCACCCCGGGTCGTACTCGACGACGGCAACGGCGGCACCCAGCTCGTCCGGAAAAGGCATTCCGCCATCGTGCCAACCGCCCGGTCCACCGCACCGAGGGGCTGGTACGGCGAACCGGGCGGAGCTTCAGCCCCGAACCTTCAGCGGCTGGAGCCGGACATCGTCGAGCCGGAGCCGTGCTCCGGCAGCCGCGAACGACGACGTACGAGGAGCACGAGTCCTACAGCAGCCCCTCCGCCCGCCGCCGCGATCGGGAGGACGAGGTCGTGGGTGGGCGCCGCCTGCGCGACCGCTACGGCAGCCGTTGACGATTGGGCGGTGTCATACCCGCCCGCGGTGCCCAGGTCGTTGTAGTGCGAGCCGGGCAGCTTGTCGGAGTACCGATGGGAGACCAGGTCCTGGTACGCCGCGATGCCAATCGGCTTGGACCCGATCGACTTCACCGCGGACGGATTCAGCGGCCGCACCTGGGTCGCCGTCAGCGCGTACCAAGCACCCAGCTGCGGCTCGGTGAAGAGCGTCGCACCACCCGCGGCAGCCACCATCCGCGACTCGGTGTTGCCAGAAGCAACATTCACCGCCTGCCATCCGCCATGACCGTCAGGAGTCGTGTAGACCGTCAACGACTTGCCACCCGCGGAGGCGCTCGTCGCCGCGTACCAGAACGTGGCAACCGGCGCCGACGCGTCCCGCACGAATGCGGCGTTCAGGGCGTAGATCGGATGCGTGTCCTGAGCAATCGTCGCTGCCGCTTTCGCCGTACCACCGGCCTTCCCGAGCAGACTCAGAGCGGTCGCCGACCGCGCCGCGGTAGTTGCCTTGGACAACTCGTTCGGCGCCACCGGCTGCGGACCGGCAGCGCCCGCGAGACCGGCACCGGCGACGGCGAAACCGAGGCCGGCGGCGAGTACGGCGGCGCCGCGGAGCAGGACGTTCTTCGGGCCGCGCATGTCAGGCTCCGATCCGGTACAGGGAGTGGGTCCAGGTGAACTGCGAGTTGGACTGGTACCAGCTGTACGTCGAGTAGTTGTACCGCTGGTCGTCCGGCCACGGGTCGTAGTACTCGATCGTCGAGTCCGAGGAGTCGTAGCCGATGATGTCCATCATGTGACCGCCGCCCGAGGTCCAGCCGATCCGCGTCATCACCGGGCGGCCGGCGGCGACCTCGGTGACGAGGGTGCCGAAGGCGAGCGTTCCGGAGACGTAGCTGCCGGTGCTGATCCCGATCGCCCGGAACGCGGTCTGGTCGTTGCCGAGGGTGGCCTGGTTGTTCGGGCAGGTGCCGTTCGTCGAGTAGCCGAAGGCGAGGTTGCAGAACTGGTTCTGGCTGTACGCGTAGCCGTAGAACGCGGCGATGCTGTTGCCACTCGCCGCCCAGCACCAGTTCGACTTCTGCTGGGACTGGCCGGTGACGTTCAGGTAGTAGCTGGACGGGGCGGCGGTGGCCGGCGGTGCGAGCGGTGCCAGCATGACGAGCCCGAGGATCGTGGCCAGAAGCAACGACCAGGAGCGGCTGGGGCGGAGCCTGCGCATGTGTCCTCCTTCGCGAGGTACTGCGTGCGTGATGGGCGGAGTCCATCGTCAGGAGGCGGCGGCGGTGCGGCAAGCGTTCGGCGAACGCCCGTACGGCGGTGTGAACGGCACGCTCGCGTGAACAGTGTGTGACTGGCCAGTGCCGGACGGTGGTGTGAACGTTTACACTTCCGCCAGGGAGGGCCCATGATGAAATCCGTCCAAGCATCGGTCCCTGCAGTGACTCCTGAGGCGTCGTTCGCGGACGCGCTCCGGCAGGCGATCGCCCGTCGCGGCCTGGCCCTGAACAGGATCCGCACGCACCTCGCGGACCGCGGCCTGCACGTCGGCGTGGCCACGCTCAGCACCTGGCAGAGCGGGCGCCGGGTCCCGCGGGAGGACTCGCTGGCGACCGTGACGGCGCTGGAGGAGCTCTTGGAGGTGCCGCCGGGCTGGCTGACCGTACGCATCCCGCCGCCGCGCACCGAGCCGGACACTCAGCCGTACGCCGTGGTGGACTACGCGGAGACCCTGACCCGGCTGCTCGACCGGCTCCGCCGGGACGCCCACGGGCGGTTGCGCAACGTCACGGTGCTCGAAGAGGTACAGGTCGGAGCGGAGCGGAACGCGCAGACGCGGCGAGTCTGCCAGAGCGTGGTCGCCGTACAGCCGGTCGATCGGTTGATCATCGCGCACCAGGGTGAGCCCGGGTGCGACGCCGAACGGCTCGCACTCCGCGCGCTGAGCGGCTGCCGCACCGGCCGGATCGCCCGCTCCCCCGAGGCGGGTGCGTTGCTCGGCGAACTGCTGCTCGACCGGGTGCTCGCGGTCGGCGAGACCGCCGTCGTACGGTACGAGATCGATGACCGCAACGGGCTGCCGGCCACGGACTACCAGCGGTTCAGCGAGTGGGGCGGGACGCACTACGTGCTGGAGGTCCAGTTCGACCGGTCCGCGCTACCGGTCCGCGTGTACGAGATCCGCCGCGGCCACACTCTCGGCCCCAACCTCGTCCACCGCGAACTGATGCTCACCCCCGACGCCCGCGTCCACGTCATCGAGCCGTCCGCGGCTCCGGGCACGGTCGGGATCGCCTGGGAGTGGGATTAGCTACGGAAGCCGGCGTGGACGTGGTCGTGGTGGGTGTTGTCGGAGAAGAACGCCGCGCCGGAGAGTTGATAGGGACCGCCAACGTTGTACGAGCCGAGGGAGTCGGCGGCACGCATGTACGACGTGACGAGTGACTGCGGCGTGGACGGGGACACGACCGCGTGGCCGTTGATCTGCCAGGTGTCGAACGCCCGTCCCCGCGGGTGATCGCTGGGCCGATTGGTGCCGAAGACATCCAGCGGATGGCCGGAGCGGATCACGCTGATGCCGATCCGGTACGTCTTCGCCAGCTCGAGCATCGTCGTCAGCACGCTGTCGTGCACCTGCCCCGACCGGATATCCGCAGCGGATGCCGGCGGCAACGTGATCTGCTGACTGGCCAGCACCTGCCGCGCCGCACTCGAAAGACCCGCAACCGGCGCCCCGGGCTGCGCCGGGTGGGTCGCAGTCACCCGCCACTTCCCCTGCGCCGATTTGCTCAGCCGTACGTCGACCGTAGTACCGCCAGTGATCAAACGGTTCGCTCTCATCGAGTACACCCGGCAAGGCACCAGCACGCTCGCCGAGTCGCTCAAGATGCCGCCGTACTGCGCGTCGATCACCTCGATCACCGCCCGCGTATCGGTCGGCTGCAACAGCTTCACCACCGCCGCGACAGCCGCCCGCTTCACCTGAGGCTCGATCTCCCCCGGCCCGGGCACCCAGGCGCGCACCGCCGGCAGCGCAACCCTAGGCGTAGGCGTAGCAATAGGCGTCGGCGTCCGAACCGGAGACGTAGGAGACGGCGACGCGGTGGACGGCGACGCGGTCAACGGCACAGCGCTGGACGGCGGAGCGGTGGACGAGGGAGACGGACTCGGGTGGTTCTGGGCCGACGAATCGCTGCACCCCGCCAGCAGCCCAGCACCCGCGATCAGAAATACACGGCGTCTCATAGTCGCAGTGTCCCCGCCCCCACAAACCGCGCAGGCGGGAACTACTGCGTGACGCGGTAGACGTCGAAGACGCCCTCGACCGATCTGACCGCCTTCAGCACGTGACCGAGGTGCGTCGGGTCGCCCATTTCGAAGGTGAAGCGGGACTTGGCGATCCGGTCGCGGGTGGTGGTCAGCGCCGCGGACAGGATGTTCACGTGGTAGTCGGACAGCACCCGGGTGATGTCCGACAGCAGGCGGGCACGGTCCAGGGCCTCGACCTGGATCGCGACCAGGAACACGGACTGGGCGGTCGGGGCCCATTCGACCTCGACGATCCGCTCGGGCTGGGTCTGCAGGTTCTCCACGTTCGCGCAGTCGGCACGGTGCACCGAGACGCCCGCACCACGCGTAACCCAGCCGATGATCTCGTCGCCCGGCACCGGCGTACAGCAGCGCGCCAGCTTCGACAGCACGTCGGTGGCGCCCTTGACGATGACACCCGCGTCGCCACGGGCCGTCCGCTTGCGCCGCTCGCGGCTCGCCGGGAGCCGGACGCCCTCGGACAGGTCCTCGGCCGCGCCCTCCTCCCCGCCGTACGTCTCGATCAGCCGCCGTACGACGGCCTGTGCGCTGACGTGCTGCTCGCCGACGGCGGCGTACAGCCCGGTGACGTCCGGATACCGCAGGGAGTTGGCGACCGCAGTCAGGGTCTCGTGGGACAGCAGGCGCTGCAGCGGCAGGCCCTCCTTGCGGAGCTGCTTCGCGATCGCGTCCTTGCCCTGCTCGATCGCCTCGTCGCGGCGCTCCTTGGAGAACCAGTGCTTGATCTTGTTCCGCGCGCGCGGGCTCTTGACGAACGTCAGCCAGTCGCGCGACGGCCCGGCGCCCTGCGCCTTCGAGGTGAAGACCTCGACGACGTCGCCGTTCTCCAGCGTGCTCTCCAGCGGCACCAGCCGGCCGTTGACGCGAGCACCGATACAGCGGTGCCCGACCTCGGTGTGCACGGCATAGGCAAAGTCGACCGGCGACGACCCGGTCGGCAGCGACATCACGTCACCTCGCGGGGTGAAGACATACACCTCGGCGTTGTTGATCTCGAAGCGCAGCGAGTCCAGGAACTCCGACGGGTCCGACGTCTCGCGCTGCCAGTCGACGAGCTGCCGCACCCAGGGCATGTCGTTCGGCCCGCCGATCTCGGCGCTCGTCGTGGCCGGCACCGCGGAGCTCGGGTCCTCCTTGTACTTCCAGTGCGCGGCGATGCCGTACTCCGCGCGCCGGTGCATCGAGAACGACCGGATCTGCAGCTCCACCGGCTTGCCCTGCGGGCCGATCACCGTGGTGTGCAGCGACTGGTACATGTTGAACTTCGGCATCGCGATGTAGTCCTTGAACCGGCCGGGGACCGGGTTCCAGCGCGCGTGCATGATGCCGAGGGCGGCGTAGCAGTCCCGGACCGAGTCGACCAGGACCCGGATGCCGACCAGGTCGTAGATGTCGCCGAACTCGCGACCACGGACGATCATCTTCTGGTAGATCGAGTAGTAGTGCTTCGGCCGGCCGGTGACGGTGGCCTTCACCTTGGCCGAGCGCAGGTCCTCGTGCACCTGGTCGATCACCGTCGCCAGGTACTCGTCGCGGGACGGCGCCCGCTCGGCGACCAGCCGGACGATCTCGTCGTACACCTTCGGGTGCAGGGTCGAGAACGCCAGGTCCTCGAGCTCCCACTTGATCGTGTTCATACCGAGGCGGTGCGCCAGCGGGGCGTAGATCTCCAGCGTCTCGCGGGCGATCCGCTCCTGCTTCTCCTGGCGCAGCGACCCGAGCGTCCGCATGTTGTGCAGCCGGTCGGACAGCTTGATCACCAGCACCCGGATGTCCTTGGACATCGCGACGACCATCTTGCGGATCGTCTCGGCCTGCGCGGACTCGCCGTACCGCACCTTGTCGAGCTTGGTGACGCCGTCGACGAGCATGGCGATCTCTTCGCCGAAGTCGCGGGTCAGGTCCTCCACCGTGTACGGCGTGTCCTCGACGGTGTCGTGCAGCAGCGCGGCGCACAGCGTGGTCGCGGTCATACCGAGCTCGGCGAGGATGGTCGCGACCGCGAGCGGATGCGTGATGTACGCGTCGCCGCTCTTCCGCATCTGGCCGGTGTGGTACTTCTCCGCGGTCCGGTAGGCGCGCTCGATCATCGCGAGGTCGGCCTTCGGGTGGGTCGCGCGGACCACCCGGAACAGCGGCTCGAGCATCGGTGCCCGGTTCGGGTGCCGGGTGCCGCCGAGGCGGGCGAGCCGGGCCCGGACCCGGGCCGGCGCGATCCGCGGCGGCTGGGTGGCAGGCGGCGGTGACGCCGGAGCCGGCCGCACCGGTGACGGCGCGCGCGGGGGCTCCTGCGGTACGGCGTTCGGCACCGCAGATGTCATCGCCGGGTCTTCGCCCACGTTTGTGTCCCTCCGCCGACAGGCCACCAGTCTAGAGGCCTTCGTCCAACCAGGCGGACCCGCCTGTGGACAACACGCCGGGTCACCCGACGGCTGCGGAGAGTGTATCGGTTATTACACCGTCAGCAGTGCGCTGACCTGCTCGCCCTCGAGACGCTTGCGGCCCGGCAGGAACGACAACTCCAGCAGCACCGCCGTACCGACGACCTCCGCGCCGCAGCGGCGGATCAGCCGCAGGCACGCCTCGACGGTCCCGCCGGTCGCGAGTACGTCGTCGATGACCAGCACCCGGTCCCCCGGCGCGAACGCGTCCTGGTGCACCTCGATGGTCGCCTCGCCGTACTCCAGCGCGTACGACTCCTCGTACGTCGGGGCCGGCAGCTTGCCCTTCTTCCGGACCGGGACGAACCCGGCGCCGAGGGCGAGCGCGACCGGGGCGGCGAGGATGAACCCGCGCGCCTCGATCCCGACCACCTTGTCGACCACCGGCCTGCCGTCGTCGTCGGTGCCGGCCGCGGCCAGCGCCTCCACCACCTGGCCGAAACCGGTGTGGTCGGCCAGCAGCGGGGTGATGTCCTTGAACACCACCCCGGGCTGCGGGTAGTCCGGGATGTCGCGGACACCGTCCGCGAGCACCTGCTCCAGTGAGCGCATCACTTACCGCGCTTCGAGCGCGGCTTGCGGGTCGGCTGCGGACGCCCGGCGGCCGCCGCCTTCATCGGCCGGGTCGACGCCGCCGGCGCGGAACCGGTCGCCCGGTCCGCCTTCCGCGGCGCGTCCTGGACGACCGAACGTGCCGCCGCGTCCGCCGGCGCACCGGCGGTCGCAGGCTCGGCCGGAGCCGCAGCCGCCTTCGCAGCCTGGACCTTCTTCGCCGCGACGCGCTTGCTCAGCGCCTGCATCGCGGGCTCCCGCTCCTTGAAGACCGCGAGCAACGACGGGGCGATGAAGATCGACGAGTACGCGCCGATCGCGATACCGACGAACAGCGCCAGCGACAGGTCCTTCAGCGGACCGGTGCCGAGCACAACGGTGCCGACGACCAGGATCGCGCCGACCGGCAGCAGTGCGGTGACCGTGGTGTTGATCGACCGGACCACGGTCTGGTTGACCGCCAGGTTGGTCGCGTCCGAGTACGTGAACCGGTTCGACCCGGTGATCCCCCGGGTGTTCTCGCGGACCTTGTCGTACACGACGACCGTGTCGTACAGCGAGTAACCGAGGATCGTCAGTACGCCGATGACCGTCGCCGGCGTGACGTCGAAACCGACCAGCGCATACACGCCGACCGTGATCGTGACGTCGTGCACCAGCGCGATGATCGCCGCCGCCGACGCCTTCGCCTCGCGGAAGTACAGCCAGATCACCGCGAACACCAGGACCAGGAACACGATCAGCGCCAGGACCGCCTTGTCGGCGATCTGCTTGCCCCAGGAGGCGCCGATCTGCTGCGACGTGACCTGCTCGGCCGGGATCCCGGCCTCCTTGCCGATCGCGTCCCGAACCCGGCCGATGTCGGTCTGGTCGAGCGGCTTGGTCTGGACCCGGACCTTCTGGTTGTTGATCGTGGTGACGACCGGGTCGCCGAGGCCCTTGGCGTTGGTGGCCTTCACGGTGTTGGTGAAGTCGTCGACCGTGCTGTTGGTGACCTTGACGTTCGCCTCGTACTCGACACCGCCGCGGAACTCGATACCGAGCGCCAGACCGCGGGCGAACAGGCCCGCCAGCGAGACGATGACCAGCACCGCCGAGAGGCTGAACCAGAACTTGCGGTGGCCGATGAAGTCGTACGAAACCTCGCCGCGGTGCAGCCTCGCACCGATCTGTCCGAGCTTCGACATCAGACCTCCCCTCCGACCGGCTTGCGCGACGACGGCGTCCGACGCGGCCGGGCCGACGGTTTCGTCTGTCCGGGTAGTCGCTCGACGCCGAGATGCTCCGGATCCAGGCCGGACAGCTTGTGCCCGTGGCCGAAGAAGTCGGTCCGGGCCAGCAACGTGACGACCGGCTTCGTGAACAGGAAGACCACGACCAGGTCGATCAGCGTGGTCAGGCCGAGGGTGAACGCGAAGCCGCGGACGCTGCCGATCGCGAGCACGTACAGCACGATCGCGGCCAGCAGCGAGATCGAGTCGGCCGCGATGATCGTGTGCTTCGCCCGCGCCCAGCCGGTCTCCACCGACGACCGCAGGCTGCGGCCTTCACGGACCTCGTCGCGGAGTCGTTCGAAGTAGATGATGAACGAGTCCGCGGTGATACCGACCGCGACGATCAGACCGGCGATACCGGCCAGGGTCAGCGTGAACCCGATCGCCTTGCCGAGCAGTATCACCAGGCTGCCGGTGAGGAGGCCGGCCGCGAGCAGCGACAGCACCACGACAAGGCCGAGGCCGCGGTAGTACAGGAAGCAGAAGATCACGACGAGCGCCAGACCGGCGATACCGGCCCAGATGCCGGCCGAGAGCTGGTCACCACCGAGCTGCGGCGACACCGTGTCGACCGAGGAGATCTCGAACTTGACCGGCAGCGAGCCGTACTTCAGCACGTTCGCCAGGTCGCGGGCGTCGGACTCGGTGAAGGTACCGGTGATCTGCGCCTGACCGCCCGGGATCGGGTTGTCGACGCTCGGGGTCGAGATGGTCACGCCGTCCAGGACGATCGCGAACAGGTTGTTGCCCTGGCCGCGCTGCGAGATCGCCGTGGTGGCCTTGAGGAACTTGTCGCCGCCCGGACCGGTGAACTTCAGGTTGACCTGCCACTGCAGACCGTTCTGCGGGATGCCGGCCGAGGCGTCCGACAGGTCGGTGCCCGCCATGATCGCCGGGCCGAGAAGGTACTTGTTCTGCCCGCTCTTGTCGCAGGAGAACAGCGGCTGCTTCGGGTCGTCGGACTGCTTGTCCTTGTCCGCGCACTTGAAGGCCGCGAACCGCGCCTGGGTGGCGGCGTCCGGCGTGTACTTCAACGGATCGGTGCTCGCGGCCGGGGTCGACGGCGTCGCGGGCGGCGTACTCGGCTTGGGCGTCGTACTCGCCTTCGGCGTCGGCGTCGGGGTGGCCTGACCCAGTGCGCTCGTCCAGGCCCGGCCCTTCGGCGTACCGGTCGGCTTGATCGTGGCGCTCGGCGTCACCTTCGTGCTCGGCTTCGGCGTCGCGCTCGGCGTCGGCGTGGTGCCGGGCTTCGGCGTCGTTGTCGGCGTCGGAGCCGGCGCGAGCGACTGCGCGCTGTACACGATCCGGAAGTACAGCAGGGCGGTCTGGCCGACCTGCGACACCAGGGATTCCTTCGTGGCACCCGGGACGGCGACGTTGATGATGTTCGACCCGGAGGTGGTGATGTCGGACTCCGCAACACCGGCGCCGTTGACCCGCTGGCCGATGATGTTCTTCGCCTCGTTCAACTGGTCCGCGGTGACCTTGCCGGTGCCGTCGATCGTCTTGGCGGTCAGCGTGATCGTGGTGCCACCGCGCAGGTCCAGACCGAGTTTGGGCTTCCAGGTCCTGGTCAGCGCCATGATCCCGAACAACAGAACGATGACCACCAGCAGGGTGATCAGGCTCCGCCCGGGGCGGGAAGTCGAAGTTGCCACGTCAGATTCAACCTTTGTGCTTCCGGGCGCGCCGTACCGTCACTGGATCTTTCACAGGACGCGGTACGACGCGCCGCAGGCCGTTGGGACGGAAATCAGTTCTCGGTGTGCGTCGGCGGCAGCTTCGGCGTGTCCTGCACCCTGCCGTCGGCCTTCTCACCGCCGGCGTCCGGTACGTCGACCTTCTCCGGAGTGATCGCCTCGTCCGCGGCGGCGGTGTCGTCGTCGGCGGCGTCCTCCTCCGGGATCACCCGGCCGACCGCGGCCTTCACGACCTGCACCAGCACGCCCTCGGAGATCTCCAGCGTGACGTAGTCGTCGTCCGTCTCCTCGACGATGCCGACCAGGCCGCTGGTGGTGATCACCTTGGTGCCGGGCGACAGCTTGGCGACGGTGTCCGCCTGGCGCTGGCGCTGCTTCTTCTGCGTGCGGCTCATGAACCAGATCATTCCGACGATCAGGATCAGCGGCAGCAGCAGCGTGAGGCCGCCACCACCGGAGGAGGCCATCGGTACGGCGAGGAGTTGCATCGGGTCTCAGAATCCTTCGTCGGGTCGGGTGTACGGGCGTCCGGCACGCTCTGCAGGAGCGCGCAGGTCGCAGCGGAACGGCCTGGAGGTCAGGCCACCGGGGAGTCTAACCCTGAGCGTCAACAACTACCGCATGACGCCGGGTCACGTTTGAGTTACTCGCTACGGAGTGTCTACGTTCCGGCGCCGGCAGTGGTTCCCGGCTGTTCAGTTCGGGGCTGGACTCCTCAGTCGTCGTCGGCGTCGAAGAGCGTGTCCGCGAAGGTCGCGCCCTTCGGCACCTTCAGGCCGATGTGCCGCCAGGCGGCGGGCGTCGCGACGCGGCCGCGCGGCGTCCGGGCCAGGTAGCCCGATCGGACCAGGAAAGGTTCCGCTACTTCCTCCACGGTCTCACGTTCTTCGCCGACCGCAACCGCCAGCGTGGAAAGACCGACCGGTCCGCCCCCGAACCGGCGGCAGAGCGCGTCCAGCACCGACCGGTCCAGCCGGTCCAGGCCCATCTTGTCGACCTCGTACAGATCGAGGGCCGCCTTCGACAGCGCCAGCGTGACGATCCCGTCCGCCCGGACCTCGGCGAAGTCGCGGACCCGGCGGAGCAGCCGGTTCGCGATCCGCGGCGTACCGCGGGACCGGGAGGCGATCTCGGTGGCGGCTTCGGGGGTGATGTCGACCTCGAGCAGCGCGGCCGAGCGGTTCACGATCTTCTCCAGCTCGGCGGCCTCGTAGAACTCCAGATGCCCGGTGAATCCGAACCGGTCCCGCAGCGGCCCCGGCAGCAGCCCGGCCCGGGTGGTGGCGCCGACCAGCGTGAACGGCGGGATCTCCAGCGGGATCGCGGTGGCGCCCGGGCCCTTGCCGACGATCACGTCGACCCGGAAGTCCTCCATCGCCATGTACAGCAGCTCTTCCGCGGGCCGGGACATCCGGTGGATCTCGTCCAGGAACAGGACCTCGCCCTCGCTCAGCCCGGACAGGATCGCGGCCAGATCGCCGGCGTGCTGGATCGCCGGACCGCTGGTGACACGCAGCGGCGCGGACATCTCGGCAGCGATGATCATCGCGAGCGTGGTCTTTCCGAGGCCTGGCGGCCCGGAGAGCAGCACGTGATCGGGCGTGCGGTTACGGCCGCGGGCCGCGTGCAGCACGAGTTCGAGCTGCTCGCTCACCCGTCGCTGACCGCCGAACTCGGCCAGCGAACGCGGCCGGAGCGCCGACTCGATCTTGCGTTCCTCGAGGTCCACCGCATCCGCGGAGACCAACGGGCGCACGTTGTCTTCCATCGGCTACGCCTTCGACAGCACGCGCAGCGCGGCACGCAGCAGGTCGGGAACGGACGGGCTCGGGTTGTCGGCGGCGAGCGGCGACACCGCGGTGACGGCGTCCTCGGCGTCGCGGGCGGACCAGCCGAGGCCGACCAGACCGGCCTGCACCTGCTCGCGCCAGGCCTCCTGCGCCTGCAGCGGCCGGCCTGTCACGGTCCTGGACGGCGCGCCGATCTTGTCCTTCAGCTCCAGCACGATCCGCTGCGCGCCCTTCTTGCCGATCCCCGGAACCTTCACGAGTACGGCGAGATCCTCGGTCGCGACCGCCTGCCGGAGCTGGTCCGGGCTGAGCACCGCGAGCGCGGCCTGGGCCAGCCGCGGGCCGACGCCGGATGCGGTCTGGAGCAGCTCGAACAGGTTCTTCGAGTCGTCGTCCGCGAACCCGTACAGCGTCAGCGAGTCCTCACGGACCACCATCGAGGTGGCGATCCGGGCCTCCTGCCCCGGGCGCAGACCCGCCAGCGTGCCGGGGTCGCAGTACACCTGCAGGCCCAAACCGCCGACCTCGACCACGGCGCAGTCGATCCCGATTGCCGCCACCGGTCCACGTACAAAGGCGATCATCGCCAACCTCCCGTTTCCATGCTCACCGCTTGCCCTGCTGGGTCGCCACCGCGGCCCGCAGCCTCGCCAGCTGCAGCCGGGACTGCGCCTGCGCGGCCGCTTCGAGGTTGGCCCGGCTGGTGGCGGCTTGCTGCAGTTTGCTCGCCACGCCGCCACGCCAGACCTGACAGATCGCCAGCGCCAGCGCGTCGGCGGCGTCGGCCGGCGTCGGACGCTCGCTGAGCTTGAGGATCCGGGTCACCATCGTGGTCACCTGTTCTTTGTCCGCGCGCCCGGATCCGGTGACCGCGGCCTTCACCTCGCTCGGCGTGTGCAGCGCGACCGGCAGCCCGCGCCGGGCGGCCACCACCATCGCCACGCCGGACGCCTGCGCGGTGCCCATCACGGTCCGCACGTTGTGCTGCGCGAACACCCGCTCGACCGCGACCGCGTCCGGCTGGTACTTCGCGATCCACTCGTCGAGCTCGGCCTCGATCCGGACCAGTCGCTTGGCCACGTCCAGCTCGGCCGGCGTCCGGATCACCCCGACGGCGATCATCACCGGCGGCTTCCCCGGCGTACCCTCGACGACGCCGAGGCCGCACCGGGTCAGTCCCGGGTCGACGCCGAGCACCCGCATGGCCACCTCCGAACGTTTGTTCGACAACCCTAGTCGGAGGCGTCCGGAGTCCCGAATCGACGCGCCGTCTTTAGAAGTAGTCGAGCATGTACGGCGCCGGGCCGCCGAACGCGAGGTCCAGCGTCGGGTCGAGCCCGACTCCCCCGGTGATCAGGCCCGCCCCGCGCAGGACCGCCGCCGGCGTACCGGCATACAGCGCGGCCAGTCCACGCGGGCCGACGCGGAGCGCGTCCGCCGATGGCTCGGCCGGCTTCAGTTCGGCGCCGCCGCCGGTGATCGACAGGTGCCAGTCGCCGGTGTTCGCCGGCAGCTCCGGGTCGTCGATCCGCAGGTCGACCTCCAGTACGGCGCCGTCCGGGTAGCCGCGTCCTGCCAGCGCCGCCGGGGCGTCGATCAGCCGGAGCATCCAGTGGTTGATCCGGGTATCGCCTTCGGCCTCGTGCTCGGCGAGCAGGTGGATCGGGTCGTACGGCGGGCAGTACGCGTGCACGGTCTTCGCGATCGACGATCCCGAGCCGACCGTGGCCCACAGCGCCCGCGCGGTCTCCTCCGAACCGGCGATCAGCTCGTCGACGGACAGCGCGCCGTCGGACCAGTTGTAGACGACGAAGCCGTCCTCGGCGACGTACGCGAACATGTCCTCGTCCTCGAGCCACGACTCGATCTCGGACCGCGGCCAGATCAGTGGACCGTTCGAACGCCGGTCCTCGTGCGCCTTCGACGCCAGCTCGAGGAACCGGTCCGCGTCGGCGACCCCGGCCCGGCGCACCGCCGTACCCCGGCCGCCGAGTGTCCGCAGATCGGCCGCCTGGAAGGAGAACTTGTACCGGCTGCCCGCGAACTCGTAGCCGAGGTGCCGGTAGAGGACCGTCGTCGCCGGATAGAGCCCGGTCAGCGGATACCCCTTCTCGACGCAGCGCTGCAGCACCCCGCGCATCAGCAGGCTACCGACCCCGCGACCGCGGTACTCCGGAGCGACGACGACGCCGGCCACGCCGCCCATCGGTACTCGCCGGCCGCCCCACCACTGCTCGAACGGCCAGATCCGTGCCGCCGCGACCAGCTCGTCACCGTCGACGACCCCAAGGATCCGCCGATCGTCGACGAACCTCCGTGCGTTCTCCTTCCACTTCTCCCGGTCACCACCCGGACCGAACGACCGGATCCGTACCTGCCACACCGAGTCCAGCTGTTCCTCGGCGACGTCCACCACCCGCAGCTCAGTCACGCCGGAGACCCTACGTCTTCTTGTCCGTCACCCACAGGTGAATTGTTCCCTCGACGACCACCGTCCCGTCGTCGCGGATCGCCTTGACCTTCACCGGTACGTCGGGACCCGCCGTCCAGGTCTCCGGATCGGTCTCCGCCGAGCAGGTCAGGTCGGACGTCGACCTGGCGAGGTACGCAACCTCCATACCCTTGGGCAACCACCGCTTCCCGGCCGGCACGGTCGCCTCCGCGAGCGCCCCCATCGCCGCCTCGAGACCGTTGCACACGGCAATCGCATGCACGGTCCCGATGTGGTTCAGCACCGCCCGCCGCTTCGGCAACGTCAGCGCCGCGTAGTTGGGGCTCACCTGCACGAACCGCGGCCGCACCGATCGGAAGTACGGCGCCTTCCAGGTGAATCCCCACGAGAACACCCTGGCCCTACCAGGCACCCCACGCAACCGCTCCCACAACCCCAGCACCTGGCTCATCCCGTTATGTTACTTGCGAGTCACATCTCCGTGAAGTGCCGGACAGTAAGTGAGTTCCTGGGTGCGGTTGTCGAAGGTGCGGGATTCGAGGAGTTCCAGATCGAAGTCGGCGGCGTCTTCGAAGACCGGCTCCACCCCGGTCTGGCCGGCTATCACCGGGAAGACCGTCACCTGGACACGATCGACCAGCCCGGCCGCCATCAGGGCGCGGTTCAGGGAGAGGCTGCCGTGGGAGCGCAGTGGTACGTCGGACTCCTCTTTCAGGCGGGCGATCAGTTCGACGGCGTCGCCGGTCGCGACGGTGGCGTCCGGCCAGTCGAGGGAGCCGTCGAGGGTTGCCGACAGCACCGTGGCCGGCATGCTGCGCATCCGCTCGAGCTCCGGGTCGAGTGACGCTACCTTGCTCGGGCCGATCATCTCCATCAGCTGCCGAAACGTATTCGCCCCGAACACCATCCGCTGCGCCTCGCCGTACAACGCCACCCGCCGCTCCAGGAACTCAGGCCCCTGCTTGCCCCAGTACGGTCCCCAGTCGGCGTTGTCGTACGACGCGAACCCGTCGAGGCTGGAGTAGACGTCGAAGGTGTAGGTGACGGTCATGTAGCTCTCCCTGAGCACTGGGGGCCGCCCCAATGGGCGGCCACTCACTCCTGCGTCGAACACCTCACCCCGAATTCGACACAGACCTTCAAGAGCGGCGGGTTACCCAGCCGCGTTCGGAGGCTTCCCAGCCGAGTTGCATACGGGAGGTGGAGCCGGTCAGGTCCATCAGGACGCGGAGGCGGCGCTGGACGGTTCGCCCGCTCATACCGAGCTGTTTGCCGACAGCATCGTCCGTGAGGCCGGTGAGCATCAGCGCGAGTACGGCGAGGTCCGCGTCGTCCGGACCCGCGGCCGCCTCCTCGACCGGACGGCCGGAGTCGCCGAGGCCGATGGGTACGGCGGACGACCAGATCGACTCGAAGAGGGCGACCAGCGACTGCACCAAACCGGCCGCCCGAATCACCAGAGCGGCGGTCTGGTAGCCGCGAACCGCGAGCGGCACCAGCGCGACCGTGCCGTCCGCGACGACCAGCTTGGTCGGTACCCGGTCCACGGTCCGTACCTGCGC
The DNA here is from genome assembly GCF_017876295.1 of Kribbella aluminosa. Classification (NCBI taxonomy): domain Bacteria; kingdom Bacillati; phylum Actinomycetota; class Actinomycetes; order Propionibacteriales; family Kribbellaceae; genus Kribbella; species Kribbella aluminosa. The sequence continues at coordinate 3,330,921 of NZ_JAGINT010000001.1, read as the reverse complement.
ATCCGACTCGATCGCATCGACGGCATCGCTCACCGTCCCAGGCGCCTCGAACGCGGACCGCTCGATCACCACCCGGAACCGGACTCCGCGCCCGAGCGCCTCCCCCTCGGCCTCGTTCTCCTGGCCGGACAGCGCCACCGGCCGGGCGTCCACGAACGCGCACACCTCGTGCCGCGCGGCCCGCTGGATCTGCAGGAAGCGGGACCGTACGGCGGTCGCGCCGAGCACCACCTCGACCAGGTCACCGATCGCGGCCTGGCCGAGGTCGCTGCGGAAGATCGCCGCCAGCCGGGCGACCGACGTCTCGGCGACCGACAACTCGTGCCGCCGCGAGTTGAGCAGCCCGTGCAACGCCACGTCCGGCGGTGCCGCGAACCACCGCGGCGCACCGTCGTCGGAAGGCACGGTCTCGACCAGCCCAAGCTTCGCCAGCGCGTCCAGTACCTCATGCACTTCGGCGGCAATCAGCCCCAGCCGAGCAGCCAGTACGCCGGTGGTCGCACCGCCGTCGACCACCAACGACCGGTACTGCGTTTCCTCGGCCGGGCTCAGGCCGAGCGCGGTCAGCTCGATGTCGTTCATCCGCGGGCGGCCCCTCTTGTCGAAAACACGTCACGGCGATTCTCCGCCGTCGTCATTCGTTCCTCCAGAGGTGACCGCGCTGACACCCTCTGTGCCAGTACCGTCCGTCCAAGCTTCCCCGGGCCTCGAGCCCGACGACCCTGGAGGTCCCCATGCGCCCGAGATGGCGTGATCCGGTGGCCGCAGCCGGCGTACTTCTGTGCGCCGCAACCGTCCTCTCCGCACCCGCGTCGGCGAGCAGTGCCGACAACCGCCCGATCGTCGGCTCCGCCAAGGCAGCCGCGGCCGGCCCGTCCGCGACCGTCACGCTGATCACCGGCGACCGGGCGCGGCTGACCCGCACCAGCGACGGGCAGCCCGTCGTACAGCTCCTGGCAGGCCCCGACGGCATCACGCCTGACTACGAGACATCCCGCACCGGTGACCGGGTGTACGTGTACCCGTCGTCGGCCGCCGGCGCATTGTCGGCCGGCCTCGTCGACCCCGAGTTCTTCGACGTGACCGGTCTGGTCGCCCAGGGGTACGACGACGCGCGCCAGCAGACCATCCCGGTGATCGCGCAGTACGGCGCCACCGCACGGACGGCGCTCGCCGCGACGCCCACCCCGACCGGCGCGACCGAGGCCGCGCGGGCGCTGCCCGCGGTCAGCTCGGTGGCCTACCCGGTCAGCAAGGAGCAGGCGCACGCCGCGTTCGCCGAGCTCACCAGCACCACGTCGCGGTCCGGGCGCGGGATCACGAAGCTCTGGCTGGACCGCGCACTGAAGCCGACCCTCGCGGACTCGACCGCGCAGGTCGGTGCGCCGGTCGCCTGGAAGGCCGGGCTCGACGGCACCGGTTCGACGGTCGCGGTCCTGGACACCGGCGTGGACGCCGGGCACCCGGACCTGGCCGGGAGGATCGCGCAGACGAAGGACTTCACCGGGTCGGCGTACGGGACCGACGACAAGATCGGCCACGGTACGCACGTCGCCTCGACGATCGCCGGCAGCGGCGCGGAGAGCCACGGCAAGGAGCGCGGCGTCGCTCCCGGGACCAGGCTGCTGGTCGGCAAGGTGCTCGGCGACGACGGCACCGGGTCCGAGTCGGAGATCATCGCCGGCATGCAGTGGGCGGTCGACAACAAGGCCGACGCGATCTCGATGAGCCTCGGCTCGCCGGTCCCCGCGACCACCTGTGACGACCCGATCGCGCAGGCCGTGACCCGCCTCTCGAACTCCAGCAGCAGCCTGTTCGTGATTGCCGCCGGCAACATGGGCGCCGGCCCGGGTACGGTCTCCAGCCCGGGCTGCGCGCCCGAAGCGCTGACCGTCGGCGCGGTCGACTCGAAGGACGCGACCGCGTACTTCTCCAGCCGCGGCCCGGTCGCCGGTACGCACGTCGAGAAGCCTGAGATCGCAGCACCCGGTGTCGCGATCCTCGCCGCCAACGCCGGCGGCCGCGGCGTCTACGCCTACCAGACGATGTCCGGTACGTCGATGGCGACGCCGCACGTCTCCGGTGCCGCCGCGATCGCCAAGCAGGCGAACCCGTCGCTGACCGGCGCGCAACTGAAGAACCTGCTCGTGTCGTCGGCCGACCCGAACATCCCGGGCGACGTACAGGAGGTCGGCGCCGGGCGGCTCGACATCGCCAGACTGCTGACCACGAAGGTCACCGGTCCGTCGTCGGTGTACGGCGGTACGTACGCGTGGCCGCAGACGGGAACCGCCGACAAGACCGTCGGCCTCACCTACACGAACAGCGGCTCGGTCCCGGTCTACCTCCGGCTGTCGGTGGAACACCTGACCGGCAACGACGGGCGCGCACTGAACGCCCCGGTCGTCCGGGTCCCGGAGCACATCGTCGTACCGGCGAAGTCGACCGCGACCGTGCCGGTGACCGTCCGGCCCGGACAGAAGCTGGCCCCGTCGGCGCTCGGTGACGTGACCGCGCGGATCGTTGCCACCAGCAACGGCCAGCGAGTGTCCACTTCGTTCAACCTGTACCTGCAGCCGGCCACGGTGTCGGTCAAGGTTTCGTTGATCGACCGCAACGGCAACGCCGCGACCGGTTCGTCGTCGGTCGATCTGATCAACACCGACATCGCGAGCGGTGAGCGGCGGTTCAACTCCGGCGCGGCCGAGCAGGTGTTCCAGGTACGGCCGGGGCGGTACTACCTCGGCGCCTACGCCCTGACGCCGCAGGCCGGCGCACCGAGCAGCGCGGCACCCGCATCGGTCAGCTACCTGGCCCGTCCGGAGCTGATGATCACCCGCGACACCGCAATCGTGCTGGACGCACGGCAGGCGCATCCGCTGACCGTCGCGACACAACGGCCCTCGCAGTTGCAGTCGACCACGCTGACCTTCGAGCGGCAGTGGCCGACGTCCTGGCTGCACAGCGGTTCGATGACCACGAACTCGCTCACCAAGGAGGTCTACGCGGACGTCACCGGGACGGTTGCCAAGGGCGACGGATCGTTCGAGTTCGGGCACTGGACACACCGGATCGCCCCGATCGTCTCCTCGATGCAGACCACCGACGGCCTCACCTTGACGCCCGCGGCGCCGCAGGCCGGTGTCAGCAACCTGGACGGCAAGGGCAGCGCCCAACTGGTCGACGGCGGTGCAGGCAGCGCAGCCGAACTGGCCAACGCCGGCGGCAAGGTCGCGCTGGTCCATCTCGCAGCCGGCGCCAGCGACTCCAGTGTTCAGACGACTGCGGCCAGGGCCGGCGTCAAGGCACTGCTGCTCTACCGCGACGACGCCTACAACTGGCTGCCGTCGGTGGGCTTCGCGCCGAACCCCCTCCCGGTCTACAGCCTGCCGAACACGCAGGGCGCCGCGCTGGCGGCGAAGCTCGCGGCTCGTGCCGTCACGCTGACCTGGTCGGCTTCGGCGAGTACGCCGTACGCCTACACGCTCGGCTTCTTCAACCTCAAGCAGCTGACCACGGCGCAGCGGCACAACGTCACGGACGAGTCGCTCGGCCGGATCACCGCGACGTACAACAGCATGGGTGCGAAGACGAACTTCGGGGACATGACCTCGGCGCTGCGGCCGACCGGTGTGGCGTTCGCGGTCGGCGGCATCGACCCGGTCGCGGTGCCGAGCGCGCGCACCGAGTACCTGACCGCGGACGGCACGTCGTGGTTCAAGTCGATCATCTCGAGCATGCCGTGGGGCGAGGTGATGAGCGACCGGTACCGCACCTTCAGGCCGGGGCAGAACGTCACGGACAGCTGGTACGGCGGCGTGGTCGCGCCGGGGGTCCGTGCCGGTACCGACGGCGCTCCGCAGCTGATCGCCGAACGTCAGGGCGAGCTGATGGGCTTCGCCCCGACGATGTGGGCGGACAGCGCAGGCCACTGGGCCGACCAGGGCGGCTTCGGCGACCTGGGCAACCTCGAGCTCAAGCGGAACGGCGTCTCGCTCGGCGACACCGGGTGGCCCGCGGGCGTGTTCACGGTCCCGGCCGACGACGCGGCGTACGAGCTGACGCTGAACACGACGAAGATCGGTGCGCCGGCGAAGATCTGGACGCGTTCGGTGTCGACGACCACGACGTGGGCGTTCCGTTCGCACCAGGAGCCGACCGTGTTCAGCCGCGCGCTGCCGCTGCTGATGCCGCGGCTGGGCCTGTCGGCCGACGGGCTCAAGACGGTCGCGGCCGGCGGCGTGACGATCCCGGCGCGCTTCGACGCCAACCCGGGGTACAACGCGGGCGCGCTGACCGCGGCGAAGGTCTGGACGTCCGTCGACAACGGCACCACCTGGACCGAGGGCAGCACGCGTCTCACCAGGACCGGTGCCGACCTGGTCGTGAACCACTCCGGTGACACCGGCAAGCAGGTCTCGCTACGTGTCGAGCTCACCGACTCGCACGGGGCGAAGGTCACACAGACCGTCACCGACGCGTACGCCGTTCGCTGAGCCAGCTGAACCGCCTGGCGCGGTGGGCCTGCCCGCCCGCCGCGTCAGGCGAACTTCAGTGTGATCGCGCCCGTCCGGCGCAGGACGTGCGGACGACCGCGGACGGGTTCACCGTGCGGGGTGCGTTGGGTGAGGTGATCAGCCGACCTCGGCCATGATTTCGTCGGAGACGTCGAAGTTGGCGTAGACGTTCTGGACGTCGTCGCTGTCCTCGAGAGCGTCGATCAGGCGGAAGATCTTGCCGGCGCCGTCGGCGTCCAGTTCCACCGTCATCGACGGGACGAACTGGACGTCGGCGGACTCGTAGTCGATGCCGGCGTCCTGCAGCGCGGTCCGGGCCGCGACCATGTCGGTGGCCTCGGTGACGACCTCCCAGGAGTCGCCGAGGTCGTTCACCTCGTCGGCGCCGGCCTCCAGGACGGCCTCCATCACGTCGTCCTCGGACAAGGACCTACCGTCCTGCTCCTTGTTCAGCACGATGACGCCCTTGCGGTTGAACAGGTACGCGACCGAGTTCGGGTCGGCGAGGGATCCGCCGTTCCGCGTCATCGCCGTACGGACGTCCGCGGCGGCCCGGTTCCGGTTGTCGGTGAGGCACTCGACCAGCATCGCCACGCCGTTCGGGCCGTACCCCTCGTACATGATCGTCTGGTACTCCGCGCCACCCGCCTCGGCACCGGAGCCGCGCTTGACCGCGCGGTCGATGTTGTCGTTCGGGACCGAGGTCTTCTTCGCCTTCTGGATGGCGTCGTACAGGGTCGGGTTCCCGCCAGGGTCACCGCCGCCCATCCGGGCGGCCACCTCGATGTTCTTGATCAGCTTCGCGAAGAGCTTGCCGCGCCTCGCGTCGATGACGGCCTTCTTGTGCTTCGTGGTGGCCCATTTGGAGTGGCCTGACATGGCGATCCAACCCTTCTTACCGCTGCGAACGTCTAAAGGCCGCGGACCAGCTCGGCGAAGTAGCCGTGCAGCCTGGCGTCCCCGGTCATCTCCGGATGGAACGACGTGGCCAGCAGCCGATCGTGGCGAACCGCGACGATCCTACCCGCGGCCGGGCCCGACCTCACCGTCGAGAGTACCTCCACGTCCTGTCCGACCCGCTCCACCCACGGTGCACGGATGAATACGGCGTGGTACGGCGTGTCGAAGGCGGCGAACTCGAGGTCCGCCTCGAACGAGTCCACCTGCCGCCCGAACGCGTTCCGCCGGACCGTCACGTCCAGCCCGCCGAGCGTCTCCTGACCGCTGATCCCGCCGGTGATCTCGTCCGCGAGCATGATCATCCCGGCGCAGGTCCCGAACACCGGCATCCCGTCGGCGATCCGCTTCTGCAGCGGCTCGAACAGCTCGAACGACCGAGCCAGCTTGTCCATCGTCGTCGACTCGCCACCCGGCAGCACCAGCGCGTCGACCCGCGCGAGCTCCGCGGGCCGCCGTACCGGAACCGCGTCGACACCCACCTCGGTCAGCATCGCGAGGTGCTCCCGCACATTGCCCTGCAACGCGAACACACCGATAGCCGTCACAGGTTCACTCTCCGTTGCCAGTTGAGTGTGACCTCGATACGGCCCTCGTCGAAGACCGCGGGGAGGTCGTGCTGGTGCAGGAGTGCGAGCACGTCCTCCAGCAGCGGCTCACCGGGCGCGACGTTGGCGGTGTCGGGATGCCAGAGCTTCAGCTCCAGCATCCCGAAGTCGACCGCGTGCCAGACGTCGGTGTCGGTGAAGAACACCAGACCCCGCGGGTCGTCCGCGGACTCCAGCGCCTTCCGGGCGATGTGGTGGTCGGTCGTGTACCGGACCACCACCAGGCCCAGGGCAGCCAGCTCGCCGAGGACGTCGTCGAGCCGATCCGGATCCGTGATCGCGGGCCAGCCGACGGCCTCCTGGTTCAGGTCCATCACGGCCTCGCCGAGCAGCAGCGGTACCAGCGCGGTCGCGTCCATCGACGGCGCGTCCTCCTGGACCGCCTCGGTCAGCGCGGCCGTGATCCCCGCATGGTCCGCGTACCCGGACCGCACCAGCACGCGGGCCAGGCCGCGCAGTTCCCGGGCGGTCCGCTCGTCGACGTGCATACCGCCCAGCGTAGTCCAGGGCAGGTGTCGGGAGACCTGCCCTACCCTGCTACTTGACACCTCCGGCGGTCACGGAGACCTGCAGCTGGCGCTGGAAGATGATGTAGACGACCAGAACAGGCGCCACGGTGATCACCACGGCCGCGAACAACGCGCCGAAGTCCACCGCATAACCGGCCTGCGACGCGAACGACGCCATGCCCTGCGAGAGCACGTAGTTGTTCGAGTTGGTGTTCAGGGCAACGGGCAGCAGGAACTGGTTCCACAACCCCAGGAAGTTGAAGATGGCAACCGAGGCCATGCCCGGCCGCGCCATCGGCAACATCACCGAGAAGAACGAGCGCCACTCCCCGGCCCCGTCGATCTGCGCCGCCTCGTACACCTCGCCCGGCAACGCCTTGAAGAAGGAGTGCAGGAAGAAGACGGTGAACGGCAGCGCGAACGCGACGTACGTGATGATCAACCCTGGAAGGGTGTTCAGCAGCGAGAGATTCTTCAGTACGAAGAACAGCGGCACGATCGCCAGGAAGACCGGGAACGTCAGACCGCCCAGCATCGAGTAGTAGATCAGCCGGTTGCCGGGGAACGTGAACCTGGCCAGTACGTACGCACACATGGCGCCGAGGACCATCACCAGCACCAGCGCGACACCGACGACGACCACCGTGTTCACGAAGTACCGACCGATGCCGGCTGTCGTCCAGGCGTTGGCGTAGTTGCTGAACCGCAGCTTGCCCGGCAGCGACAGCGGGTTGCCCAGGACCTCCTGCGTCGACTTGAACGAGGACAGCAGCGTCCACACGAGCGGCAGGATCACCAGCAGCGACCACAGGATCAGGGCGATGTGGGCAGTCGTGGCGACACCCTTGCCCTCCCGTTTCCCCGTGCCCTGAGCGCGGGACGGGGCAACCACTTCTGCTCCGTCGGCGGTCGTCGTCATCTGCGTACCTTCCGCTCACGTCCGCCGGTCAGGGCGTTCACCAGGAAGACCAGGAGCGCGAACAGCATCGTCACGGCGGCCAGGATCACGCCCATCGCCGTGGAGTAACCGAACTGCCCCTTGGTAAAGGCCGTGGTGAACAGTTGCTGGGGCATCACCAGCGTCGAGTTCTGCGGGCCGCCGCCCGGGTTCAGCGCCTGCATGTAGACGAAGGCGTCGAGGGCGGCGATGCCCAGATAGACGTACGCCGTCTGCACGTTGTCGCGGATCAACGGCAGCACCAGGGACACCGCCGTACGGAACCGGCCGGCGCCGTCGATCCGGGCAGCCTCGAACACCTCAGGGTCGATGCCCCGGATGGCGGCGATGAACAGCACCATGTAGAAGCCGACGAAACCCCAGACCATCACGAACATCGAGGCCGGCATCGCGGTCCGCGCGTCCCCGAGCCACGCGTAGTTCTCGAACTGGTGCAGCCCGATCTTCGAGAGCATGGCGTCCAGGATGCCCGAGGCCGGGGTGAACACCTGCGCCCAGATCAGGCCGATCACGATCGCGGGGATGACGTACGGGAAGAACGAGACGATCCGGTAGTAGCCGGAGTTCCGCAGCCCGCGGACGGTCCCGGTGCCCGAGCCGCCGATCGTCACCAGCGTCGCCAGCGTCAGCGCCAGTACGATCGTCACGATCGGCACGACGATCGCGAGCTCGACGTTGTTGCGGACGGCCTTCAGGAAGATGTCGTCGTGGAACAGCTTGACGTAGTTGTCGAAGCCGACGAAGTTCATTCCCGAGCTGAAACCCGACCAGTCGGTCAGCGAGTACCACAGCGCCTGCACGAACGGCGAGACCACGAAGATCACGAAGACCGCCAGTGGCAGGCCGAGGAACACGACCATGAAGCTGACCCGGTCGAAGGTCAGCGGGCGGCGGCGCCGGCGGGCGGACCGCTTGGGTCCGCCCTCCGTCACGACATCTTGCGTCATGGTCACTTGGTGACCGGAATCTTCTTGACCGAGCTGTCGTTGCGCACCTTGTCGGTGATCTGCTGCAGGCCCTTCGTCAGGCCGGCCGCGTCGAGCTGGCCGGACAGGAACGAGTTCCACACCACCAGCTGGTCGGTGTTCATGCCGTACAGGCCGAAGACCTGGTAGTCGAAGACGTTCGTGCCGGCCGCGTCCAGCATCTGCGTCTGCGACTGCAGGGCGGTCGAACCGAAACCGTCCGCGGGCACCAGGCCCTTGACGATGGTCGGCGCCAGCCGCGTCTTGGCGAAGTTGGTCGCCGCGTCCTTGGACAGCATGGCCCGCAGCAGCTCCCTGCCGCCAGCAACGTTCTTGCCCTTCGACGGCACGATGAACGGCTCACCGGCCGCGCTGCGCAGCGCCTCCCACGGCAGCTTCGGGCTGGCGGTCAGCGTGGGCTCCGGGATGCCCTTCATGTCGAAGCCCGTCTTGGTGGCCTTCTTCATCTCGTTCTCGATCCAGGAACCCGACGGGTACAGGATCGCCTGCTGGTCGTTGCTCCACTTCGCCTGGGCGGCGGTGAACTGGGTGCCGGCGCCACCGGGGACGAAGTACCCGTTCTTGACCATGGTCTCCATGGCCTTGAAGATGCCCTGGAACTGCGGCATCGACCAGCAGTTCGCCTTGAGGTTCTCCAGCGCCAGCCGGACCTCGTCGCCACCCTCCTTGATCGCGCCGTCGACGGCCATCGTGTGGTAGTAGGTGGCGGCTTCCTTGCCCCAGACGAACAGGTACTTGCCCTTGGCCTTGGCCTTGGCGCCGAGGTCGAGCAGATCGTTGTACGTCTTCGGCGTGGTCCACCCGTTGGCCTTGAACAGGCTGTCGGAGTACCACAGGCCGTAGAGGGTGAGCACGTAGTTCATCGCGACGAACTTGCCGTCGAAGGTACCGGGCTTCTTGGCTCCCGGGTACAGGGTGTCGGCGATCTTCTTGCCCTCGTAGTTGTTGGCCTCGAAGACGTCGTCCAGCGTCTCCAGCTGGTCCAGGATCGTGTTGAAGCCGATCTGGTTCGCACCGGAGTTGTCGATCAGGTCCGGCGGGTTGCCGCCGACGAAGCGCGGCTGCAACTGCTGGGCGATCTGCGTCGACGGGGAGACCTTGACGGTCGAGCCCGACTGCTTCTGCTGCACGATGCTGGCCGCGAACGTCACGTAGTCGTAGCCGTAACCGCCGTTGAAGATCACCGCGTCGACGGTCGACTTGTCCGCCATGCCGAACGGGTTGCTCGCGCTCTTCGTCCCGCCCTGCTGCGAGTTGTTGTTGCTGCTGTTGCCACCGGTCGCGCAACTGGCGAGTGTTCCGCCGAGGGGAAGCACCGCAGCCGCCGCCAGACTCCCCCGCAGGAAACCCCGTCGTCCGATCTTGCTGGTCTCGCTCATTTGGTCCTGCCTCTTCTCATTAGATTCCCGAAGGTGCTCGCCCACCCCACGTTCCAGCCACACGATCGGCAGCAGGGCGCACACTCGGCCGTACAGCCGCCCGAGATAATTACGCATTGTCTTGACCAAAGTCGTTCGGCGTCAAGCCTCGGGACGGCGAGTCCTGGGGGCGACGACCGGCGGCCGACCAGCCCTGAACGCCTTCTGCAATGCACGACCCCACGCTTACCGTCCTTCACCAGCACCGCGACCGACGCGCCGAATCCGATCCCATTTCGTGACCTCCGGACAAGCGGATAGCTGCTCGAAAACGTCGAGACCCGATCATCGGCGCGCAGCCGACGACCGGGTCTCCGGTGCGCTCCGGGCTAGTTGACCGTCGGCGTGAACCCGCCGTCGATGCGCAGGTTGGCTCCGTTGACGGATCCGCTGAGTGGGCTTGCCACCAGCGCAGTCAGCGCGGCGATCTCGTGGGGCCGGACGAGGCGGTCCGAGGGGTTGGCCAGCGGGCCGGCGATCAGCGTGCGGGTAGCTGCATCGATGTCGTCCGCCATACCGTGCTGCCGGGCGAAGGCGAGTACAAGGTCACGAAACCCGTCGGTCAGTGCAGGGCCGGGGCTGATGGTGTTGGCGGTGACGCCGGTGCCGGCCAGCTCCTTGGACAGACTGACGGTGAGGTTGGACAGGGCGGCCTTGGTGGCGCTGTAGGCGGCCTTCATCGGCAGCGGGTAGGGATGCGCGGCGCTGCCGATCTGGATGACCCTGCCCCATCGGGCAGTACGCATTGCCGGGGTCAGCGCGCCGATCAGCCGTACCGCGGATGCCACGTTGGCGTTGTAGAGGTGGAGCCACTGGTCGGCACCGCCGGCCAGCCACCCCTCGTCCCGGCCGGTCGCGGCGGCGTTGTTGACCAGGATGTCGACGCCACCGAAGGCCTCCACCGCGGAGACGACCAGTCGCGTTTCGGCCTCCTGGGTCAAGTCGGCCAGCACGACCGCTGCGACGCCGCCGTCGCCGGCGATGGCGGCCGCGGTGGCCTTCGCGCGCTCGGCGTCCCTGCCGTGAACGAGAACGGCGACACCTTCGGCAGCCAGCGCCACCGCGATCGCGCGACCGATCCCGCTGGAGCTGCCGGTCACCAGGGCACGTTTTCCGTTCAGCTGCAGATCCATGAACGCTCCTCGCTCCGCAATTTCATCGGACATCATGTCTTTCACTGGACAGCGTGTCTTTGACTGGACTTGCTGTCAAGCGAAAGCTAGGATCCGACGTCATGGCCGGCCGGAAGTACGAGCAGCGGATGCGGGCGGATGCTGCCGAGCAGACCCGCCGCGACGTACTCGATGCGCTCTACCAACGGCTGCGGGAGGCGCCGACGGAGCCGGTCAGCGTCGAGCGGATCGCGGCGATGGCCGGGGTGTCGCGTTCGACGGTCTACCTGGTGTTCGGTTCCCGTGCCGGGCTGTTCAACGCGCTCGGCGACGACCTTCGCCACCGCGGTGGATTCGATCGCGTCGCCAGCGACACAGGCGATGCCCTGCAGGCACTGCGAGAGTCGATTCGCACCGCCGTACCGATCTTCGCCGAGCACCGCGAGGTGCTGCGGGTGCTCTACTCGCTGGCGACGCTGGACCGGGAGGCGGTTGACGGCGTCATCGATCGGATGGCCGAGGACCGCGCCGCCGGCCTGGTGGTACACGCCGAGCGGCTGGCCGACCAGGGTTTCCTGCGTCCCGGCCTGACCACCACCGACGCCACCCACCTCCTGTGGGCGGTCACCGGATTCGAGTTCTTCGACCAGCTCTACACCGGGCGCGGCCTGCCGGCCGACCAGGTCGCCGACCTCATCATCGCAGCTACCGAACGCCTACTGCTGCGAGACTCCTGACCCATCGCGCCCGGCGCAGACAGTCCGCAGACAGTGCGCAGACACGAGCCAGGTGGCTCGGTTCACCGGCGAGGTTTTGGTCGCTTGGTCGGGAGGGCGGTGAGTGGATCCTCCGGCCACGGATGGCGGGGGTAGCGGGCTCGCAGGTCGGCTCGGACCTGGGGATAGCCCTGCTTCCAGAAAGAGGCGAGGTCGCTCGTGATCGCGACCGGGCGCCGTGCGGGCGACAGCAGGTGCAGAACGACGGGGACTCGACCGTCCGCGACGGCCGGAGTGGCAGTCCAGCCGAATACTTCCTGCAGCTTCACTGCGAGGACCGGCGGCTCGGCACCGTCGTACGCGAGTCGGACCTCGGAGCCCGAGGGGACCCGGAGCCGTTCCGGTGCGAGTTCGCCGAACCGGGTTGCCGCGGGCCATGGCAGTAGTCGCCGGAGTGCCGAAGCCACGTCGATGTGGGCAAGATCGCGCGCGCCTCGCACCGAGGCGAGCTCGGTACCCAGCCATCCGTCCAGGTCGGCCAGCAGTGCTTCGTCGTCGACCGCAGGCCACGGGACTCCGAGGTGAGCGTGGCAGAACGCGAGCCGCTCCCGCAGGGCGAGCGCGGCCTCCGACCAGCGCAGTACGGACAGGCCGCTACGCCGGATACCGTCGCGGACGGCAGCTTGGACGAGCAGCCGGTCGGGCTTTGCCAGCGGGACGTCGTTGAGCACGATCGCGCCGAGTGCCTCGACGCGCCGCGTCACGATCCGGCCGTCGTCCCAGCGGATCTGGTCGGTGGTCGAGACGAGGTCGCCGGCGATGTCTCGCGCGGTCCGCTCGTCGATCGGTGCCGCGGAACGGATCCTGGCGTCGGCGCGACCGGGTGCGCGGTCGGCAACCGCGATCGCCAGCCAGGTCGTGGTCCGCAACGGCGACTGCGGATCCAGCGCGGCACCCGTACCACCAGACATCTGGTACGTCGTCGAGTCGGCCCCCCGGACCCGCGCGATCCGATCCGGATACGCCAGCCCCACCACGATCCCCGCCGCAAGATCATCCGGTACGACGGGCACCCGGCCGCCGGTCGTCGTACCCCGGCCGACCGCCGACCGCACTCCATCCCCACTCATCGGGTCACCGGTCGCCGTTCCTCGGCCGAGGCGCTTCGTCTCTTCTCGCCAGCGGGCCGTGGCTCCGCGGTCCTCGCCGCGGCGGAGGGCTCGCCAGCGGGCCGGTAGATCGTCGCCGAAGTCGCGGCCGGAGTCGTCCGAGAGCATCGCGACGACCTCGCGTGCCCGGTCGGCGCCGACCCGCGGCGTACCGTCCAGCAACGCACGGGCCAACCGAGGATGCGCCCCGATCGCCGCCATCCGCCGTCCCCGCTCGGTGATCCGGCCGCCGTCGTCCAGGGCGTCGAGGCGGCGCAGCAGTTCGGTGGCCGCGGTCATCGCCACTGCCGGCGGCTCCTCGAGCAAGGTCAGACCGTCGCCGGCCGGCGCCCCCCACGCCGCGAGGTCGAGGGCGAAGGCGGCCAGATCGGCGATCGCGATCTCCGGCGCCGGATGATCGTCGAGATGCGAGTGGTCGGTGGCAGACCAGCACCGATAGACCCGGCCAGGCGCCTCCCGCCCGGCACGACCCGCTCGCTGGTCGGCCGACGACTTCGAAACCCGGCAGGTGACCAATGCGCCCAGGCCACGGGACTGATCGGTCCGCGGCTCCCGGGCAAGACCCGCGTCGACCACAACCCTGACCCCGGGCACCGTCAGCGAACTCTCCGCGACCGACGTCGTAACCACGATCCGACGGGTGGCGGCCGGCGTCAACGCGCGCTCCTGTTCAGCCCTGGACTGGCGACCGAACAACGGCAGGACATTCTCACCGGCCAACCGGCGGGTCACACCGTTGATCTCGGCCTCCCCCGGGACGAACACGAGGATGTCGCCGTCGTTCTCGGTCAGTGCCCGCCGTACGACGGTCGCGACGTGATCGAGCAGGCGTGGGTCGACCCGCCCACCGGGGAGCAGCGGCACGGGGACCGGTGGTGGGGCCCAATCGATCGCCACGTCGAACAGCGCGGCAGACGCGGTGATCACAGGAGCCGTGCCCAACGCGCGACTCAGTCTGATGGTGTCCGGCGTGGCCGAGGTCGCGACAATCGCCAGGTCGTCCCGAAGATTCGCCCGGATGTCGACGCAGAACGCGAGCAGCAGATCGGCGTCGAGGTGCCGCTCGTGGCACTCGTCGATCACAATCGCGGCGACACCGGGCAACTCCGGGTTCTGCTGCAGACGCCGTACCAGGAGCCCGGTCGTCACCACTTCGACGCGCAAACCTTTGCCGCCGCTGCGTTCGCCGCGCATCGCGTAGCCGATCCGCTGCCCGAGCGGTTCGCCGACCAGCATCGCCAGCCGGGTCGCCGCCGCGCGGGTTGCCATCCTCCGCGGCTCGGCGACGATGACCGTGCCCCCGAGCGCATCGCCCAGCGCAAGCGGCAACAGCGAGGTCTTCCCCGATCCAGGCGGCGCGACCAACACCGCAGTACCGTGCGAACGCACCGCATCGACCGTGGCAGGCAGAACCGCCCGGACAGGCAGATCCGCCCCCGGCACCGACGATTCAGGCAGCAACACGCCCCGACGTTAACCGACCACCACGGCTCGCGCCGCGCGGCTCATGCCGCCGGCGGCGACACGAGCCGGAATGCCCCGTTGATCAGCCTTACCAGCCGCGCTCGGCGAGGCGGTGCGGCTGCGGGATCTCGTCGACGTTGATGCCGACCATCGCCTCGCCCAGGCCGCGGGAGACCTTGGCGATCACGTCCGGGTCGTCGTGGAAGGTGGTTGCCTTCACGATCGCCTCGGCGCGCTGGGCCGGGTTGCCGGACTTGAAGATGCCGGAGCCCACGAACACGCCCTCGGCGCCGAGCTGCATCATCATCGCGGCGTCGGCCGGGGTCGCGATACCGCCGGCGGTGAACAGTACGACGGGCAGCTTGCCGGCCTGCGCGACCTCCTTGACCAGCTCGTACGGCGCCTGCAGCTCCTTCGCGGCGACGTACAACTCGTCCTCCGGAAGGTTCTGCAGCTTGCGGATCTCCTGGCGGATCTGGCGCATGTGGGTGGTCGCGTTGGAGACGTCTCCGGTGCCGGCCTCGCCCTTGGAGCGGATCATCGCCGCGCCCTCGGTGATCCGGCGGAGCGCCTCGCCGAGGTTGGTCGCGCCGCACACGAACGGCACGGTGAACTGCCACTTGTCGATGTGGTTCGCGTAGTCGGCCGGGGTCAGCACCTCGGACTCGTCGATGTAGTCCACCCCGAGGCTCTGCAGCACCTGCGCCTCGACGAAGTGACCGATCCGGGCCTTGGCCATCACCGGGATCGAGACCGCGCTGATGATCCTGTCGATCATGTCCGGGTCGCTCATCCGGGAGACGCCGCCCTGCGCGCGGATGTCGGCCGGGACCCGCTCCAGCGCCATCACCGCGACCGCGCCGGCGTCCTCGGCGATCTTCGCCTGCTCGGCGGTGACGACGTCCATGATCACGCCGCCCTTGAGCATCTCCGCCATGCCGCGCTTCACCTTCGAAGTACCGGTCTCGGGCGTCTGGTTCTCGGTCACTGCATCCTCCTGAACGTGGGGCTCATGTCCAGATTAGGAGGTGTCGGGCACTCAACATCAGTCCACTCCGGATCAAGTGGACTGAAGCGCCTCCCCCAGCCGGGCGACCACCAGCCGGAGCGTCGCCGGCGGCGCGGTGAACGGGATGCGGATGTGCCGGCGGTCGGTCGCGTCCGGCGTGAACAGGTCACCGGCCCCGAGCAGCAACGACCGCTCCCGGGCTGCCTCCAGCACCCGCCGCGCCCTGGTCTCGGTCAGCTCCAGCCAGAGCGTCATACCGCCGGTCGGCGTGGCCCAGGCCACACCGTCCAACGTCCGCAGTCCGGTCTCGAGAGCGTTCAGGTTGGCCCGCAGCCGCGTCCGCCGCCGCCCGATCACCTTGTCGAGCTTGGGAACGATCGCCTGCGCCAGCAGATCGTCCAACGCACTGGGCGACGCGACACTCAACTGAGCCGCGGTGTTGATCCGCCGCCGCAGCTGCTTCCCGGTCCTGACCCACCCGACCCGCAGCCCACCCCAGACGGTCTTCGACAGCGAGCCCACGCTCACAGTTCTGGGATATCGGCTCAGCGGCTCGGCCTGCTTCCCGTTCGCCAGCCAAAGCGGCCGCATGGTCTCGTCACTGATCAGAGCCGCGCCGTACCTGCGCGCGATCTCGACCACGGCCTGCCGGCGGTCGGCAGGCAGACTCAAACCCGTCGGGTTGTGATTGTCCGCCTGCAGATAGATCACCTTCGGCCGATGCCGCCGGCACAGATGCGCCAGCTGATCGGTGTCCCACACCCCGGCCGGCCACCCCGCCACGTCCAGCCGAAACTTACGCAGCAGATCGAACGCAGCCGGGTACGTCGGTGTCTCGGTGATGGCCACACCAGGCCCAAGGTCCAATCCGGCCAGGGCCGCGTTAAGACCCGCTGCTGCTCCCACCGTCAACGTGAGCTGCTCCGGCTCGGTAGGAACACCCTCCTTCGTGAGCCGCTCGGCCAGCGCAGCCCTCAGCTCCTGGGAACCACCTGGCGGCGGCCCGTCCCCTCCCATCGCCTGCGGCAACCCGTCCTGGACGATCTGCGCCGCCGCCTCCGCCACGTCGTGCGGTGCGGCGGTCGTCGCGAAGCGCAGGTCCAGGACCGGCCGGTCCCCCGCGGTCACCGTCGACGCCGGCGCCACCGGGTCCAGCAGACGGTCGAGCGGACGTACGACGGTCCCGGAGCCCCGCTTCGTCTCCAGTACGCCGTCCTGCCGCAGGTTCTCCAGCGCGCGGACGACGGTCACCCGGCTGACGCCGAGCCGCTCCGCGAGGACCCGCTCCGACGGCAGCCGCGACCCGATCGACAGGTCGCCGCGCTCGATCCGCCGCAGTACCAACCCCTCGACCTGCTCGGTCTTCGTCCCGTCCGCCGTATCCAGGTCCCCCACCCGCCACATAAGTCCAGCTTCCCACAACTGGCCTTACAGCCCGACTTTGAGCACCCACCAACCAGATCCCGGCCGCGGAAACGGTTGGTGGATGCTCAAAGACGGCGGGTGCGGGGATTGTCGGTGCGGGGATTGTCGGTGCGGGGTGTGAGGATTTGGGGGTGGACGAGAGGTGGGCGATCGCGCCGGGTGAGGGTGGGGGCGCGATGGTGGTCGCGTTGCATCCGGACGGGCAGCCTGCCGGGGACGTGGTGCAGGAGCCGGATCTGGTGGCGGCGGTGGCGTCGCGGCCGCAGGTGGCGCGGTGGGTGTGGCGGTCGACGGCGGAGATCTACCCGCGGCTGCTCGCGGCCGGTGTGCGGGTGGAGCGGTGCTACGACATCGAGAACTCCGAAGGCCTGCTGCTCGGCCACGAGGGCCGGCTCGGAGAGCCACGGTCCGCGGCGGCCGCGTGGGGCCGGTTGAGCGGCGGCCCGATCCCGGCCGACCCGCCGCTGCGCGCCGTCGTACCGGGTGAGCAGTCGTCGTTGTTCGAGATCGCCGCGGAGCCGGTCCCGTTCGGGGCGCTGCTGAAGGTGTACGCCGACCAGCTCCGGCGGCACGGTCTCGCCGAGTACCCGGAGCGCATGCGGTTGCTCACGGCATCGGAATCGTCCGCGATGCTGATCGCCGCCGAGATGGACCTGGCCGGGCTGCCGTGGAGCGCGGACGCGCACCGGGCGCTGCTGAGCGAGCTGCTCGGCGAGCGGTTCGCCGGGTCCGGTGAGCCGCGCCGGCTGACCGAGCTCGCCGACGAGATCTCGGCGGCGTTCGGGCACCGGGTGCGGCCGGAGCTGCCGGCCGACGTACTGAAGGCGTTCAAGCAGGCCGGGTACCAGGTGAAGTCGACGCGGAAGTGGGAGCTCGAGCAGCTGGACCATCCGGCGGTCGCGCCGCTGCTGGAGTACAAGACGCTGTACCGGATCTACACGGCGAACGGGTGGAGCTGGCTGAACGACTGGGTCCATGACGGGCGGTTCCGGCCCGGGTTCCTGCCCGGCGGGACGGTGTCGGGTCGTTGGGTGACCAACGGCGGCGGCGGGCTGCAGATCCCGAAGGTGATCCGGCGGGCGGTGGTCGCGGATCCCGGGTGGCGGCTGGTGGTCGCGGACGCCTCGCAGCTCGAGCCGCGGGTGCTGGCCGCGATCTCGCGGGACCGGGCGCTGATGGAGGTCGCGAGCGATCCGGGCGACCTCTACAAGGCGGTGTCGGACCGGGCGTTCTCCGGCGACCGCGCGCAGGCCAAGATCGCCGTACTGGGCGCTATCTACGGGCAGACCTCGGGCGACGGGCTGAAGAACCTGGCGATGCTGCGGAAGCGGTTCCCGCAGGCGGTCGGGTACGTCGACGACGCGGCACGGGCGGGTGAGGACGGGCGACTGGTCCGCACGTACCTCGGCCGTACCTGCCCACCGAGCGGCCACCCGCTCGACGAGGCCCCTCCTCGAGGGACCGCCTGCGGACGTACCCGCCACGGACCCGCGGCACGCCCGCGCCCGCGGCCGCTTCACCCGGAACTTCGTCGTACAGGGCAGCGCCGCCGACTGGGCCCTGCTGCTCCTGGCGGCCCTCCGCCAGTCCCTGACCCCGCTGAAGGCGGAGCTGGTCTTCTTCCAGCACGACGAGGTCATCGTCCACTGCCCCGCCGACGAAGCCGACCAGGTCGCCGAGACCATCCAAAAGGCCGGCGACCTCGCCGGCACCCTCACCTTCGGCCCCACCCCCACCAACTTCGCCTTCACCACCGCTACCGTCCAGATCTACGCGGACGCGAAGTAGCAGACCAATTCCAGCCCGCCGGTGCGGGGTATCGCCGGGACCGATCCGAAAATGGTCCAACCGCAGCTAACTCTCCGTGAATCTCCAGCAAACGGTGACCTCTCGCGCCGATATGTTGACTGCGTTCCGTCACCGACATTCGGAGGCTAAACATGGCCAACTACGGCAGGCAGACACCGGGGTTTAGTGAGGGCAGGGGAAAGGGTCCACTGCCAGGAACCATCGAGGAACGGCAGGCAAGAGACGCTCAGAAGGCGAAGGACGCGGCCAAAGAAGCGAAGAAGGCCGCAAAACCGGCGAAGCCGAGCAGCGATGACCGTCGGACGAGGCGCGCCAACATGGACGTGAATGCCGCAATGGAGAACGGCCGCTCCGTGTCCGGCCGCAAAGCCGCCCGCGTGGCCAAGGGCCGCAGCAGGCTCGATTAGTCACGGCCGACGAATCCCGGGTAGTCCGTAGAGCCGGTAATCGGTGGTCTCGAAGGCGGTGATCTCGGCAATGCGGCCCGACTCGAGGCGGAAAACGTCCAGCGCGGACAATTGGTATTCGGTTCCGCCGGGACGTCGGAGATAGGCGGCCAATGTCGGCTGGCGGTTGACAGTGGTCGGGTGAAATCGCCAGCGGCCATCGAAGTTGGGGATCAGCGAGCGCAGTGCGTCGTCGCGGCCCTGGAACCAGAACGGGTACGGCGGCATCGTGATGCGGACGTCTTCGTGCATGAGGGCGGCCAGGGCGTCGGGGTCGGCGTTGTCCCAGGCGGTGACGTAGCGGGCCAGGAGTTCGCGTTCGTCGTCGGACGTGTCGCGGGCCGTCCATTCGGAGCGGTGGGGTGGTAGGTGTTCACGCAGTACCGGGCGGGCTCGTTGGAGGGCCGAGTTGACCGCTGCCACCGACAGGTCGACGACGGCGGCGGTCTCCCGGGCGGACCAGCCGAGGACGTCGCGGAATATCAGGACGGCGCGCTGCCGTGGTGGCAGGTGCTGGATCGCGATCAGGAACGCCAGCTCGATCGTCTCCCGCCGGATCACCGTCGCGTCCGGCTCCTCGGAGCGGTCGAGCAGTACGTCGGGGAACGGCTGCAGCCACGGCACGTCCTCCCGCGGAGGTAGCGCCGTCGCCGGGAACGACGCAGGCTCCAGCTGGTACGGCAGCACCCGCTGCGGCCGTCGTACGTCGTCGATGCACACGTTCGTCGCGATCCGGTACAACCAGGCCCGCAGCGACGAGCGTCCCTCGAAGCTCTCCCGGCCGCGCCACGCCCGCAGCAGCGTCTCCTGGACCACGTCCTCCGCGTCGTCGAACGACCCGAGCATCCGGTAGCAGTGCACACGCAGCTCGTGCCGGTACCGCTCGGCCCGTTCCGCAAACCCGTCCGCCGACATCACGTGCCCATTCAAGCCCATTGAATGCGCCGTACGCCGCCATCACACCGGTACGCTGGTCCGCACCGCCGCCGCTACCGAGAAGGATGTCCCAATGGGCAGTGGGCTGACCGCCGCGGAGGTCGCGGAGCGGGTCGCGGACGGCCGGACGAACGCGGTGCAGGTACGGACCAGCCGGACGTTCGGGCAGATCGTCCGCGCCAACGTGTTCACGTTCTTCAACGGGCTGCTCGGCACGCTCCTGGTCGCGGTGATCGCCACCGGCAGCTGGCAGAACGCCCTGTTCGGCTTCGTGATCCTGACGAACTCCGGCATCGGCATCTTCCAGGAGGTGCGCGCCAAACGGACCCTGGACAGGCTCGCGCTGCTCAACGTCACGCACGTCCGGGTGGTCCGCGACGGCGCGGTCCAGGAGGTCGGGATCGCCGACGTCGTCCAGGACGACCTGGTCCGGATCGGCAGCGGCGACCAGGTCCCCGCCGACGGACCGGTACTGCGTTCCGAAGGCCTCGAACTGGACGAGTCGATGCTGACCGGCGAGTCCGACCCGGTGCACAAGCGCCCCGGCGACGAGGTCCGCTCCGGCGCGATCGTGGTCGCCGGCGAGGGCGACTTCACCGCGGCCTCGGTCGGCTCGCAGACGTACGCCGCCAAGCTCGCCGCCGAGGCCCGCCGCTACCAGGTCACCAAGTCCGAGCTCGTCGCCGGCACCACGCTGCTGCTCCGCCGGATCTCGCTGATCCTGCTGGTCGTCGGCCCGCTGCTGCTCTGGGCACAGTTCCGCAGCAAGGACAACCACAGCTGGCAGGAGGCCGTCACCGGTACGGTCGCCGGCCTGGTCGGGATGATCCCCGAAGGGCTGGTGCTGCTGACGTCGCTGGCGTTCATGCTGGCGATCATCACGCTGGCCCGGCGGGACACGCTCGTCCAGGAACTCCCCGCGGTCGAAGGTCTCGCCCGCGTGGACGTGGTCTGCCTGGACAAGACCGGCACGCTGACCAGCGGCGAGATCGTCCTCGACCGGCTGGTCCCGCTGAGCGCGGACGGCCGTACCGAGGAAGCGCTCGCGCTGGCCGCCGTCAGCGACACCCCGAACGCCACCGGCCGGGCGATCACGGCGTCGTACGCCGACACGTCCATGACCGCACTCGCGCGGGTCCCGTTCTCCTCCGCGCGCAAGTGGCAATCGGTGACGACGGCAACCGACACGTGGGTGCTCGGCGCCCCCGAGATGGTCCTGATCGACACCACCGATCCGGCCACCGCGGACGCCCGCGCGCAGGCCGACGAGATCGCCGCGCAGGGCCGGCGGGTGCTCGTCCTGGCCCGCGGTACGGCGCAGGACGACGGCCAGCTGCCCGGGAGGCTCGTACCGGTGACCCTCGTCGTACTCGCCGAGCGGATCCGGGACGACGCGGCCCCGACGATGCGGTACTTCACCGAGCAGGGCGTCGAGCTGAAGGTGATCTCCGGCGACAACCCGCGGACGGTCGGCGCGGTCGCCGCCGCGGTCGGCGTACCGGGAGTCAACGGTGCCGAGGACGCCGTCGATGCGCGGACGTTGCCCGAGGACCTCGACGAGCTGGCCGCCGTACTGGACGAGTCGTCGGCGTTCGGGCGGGTCAGCCCGCAGCAGAAGCGGGCGATGGTCGCGGCGCTGCAGCGGCGCGGGCACGTCGTCGCGATGACCGGCGACGGCGTGAACGACGCGCTCGCGCTGAAGGACGCGGACATCGGTGTTGCGATGGGCAACGGTTCGGCGGCGACCCGGGCGGTCGCGCAGCTGGTACTGCTCGACGGGCAGTTCCGGCACCTGCCGGACGTGGTCGCCGAGGGCCGGCGGGTGATCGCGAACATCGAGCGGGCCGCGAGCCTGTTCCTGGTGAAGAACGTGTACTCGCTGCTGCTGACCGTGATCACGGCGACCACGATGGTCGCGTACCCGCTGGCGCCGATCCAGCTGACCCTGATCTCGAACCTGACGATCGGCATCCCGGCGTTCTTCCTCGCGATCGGGCCGAACAAACGGCGCTACGTCCCCGGGTTCCTGGGTCGCGTACTGCGGTTCGCCGTACCTGTGGGTGTGGTGACGGCGACGTGCGCGTTCACCGGATACTGGCTGGTGCGGGTGTTCGATCCGGGCGCCTCGGTCGCGGAGGCCCGCACCGTCACGACCATCGTCGTACTGGTCGTCTCGTTGTGGACGTTGTCGATCCAGGCCAGGCCGTTCCGGCTCTGGAAGGCGGGGCTGGTCGCGGCGATGGCGGCGCTGGCGGCGGTCGCCGTACTCGTGCCGGCGATCGGCAACGGCATCTTCCTGCTGGAGGTGAGCCCCCGCCGGGCCCTCGGCGCCCTGGCGATGGGCGCGGTAGGCATCATCCTGATCGAACTCGTCCGCGCTGTCGCAGCCCGCATACGACGCACCAGCACCCCAAGCCCCCACCAGCCGGCGTAGCTTTCCTCTCTCCCGCCCCGAGCGGAACGAGGGGCGGGAAAACGGCTAGCTGCCGTCTTCCAGTTCGATGGTGGTTGGTAGTGGGGCGTGGCCCGCGAGGCGGAAGCAGGTGACCAGGCGGCGGTGGCGTAGGTCGCGGGTCGACACCACGACGTCGTTGTGGAACCGGCGGGCCAGCTGAACGCGGCGCATCGCGAGGCTCAGCTCCCCCGCCCACGGCTCGATATCGGTGCCGGTGGCATGGATCGCCCGGGTCAGCGCGGACTCGGCCTGCTCGTGTGCCTCGACCGCGACCAGCGAGGCGGCGCGGGCCCGGTGTGCCGCGTCGAGCAGCAGCAGCGCCGACGCCGGGTCCAGAACCTCGCTGCCGGCCAGCTCCGCGACCAGCGCGGAACGCCGGGCAAGTTCGGTCTCCAGGGCGGCTCGGGCCAGCTCGACGCGGTGGTGCAGCCGGTCCAGTCGCCCCGCGGTCCAGCTCGCGTAGGCGCCGAACAGCAGCAACAAGGCCCCCACCGCGAGCAGCACCCAGGAGATCTCCACGGCCCCATTCGATCACCTCGCCCCCACCGTCTTTGAGAAGCTGCCAACCATTTCGCGACGGTCCGCCTGGTTGGTGGCTTCTCAAAGACGGCAGATTACGGAGCGCTGACGGTCCAGCCGGATCCGGTAGTCGTCGCGCCCGGCGGCACTAGCGTCGCTTCCATGGCTGATATCGGCGTACTCGGCGGATCCGGGTTCTACTCGTTCCTGTCCGGCGCGGAGCGGGTCGAGCTCGACACCCCGTTCGGCGCACCCAGCGAGGCCCCGGTGGTCGGGGACCTGGACGGCCGGCCGGTCGCGTTCATCCCGCGGCACGGCGCGGACCACCGGTTCCCGCCGCACCGCGTCAACTACCGCGCGAACCTGTGGGCGCTCCGCGAGCTCGGCGTACGGCAGGTGCTCGCTCCGTGCGCGGTCGGCTCGCTCAAGCCGGAGCTGACACCGGGCACGTTCGTCGTCCCGGATCAGTACGTCGACCGCACGTGGGGGCGCGAGCAGACCGTGTACGACGAGGTCGTGCACGTCGATGCCGCCGATCCGTACTGTCCCGCGGGTCGTGCCACGGTGATTGCCAGCGGCAACGTCGTACCGGAGGGCACGATGGTGGTGATCAACGGTCCACGCTTCTCGACCCGCGCCGAGTCCCGTTGGCACGCCGCGCAGGGCTGGTCCGTCGTCGGCATGACCGGCGCACCCGAAGCCGCGATCGCCCGCGAACTGGCACTCTGCTACACGTCGATCGCCGTCGTCACCGACCACGACGCCGGCGTGGAAACCGGCTCCGGAGTCACCCAGGCGGAGGTCTTCGAAGCGTTCCAGCACAGCATCCAGCGCCTGCAGCAACTTCTGCGGACAGTCATCCCCCAACTCGCCGGCCCCACCACCGACTGCCCCTGCCACCACACCCTCGACGGAACAGCCGTCGCACCAGCTGTCGCCGGAGGTGCTGTGCGATGAGGGTGCTGGTGACCGGCGGCGCCGGGTTTATCGGGCGCCATGTGGTGCGGGAGCTGGTTGGGGAAGGGCATGAGGTTGTCGTGCTCGACTCGTTTCGGGCGGACGTACACGCGAGCAAGCCCGAGCCACGGGACGGGTTGATCGTCGGGGATGTGCGGGACGAGCGGACGTACGACGGGATCGACACCGTCGTGCACCTGGCTGCGAAGGTCGGCCTGGGGGTCCGGCTGGACGACATCGACGACTACGTGTCCTCGAACAGCCTCGGCACCGCCGTACTGCTCAAGTCGCTCGGCGGTATCCGGAACCTCGTCTACGCCAGCTCGATGGTCGTCTACGGTGAGGGCCGCTACGACTGCGTCGACCACGGACCCGTGGCTCCGGGACCACGCCGTACGGACGACCTCGACGCGGGCCGGCTCGAGCCGCCCTGCCCGTACTGCGGCAAACCCCTGAGCCCCGGCCTCGTCACCGAGGACGCCGTACCCGACCCGCGGAACGCCTACGCGGCCAGCAAGCTCAACGGCGAGCACCTCGCCGCCACCTGGGCCCGTGAGACCGGCGGCCGGGTGACCGCGCTGCGGTTCCACAACGTCTACGGACCAGGCATGCCACGCAACACCCCGTACGCCGGAGTCGCCGCGATCTTCCGGTCCGCGCTCGAACGCGGCGAAGCACCCCGCGTCTTCGAGGACGGCCGCCAGCGCCGCGATTTCGTCCACGTCCACGACATCGCCACCGCGGTCGTCCGCTCAGCCGCCGCACTCCCCCAGCAGCCGGCGTTCACGGCGTACAACGTCGGCAGCGGCACGGTGACCACGATCGGCGAGGTCGCCGCAGAACTCGCCACGGCGTACGACGGCCCGCCGCCGATCGTCACCGGCCAGTACCGCCTCGGCGACGTCCGCCACATCACCGCCTCGTCCGACCGAATCAAGGCCGACCTCAGCTGGAAACCGACGTACGACCTGACGACCGGCCTGTCGGACTTAGCTGTGCACGGGTGGTAGATCGATCTCGAAGGCGCAGCCGCCGTCGACGTTGCTGACGGCAATCTTCCCGTCGTGGGACTCGACGACCCCGCGCGCGATCGCCAGGCCGAGGCCCCCGCCGCTTGAACCTGCAGCGGCTGTTTCAGGAGTGCGTTGCTCGTCGCCGCGCCAGCCGACGTCGAAGACGCGGTCCAGGTCGTCGGCCGGGATACCGCCGCAGCCGTCCGTGACGGCGAGCCGGACACGGCCGTCGGTCTCCCGATCGACCGCCAGCGTGACCGTCCCACCCGATGCCGTGTGCCGGATCGCGTTGCCGACCAGGTTGGTGACCGCGCGCGTCAGCTCGTCCGGATCCCCTTGGACGGCGAGCCGATCGTCGCCGCCCGGCGTCGACAGCGCGAGCTGTACGCCTTCCGCCCGCGCGTGCGCGTTGTTCTCCCCCGCGACGTCCTCCGCCAGCTCCCGCAGACTCACGGCGGACCGGCGGCGCGGGGGCGGCGCGGCCGACAACCGGGACAGTTCGAACAGGTCGTCGACCAGCCCGGTCATCCGGTCCACCGTCGACCGCATCTGCCGCAGCGCGCCCGGTACGTCGTCGATCACACCGTCCTCGAGCCCTTCCGACACCGCCCGCAACCCGGCCAGCGGCGTCCGCAGGTCGTGCGACATGAACGCGACCAGCTCCCGCCGGCTCGTCTCCAGCGCCAGCTCCCGCTCGTGCGACGCGGCGAGCTTCATCCGGGTCATCTCCAGCTCGTTCGTCAGCTCGGCCAGCTCCGCCGGCACCGCCCCGCCGCCGATCTCGGGCGCCTCGTACGACGTACCGAGATGCCGCAGCCGCCGCCCGACGTCCCGAGAGCCGGTGCTGATCCAGTGCCCGAGCAGGACCGACATCGCCAGCCCGAGCAGCGACGCGAACGCCAGCGTCCACAGCACCACCCACGAGTCGTGCTGCGAGATGAACATCGCCCGCACGCTCTGCAGTACGGCGGCCAGCGCGGCCACCATCGGCGCGAGCGCCACGACGATCATCGTGATCCGCAGCGACCGGCGCCGGAACCGCCACAGCACCACGGCCCCGACCACCCCCACCACCAGCGTCCACAGCGTGGTGAGGGCGAGGATCGTCGCCATATCCTTATTCATGTCCAGCCTTCATCAGGCGTCACCCGCGAACAGGTACCCGGTACGCGGCACGGTCAGCACCAGCTTCGGGTCCGACGGATCCGCCTCGATCTTCTCGCGCAATCGCCGTACGTGCACCGTGACCGTCGACGAGTCGCCGAAGTCCCAGCCCCAGACGCGCCGCAACAGCTCGGCCTTCGTGTACGCCTTGCCGGCGTGGGACACCAAGTACGCGAGCAGGTCGAACTCCCGGTGCGTCAGCGACAACTCCTCCTCGCCGAGGTACGCGCGCCGCGCCGCGGTGTCGACCGTGACCGGTCCCGCGCTCAGCTTCGTCGGTGTCAGGTCCAGCCCGGCCAGCCGCTCCTCACGCCGTACCATCGCCTGCACCCGCAGCGTCAGCTCCCGCGGGCTGAACGGCTTCACCACATAGTCGTCCGCGCCGACCTCGAGGCCGACCAGCCGGTCCTCCTCCTCGCCGCGCGCGGACAGCATGATCACCGCGGCGCCGTCGTCGGCCGCGCGCAACCGGCGCAGGACCTCCAGGCCGGACAGGCCGGGAAGCATCACGTCCAGTACGACGACGGACGGCTTCCACTGCTGCCAGACCTCGACCGCGGACAGGCCGTCCGCGACCACGCGGGCGTCGTACCCGGCCTTGGTCAGGTACGCCGAGACGACGTTGGACACGGTCGGGTCGTCGTCCACGACCAGCACACGAGTAGCCACGCCCCGAGCGTAGATCCTCCGCGCGGCCCGGAGCCGCACCGGCGCCGGAACGCAGTACGCCGTAAGCGACCCGTAGCCGAGTCGCGGCCCCGGCGGCACGGGTTCGTACTTACCGTCGAACCATGTCCGTCGATCTCGTCCTGCCGTGCCTGAACGAGGCGGCCGCCCTGCCCTGGATCCTCGAACGGCTCCCGGACGGCGTCCGCGCGATCGTCGTCGACAACGGCTCCACCGACGGCTCGGCCGCCGTCGCCGCCCGGCTCGGGGCGACCGTGGTGGCGTGCGAGGTCAAGGGGTACGGCGCTGCCTGCCACGCCGGGCTGGAGGCCGCCTCGGCGGAGGTGGTCGCGGTGATGGACGCGGACGCCTCGCTCGATCCGCGGCAGCTGGTGCGGGTGACGGCGCCGGTCGAGAGCGGTCGCGTGGACCTGGCCGTCGGGCGCCGGCGTCCGGTGTCGCGGGACGCCTGGCCGTGGCACCTGCGGCTCGCGAACGCGGAGCTGTCGCGGCGGATCCGGCGACGTACCGGTGCTTCGTTGCATGACCTCGGGCCGATGCGGGCGGCACGGCGTACGGCGCTGCTCGGGCTGGGGCTGACGGATCGGCGGTCCGGGTACCCGTTGGAGACGGTCGTCCGGGCGGCCGACGCCGGGTGGCGGATCGCGGAGGTGGACGTCGACTACCTGCCGCGCTCAGGGCGTTCGAAGGTCACCGGCACGCCGTTGGGCGCGGCGCGCGCCGTACTCGATATGTCCAAGGTGCTGCGCTGATGGCGCGACACCGCCCCGGCCGGTCACCGGGCTTTCGCTCATGACCGGGCCGGTGAAGGGCACGGTGATCGTGATCGCGAAGGAGCCCGTGCCAGGGCGGGTAAAGACGCGGCTGCAGACCGAGTTCACGCCGCGGGAGGCGGCGGCCTTGGCGCGGGCGTCGCTCGTCGACACGTTGAGCGCCGTACGGGCGACGGGCGCGCGGCGGGTGATCTCGTTGGAGGGTTCGCCGGGGTCGTGGTTGCCGGGCGGGTTCGAGGTGGTGGCGCAGCGCGGGGACGGCCTGGCGGAGCGGATCGCGGCGGCGTTCGAGGACGCGTACGACGGGTCGCCGATGCTGCTGGTGGGAATGGACACGCCGCAGGTGGCCCCGGATTTGCTCGGGTTCGAGTGGGGTGGGTACGACGCGGTGCTCGGGCTGACCGAGGACGGTGGGTACTGGTGTCTCGGGCTGCGTACGCCGGATCGCCGGGCGCTGGTCGGCGTACCGATGTCGACCGAGCACACCGGGCGGGATCAGCTGCGGCGGCTGCGGGCGCTGGGGCTGCGGGTCGGGATGCTGCCGACGCTGCGGGACATGGACACGCCGAAGGACGCGGCGTACCTCGCGGCCGAGTTCCCGGGGTTGCGGGTGTCGCGGTTGTACGCGCGGCTGCTGTACTCGGCGCATCCGGGGTTGCTGTTCGAGCAGGCGCTCGGCGGTACGGCGCGGGTCGTTGCCACGGGCATCGATGGGCGGACGGTGCCGTCGCTGTCGGAGCTGGACCGGTGGTCGGCGCCGGCGGACGAGGTGGACCGCCTTGCGCTGAGCCGGTGCGAGGGGCCGGTGCTGGACATCGGGTGCGGGCCCGGGCGGATCGTGACGGCGCTGGCGGAACGCGGGATCCCGGCGCTCGGGGTGGACGTGTCGCCGCGGGCGGTGTCGCTGACCACCTCGCGCGGGGCGGCCGCGCTGCATCGCCCGGTGCAGGAACCGCTGCCCGGTGAGGGACGCTGGGGCAGCGTGGTGCTGATGGACGGCAACATCGGCATCGGCGGCGACCCCGTCGACCTGCTCCGCCGCTGCGCCGAACTCGTCCGCCCCGACGGCCTCGTCCTGGTCGAGGTGGACCCCGACGACGACCTCGACGACAGCACCCCGATCATCCTCCACACCTCCACCGGCCGCCGCTCCACCCCGTTGCCCTGGGCAAGAGTAGGAGCCCGTACCCTCCTCCGCCACGCCCGCTCCACCCCCCTGCACCCCACCGAAGACTGGCGCACCCCCCACCGAGCCTTCCTGACCCTCCGCCGGACCGCCTGATGCCCACCACCCCCGACCCCCACCGCCTGGCCTCGTTTGAGGGGTTAACCCCCGAAACGGCCGGTCCTCCCCCCGTCATGCAACCGGCCAACCGGCAACCCGAGAGGTTAACCCCCGCAACAGCCCAACCACTTCCCCTCACCCCAACCGTCAACCACCCAACCCAGGGGCTAACCCCTCAACTGGCCGGTTCTCCCCCCGGCATACAAGGTGCCAACGGGCAAGCTCAGGGGTTAACCCCTGAAACGCCACCCCTGGAAGGGCGTGGCGGGTTTGGGGTTCGGGTTGCGGTGGTTGGGGCTGCGGTGGTTGCGGTTGTGGTGTGTGCGGTGGTGATTGGAATGGTGGGGCGGGGGTGGTGGGGGGATGGGGTGCTGGTGATGGGGGCTGCTGGGGTTGCGGGGTTGGTGTGGCGGTTTGGGCGGGGGTTGAGTTTGGCGGGTGTGGTGGTTGTGGCGGCGGCTTGTCAGGTGCCGGGGGTGTTGGAGGCGCCGATCACCAGTACGGATGCCTATCGGTACGTGTGGGACGGGCGCGTGCAACTCGCGGGGTATTCGCCGTACCGGTATGTGCCGCTCGACGACGCGCTCGCGAAGTTGCGGGATCCGGTCCTGTTTCCGGGGTTGTCGCCGAAGGAGCCGTCGGGGGTCAGCGGGATCCCGAAGGATCCGGCGCAGCTGCCGGTGGACGACGTGCGGACGCGGATCAACCGGCCGGGCGTACCGACGATCTACCCGCCGGTTGCGGAGGCGTACTTCGCCGCCGTCGCGCTGTTCACGCCCTGGTCGGCCGGCACCCTCGGGCTGCAGATCGCGGCCGCGCTGATCGCGATCGCACTCACCTGGCTACTCGCCGTACAGAGTCCCCGCTGGGCCGCCCTGTGGGGTTGGTCACCGATCGTCGCCCTCGAAGCCGGTAACGCGGCCCACGTCGACGTCCTTGCCGCGCTGCTGATCACCGCCGCCGTGATCGCCACCGCACGCCGCCCACGGCTCGCCGCGATCCTCCTCGGTGCGGCCGGCAGCGTGAAGCTCCTCCCCCTGCTGCTTCTCCCCGCGTTCCGCCGCCGCCGACCGATAGTTGCCCTGAGCACCTTCATCGCGACGTACGTCCCGCACCTGCTCGCCGTCGGCACCCTCGTACTCGGCTTCCTCCCCGGCTACCTCAACCAGGAAGGGTTCGACGACGGCAGCTCCCGATCGGCGATTCTCGCGCTCCTGCTGCCTCCTGGGGCCCGCCAGCTCGTCGCCGCGGTCCTCGCGATCGCCCTCGCCGCAGTCGCCTTCCATCGCACAAAACGCGACCCGATCGCGCTCACCTGCTGCTGGCTGTACGGCGCCGCGCTGCTGATCGCCACGCCGACGTACCCCTGGTACGGCCTCCCGCTGATCGCCCTCGCCGCACTCGCCCGGCGCCCGGAGTGGATCGCCGTACCGCTCGCCGCCTACCTCGCCTACGCGAGCTACGGCCACGACACCCGCCAGGGCCTGGTCTACCTCGCCGCGGCCGCCGTCGTTGTCAGCGCCGTCACGATCCGTCACCGTTTCGTTGCCGAATCAGGTTTGACCGCACCGCCCCTGCGCACGAACACTGGCGGGCGTGACGAAACGCATCGCCCTCGCAACCTCGGCCGAACTCGCCGGGCTGCACCCTGACGACCGCCCGCTGCTCGACGCGCTGCGGGCGCACGACCTCGAGCCGGTGGTCGAGGTCTGGACCGACCCGTCGGTCGACTGGTCCGCGTACGACGCGGTCCTGCTGCGCACGGTGTGGGACTACTTCCAGCTGTACGCCGAGTTCACCGAGTGGCTCGCCCAGCTCGACAAGGCCGACGTACCGGTGCTGAACGACACCGGACTGGTCCGCTGGAACAGCGACAAGCAGTACCTGCTCGAGCTCCGCGAGCGCGGCGTGTCCATCGTCCCGTCGCAGGTCGCCGCAGGCGCGTTGCTGCGCGAGGTCGTCGCCGGGCTGACCGGCCGGCAGATCGTGATCAAGCCGACGGTGAGCGGCAACGCCCTGCACACGGTCCGTGGCGTCGCAGGCTCCCCCGAGCTCGAGCAGACGCTCGCCGACCTGCCGGACCTGGTGTACCTGGTGCAGCCGTTCGTTCCGGAGATCCAGTCCGAGGGTGAGTGGTCGCTGCTGTTCTTCGACGGCGAGTTCAGCCACGCGGTCGTGAAGCGCCCCGCGGACGGCGACTACCGGGTCCAGGAGTCGTACGGCGGCCAGACCGCCCTCACGGACCCGCCCGCCGCCGTACTCGAGGGCGCGCGCGCCGCCCTGACCGCCTCCGGCCCGGCTCCGGTCTACGCCCGGGTCGACGGCGTCGTGGTCAACCACAGGTTCCTGCTGATGGAGATCGAACTCATCGAGCCGTCCCTGTTCTTCCAGCAGTCCCCCGCCGCCGTCCACAAACTGGCAGCCGCAGTCGCCGGACGGCTCTAACTCGCAGCTGACTCCGGGTGGCCCCGGCGACGCCCGTAGAGGAGGGTTTCGCCGGCGGCCGTTCCGGTGTACTTCGTTCGCCGCGCCCATTCGCGGCACTCCTCCAGCACCGGGCACGACCGGCACAGCTCGCGCGCCTTGGTCTGCTCCCAGCGCGACGCGGTCTCGTCGTACGCCGGCGCCTGGCCGATACACGCGGCGCGGCTCATCCAGCGGTCGGCGGGATCCACGATCACGGTCAGCGTCGGCCTCATGACACCGACGGTAGATCGCCGCGGACCCCGCCCAGCCTTTGTCTCGAAATATGATCTAGTTAGTAGACATTCATCAGGCGGTCGCGAGCGCCCGTGACCCGACGCCGTCCGACGGGTCGTCGACCAGGTCACCCTGCCGGACCGGGTCCTTCTCCGGGAGCAGGATGTCGCGGGCGACCACCAGCATCAGCCAGAGCGTGCCGGCCATCCGCAGGAGCACCGAGAACCAGTAGATCCGGTCCGGCACGTTCGGATCGCCCGGTTGCAGGAACTGCGCCAGATGCATCCACACCAGCATCCAGTAGAAGCATTCACAGGCCTGCCAGATCAGCCAGTCCCGCAGCCGCGGCCGCGCCAGCGCGACCAGCGGCAGCAGCCACAGCACGTACTGCGGTGAGTAGACCTTGTTGATCAGCAGGAACGCCGCCACCACGAGGAACGCGAGCTGTGCGAACCGCGGCGGCCGCGGCGCCATCAGCCCGAGGATCGCGATCGACAAGCAGAGCCCGGCGAAGATCACGAGGTTCAGCTGGTTGACGTCGGCGACCTCGTGCTTGGCGAGCTTGAGCACGTACCAGATCGAGCCGTAGTCGCTCTCCCGCTGGTCGTTGAACTGCCAGAACGACAGCCACTCGTTCTTCGCCAGCAGGTAGATCGGCGCGTTCACCAACCCCCAGGCGACCGCCGCCGCGATCGTCGCCTGGAACCACGACCCGAGCTTCCGGCCACGCAGGCACACGATCAGCAACGGCCCGAGCAGCAGGAACGGGTAGAACTTCGCCGCGGTCCCGAGCCCCAGCAGTACGCCGAACCAGATCGGTTTCCCGCGCGACCAGGCCCACATCGCCCCGGCCGTCAACGCGACCGCGAACAGGTCCCAGTTGATCGTCGACGTCAACGCCAGCGCGGGTGCCGCGGCGACGTACAGGGCGTTCAGCGGCTGCCCGCGGGCCGCGCCCGGGCGGGTCGCGACGCCGCGCGCGGTGGCGACTGTGAGACCCACGATCAGCAACGCACACAGGAACAGCATCACGGTGTTGACCACGAAGAACACACCCGCCGCGTCGCGCTTCTGCTCGACGGTGATGTCCTGCTTCGGGTCGCCGGTCATCAGCCAGGTGATCTGCGCCGCGACCTCCATGAAGCCGCCGGTCAGCACCGGGTACTCCAGGACCGGGTAGTTACCGGTGTCCAGGAACGGCCGGTTCCCCTCCGCGAAGCCACGTTCCTGGTAGAGGAACCCGATGTCGGAGTAGCAGAGCGCCTTGAACGGCCGCCAGCTCTGCCGGTCCCAGCCGGACTCCATGCACGGCGCCTTCTGCAGGACGCCGAGGCCGAAGGTGATCGTGCAGACGGCCAGCGCGATCCGCAGCGGTGTCCACCACGACGAACTCAGCCGGGCGAACCGGCCGGACGGCCCACCGAGCCCGACAGTCAGGCCGGCGATGGCCGGATCGGCCTCCGACGGCGTCAGCGCGAGCTCGCGTTGTGGTCCGGTCACGGTCGGCATCATCTCCTATCGGCTCACCTGGCGACAGGCCGGGTCCCGGCGTGTCACTCGGCCAGGAAGGCCCGGAGCACTTCGGTCCCCGCGGGGCCTGCCGGCAACCACCGAGTGCCGGTGACATCGTCCGCGATGACGCGATCGGTGACGAAGACGGTTCCGCCGTACGCCCTGGCCTTCCGGCGGACCTGTTCCCGATCGACGCGTCCGTACACGACGACCGCGTGCTTGACCCGGGCCGCCGCGAGCAGCGGCAGGTCGGTCACCAGTTGCTCGCTCTCCAGCATCGACTGCCAGTCCTCCATCAGCAGATGCGTGATGCCGTCCAGGTCGCGCAGCGTGACCTTCTCGCGGATGCTCGCGACCGGGCCGAGCTCGCGGGCCCACACCTCGGCCGCAGCGGCGCCCATCGGCCCGATCACCAGCTTGGCCGGCTCCTCCGCGCGCTCCGGCGGCCCGGCCAGCTCGGCGTACAGGTCGCGCAGGTGACCGGCCTGCGCCTCCCAGGACATCTCCTTGCGCAGCCCGGGATCCGTGGTCCGCTCCCGGTACGCCGCCGGGTCGCGCTGGATCCGCAGTACGGCGGCCGCCAGGTCGTCCGGGTCCTCGACCGCGAACACCTCGCCGATCCCGGTCTTGCCGACGAACTCCACCAGCGTCGGCATGTCGCTGGTGACGACAGGCAGACCGGCGAACGTGTACTCGAATACCTTGTTCGGCAGGGCCATCTCGTGGCTCGGGTACCGCAGGATCGGGATCAGGCCGATGTCGGCGGTACGCAGGAACGGCACCACCTCAGAGGTCGGCACCGGATCCAGGAGGTGCACCCGGTCGGCGACGCCCAGCTCGGCCGCCTGGTCCCGCAGCTCCGCGACCGGGCGCGTCCCCGCGTGCGGTACGCAGACCACGGCCAGGTGGACGCCCGGCAGCGACGGCAGCGCCGCGACCGCGGTCTCGACCCCGCGCGCCCGGGTGATTCCACCGCTGTAAACCAGCAGCGGTACGTCGTCCGGAAGCCCGGCCGCAGTCCGGATGTCGGTGGCGGACCTGGCGTCCGTGGACAGCTGCGGACTGTTGATCACGACGGTCGGCTCGCGGTCCAGCTTGTACTTCGTGTGCAGCGTCCGCGCGATCTCCGGGCTGACCGTGACCACGCGGTCGACGGTCTTGATGTACTCACGCTCGTGCTGCGCCCAGGCCGCGATCGTGCGCGGCGTACGGCCGCCGTACTCCGACAGGCCGGCGACGTACTCGTGGGCGTCGTAAACGACCTTCACGGTCCGCCGGCGCAGCGCGGCCCGGCCGGCGGCGCGGGATGCGACACCGATCACGTGCATGTCGTGGGCGTGCAGGACGTCCGGATGCAGGTCGTCGAGGATGTCGGCGAAGATCGCCTCGTAGTCGTCCGCCTCGGGGATGATCGAACGCCAGTTCACCATCCCGCGCCGGGCCGGCAGCCAGCCGTCCCACCACTGCCAGAGGTCCGAGGCCTTCCGGCTCTCGTAGTCGGTCAGCCACGCCCCGGACGACAACGCCGTCTGCGCCAGCTGCCAACGGCGGCGGCGTACGGCGCGAGCGACCCGTCCGGCCTGGAAGCCCACCCGCCCGATCGTGCCGGAGCGGCGGCCGGCCAGTGCCCGTCCGGACTCTGCCCGCAGGTCCGCGACCCGCGCCGCGATCCGGGCCGAGCGCGCCGGGTCCGCCTGGACCCCGAGCAGCCGCCGGCTGCGGCGCTCGAACCGCCGCCGGTTCCGCTCGTCGCGCAGCACGAACCGCCCCGGCAGCCGGATCATCACGACCCCGCCCTCGATGGTGTCCACCAACGTACGCCCGGCGGTCGTCACGCCGAGCAGGGTCACCCGGTAGCCCGCCTTCCCCAGAGCGACGGCTTCCTTCAGTACCCGGGTGTCGTTGGTGATGTCGTTCGCAACGAGCATGACGACATGTGGTCCGCCCACTCACACTCCTGAAACTTCAACGGGACACCGGCTGTACGGTGGCCCTGAGCAGGCAATATACGACTAGTACGCAAACCGGCGCACCTTTGCCGCACGTGCCGGCGCTGTGATTCGGCCCGGCGATTCAGCCGGGCGGTTCGAGATGTCCGAGCCAGGTCGTCAGCAAGGCCTCCAACTGCGCCCGCTCGGCGGGGCCGAGGCTACCGAGCAGCCGCTGCTCGTTGGCCATGTGGGCGGTGAACGCCTTGTCGATCAGGCGCCGCCCCGCGGGAGTCAGCCGCACCACCCGCCCGCGGCCGTCCGCGTCGCTGCGCCGCCGCCGGACCAGACCGGCGGTCTCCAGCCGGTCGACCCGCTTCGTGACCGCACCGGTGGTCACCATCGTGTGCAGCGCGATCTCCCCCGGCGCCCGTTCGTACGGCGCTCCCGCCCGGCGCAGCGCCGCGAGCACGTCGAACTCCCCCTCGGTCAGCCCGAACTGGGCGTAGAGCAGCGTCAGCTCGGCGGTCAGCTGGTTGGCGATCCGGTGCAGCCGGCCGATCACGCCCTGCGGAGCGGTGTCCAGGTCCGGCCGCTCGGCCCGCCACTCCGCCTGGATTCTTGCCACGTGGTCCACGGGTTCCACTATATCTTCCCGGGAAGATATAGTGTTTTCCATGGAAGATACCTTCCGCTGGACACTGGTCACCGCGGTCGCACCGATCGCCTGGGGCACCAACTACTTCGTCACCCACGAGTACCTGCCGGCCGGACATCCCTTGTACGGCGCGGTGTTCCGTGCCCTGCCCGCGGGGCTCCTGCTGCTCGCACTCGCCCGGCAACTCCCGCACGGCGTCTGGTGGTGGCGCTCGCTGGTGCTCGGGATCTGCAACATGGGCGCGTTCTTCGCGCTGATCTACCTCGCGTCGCAGCTGCTCCCGGTCAGCCTCGCGTCGACGATCATGTCCGCGGCGCCCTTCACGATGGCGCTGTTCGCCTGGGGGCTGCTCGCGGAGCGCCCGACCGTTCTCGTCCTCACCGGTGCGACCGCCGGCATCGCGGGCGTCGTACTGCTGCTCGGCACCGGATCGGCGGCCGTCGACCTCCGCGGGGTCGCAGCCTCCGGCGCGGCGCTGACGATGTCCTCGTTCGGCTACGTGCTGGCCAAGAAGTGGGGTCGCGCCGACGAGGGACCGGTCGCCACGACCGCCTGGCAACTGATCGCGGGCGGCCTGGTCGTGATCCCGTTCGCGGTCCTGGTCGAGGGCAGACCACCACACCTCGGCCTCCCGGCGGTCGCCGGTTTCGTGTACGTCGGAATCGTCGCGACCGCGCTCGCGTTCACGGCCTGGTTCGCGGGCCTCCGTAGACTCCCCGCCACGACGGTGGGCCTCATAGGGCTGCTCAACCCGGTCACCGGCGTACTGCTCGGGGTCCTGGTCTCCGGGGACGTACTGACGCTCCGGCAGGTCGGCGGGCTCGCCCTGATACTGCTCGGCATCACGTTCAGCCAAGTCAGGACGACCCCGCCGTCTCCGGTCGCTCGCGTTGGTCAGCTGGACGTGACGGAATAGGAGTTGGTGGTGAAGTTCAGGCCGCCGGACGCCGAGGTGATCTCGAAGCCGAACTGGACTTCGCCGACGGTCGTGTCACCCATCCAGCCCTGGCCGCGAATCCAGTTGAGGACGGCCTTGACGTCGACCGAGCCGGAGTTGGTGCCGGCGGTGCGGACGAACGAGAAGACCGCGTTGGCCCCGTTGCTGCCGCGGTAGACGTCCCAGGTGTGGCCGCCGACCGAGACGGTGGTCTGCTTGCTGCCGATCGGGCCGACCGCGCCCTGCTTGTTCATCCAAAGCATGATCTCGTAGGCGTTGTTGCCGGCCCAGATGTCATAGGTCGACGAGTACGACCCACTCCCGGGCCGCGTCACGTTGAAGCTGCTCGTCAGGGTGCCGAGGGCACTGATCTGCCTGCCGATGTTCCGGGCGGAGTGCGGGTACGACTTCACGCCGCCGGTGTTCGGGTGGTCGGCCCAGACACCCCAGTTGCTGTACGAGTTGGCCCAGATGGTCTGCGGTCCGGCGCCACTGCCCCAGACGTCGTTGCGGACGGTGTATCCGCCGTTGGACCAGCTGCCGAACTTGTCCGACGACGACCACGCCGCCGCGTGGGCCGGTGCCGCGGTCACCAGGCCGGCGGCCAGTACTGTGAGTACCGCGAGTGCTGCTTTCCACCATCTCTGCATTTCCGTTCCTCTCGTCGAGCCCGGCCGGCGGCCGGGCCTTGGGCGAACGCAGGGGAAGCCAAGGGGGTGTCGAAGCGCTTCGACTGGGGTAGAACTGGGACAAGCTCGGGAAAGGGAACGACGTGGTCACGATCGCGGATGTCGCGCGGCACGCCGGCGTGGCGGCCAGCACGGTCTCGTACGTGCTGAGCGGGAAGCGGACGATCTCGACCGACACCCGTGAGCGCGTGCAGCGCAGTGTCCACGCGCTCGGCTACCGCCCGAACGCGAGCGCCCGCGCGCTGGCCAGTCAGCGGTCCAACGTGCTCGCGCTGGTGATCCCGCTGCGCACCGGCATGCACGTACCGGTGATGATGCAGTTCGCCACCGCGGTCGTGACCACGGCCCGCCGGTACGACCACGACGTACTGCTGCTGACCGCCGACGAAGGACCGGAAGGCCTCGAGCGGGTCGCGCAGAGCTCGCTGGTGGACGCGCTCGTGGTGATGGACATCGAGCTCCACGACGCACGGGTCCCCGTGCTGCGGGAGCTGCCGATGCCCTCGGTGCTGATCGGTTACCCCGACGACGCCGACGGACTCACCTGTATCGACCTGGACTTCGTTGCCGCGGGCGCGCGTTGTGTCGACCACCTGGCCGACCTCGGCCACCGCTCGCTGGCCTTGCTCGGTACGCCGTCCGCGGTGTACGAACGGCAGACGGGCTTCGCGCAACGTACGCTGACCGGTTTCGCGGAGGCCGCCGGACAGCGCGGGGTACTCGGCGTCGAAACGCCCTGTGAGCACACCTTCGACGCGATCCTGCACACGGTCCGGCAGTTGCTCGCCGAGCACCCGGACATCACCGGACTGGTGGTGCAGAACGAGCCGATCATCGGGCCGTTGCTGGACGTCCTGCGCCGGCTCGGCCGCCGGGTGCCCGAAGACATGTCGCTGGTGGCGATCTGCGCGGACGACGTCGCCGAGCGGCAGGTTCCGCAGTTGTCGTCGGTCTCGATCCCGGCCGAGCGGATCGGCGCTCAGGCGGTCGAGTCGCTGATCACGAAGCTCGACGGCGGCGAGGTCCCCGCGCTGACTCTGCTGCCACCGGCGCTCGCGCCCCGGCAGAGCAGCTGCCAGGCCCCTCAGCACGATCTCACCACCGCGTAACCACCAGGCCGCAACGGCAGCTCCCCCACGACCAGCTCGCCCCCTTCTGCCGGTACGGCGACCTCGGCGTCACCGTGGTTGATCATGAACGTCCACGTGGTCTCGCCGGACCGCCGCCGTACCGTCTCGACCGGCGACGTCAGCGACACAGGCAGGCCGAGCAGCCTCGCGGCGGTCTCGTCGTCCAGCTCGGTCGACACGTACCACGCGACGCCCGCGCCCAGCTCGTGACGCGTGATCGCGGGCTTGCCGTCCAGCACGCCACCGGCGTACCGATCGATCACGTCGGCCGACACCGCCCGCACGTCCTCGCTCCACACGCGCCCGCGCCCACCGGACGACAAAGCGACCTCGCCGTCGATCGGCAGCGGGTGGAACTCCTCGACCCGGACGCCGAGAAGCCGCGTGAACGCACCCGGATACCCGCCGAGCCGCACCCGCAGCTCGGGATCCACGATCCCGCTGAAATAGCCGATCACCAGCCGCCCGCCACCTTCGACGTACGCGGTGAGCGCCGCCGCGACCTCGTCGCTCACCAGATACAGGCTGGGGACGACAACTGTCCTGTACGACGAGAGGTCCGCGCCGGGGGACGCGAAGTCGACCGTCACACCGGCGCGCCAGAAGTGCCGATGCGCGGATCGGGCCGCGGAGAGGTAGTCCAGCGCCGACGACGGCAGGTGGGTACCCTGCATCGCCCACCAGCACTCGGCGTCCCACAGGATCGCGACCTCGGCCTCGACCTTGCTCCCGGCAACTTCCGCCAGCTGTGGCAGCACCGCGCCGAGCTCCGCGACCTCCCGGAAGATCCGGCTGTCGGGCCCGGCGTGCGGGACCATCGCCGAGTGGTACGTCTCGGACCCGCCGCGCGACGCCCGCCACTGGAAGAACAACGCGCCCTGCGAGCCTCGCGCGATGTGCGACAGGCTGTGCCGAGCCATCCGGCCCGGCTCCTTCGCCTGCAACCGGCGACCGTCGTTGAGCGTCCCGGCCGCCTGCTCCATCAGCAGCCAGGGCCTGCCTCCGGCCCACGACCGAGCCAGGTCCGCGGCGAACGCGGTCTGCTCCTCCGCGCCGATCCCGGTCTGATCCGGATAGTTGTCGATGGCCACGACGTCGACCGCCTCGGCCCATTTGGCGTGGTTCACCGGCACCCAGCCGCCGAAGACGAAGTTGGTCGTGATCGGCAGCTCCGAGAACGTCCGCAGCTCGGCCTTCTGCTCGAGGAAGGCGGCCAGTAGCTCGTCGGACCAGAATCGCCGGTAGTCCAGGAACTGGGCCGGATTCACCAGGTACTGCGTCTTCCGCGGCGGCTCGATGTCCGTCCAGTCGGCGTACCCCTGGCTCCAGAACGCGGTCGTCCACGCCTCGTTGAGCCGGTCGAGGTCGCCGTACCGCTCCTGGAGCCACTCGCGAAAGCGCCCCGCCGCCAGCGAGCAACGACACACGGTCCCGTACTCGTTGTGCACGTGCCACATCGCGAGCGCCGGGTGATCGTGATACCGCTCGGCCAGCGCCCGCGCGATCCCTCGTGCGGCGTCGCGGTACGCCGGCGCGCACGCGCAGTACGTGTCCCGGCTGCCGTGCGTCAGGCGTACGCCGTCCGCAGTCACCGGCATCGCCGACGGGTGCAGCCGGCTGAACCACGGCGGCGGCGACGCCGTCGGGGTGGCCAGGTCGACGCTCACGCCACCGTCGTACAGCAGATCGAGCACCTGGTCGAGCCAGCCGAACTCGTACCGCCCCGGCGCGGGCTCCAGCGACGACCACGAGAACACCCCGACGGTCACCAGGTTCACGCCGGCCTGCCGCATCAGCGCGACGTCCTCCTTCCACACCTGCGGATCCCACTGCTCGGGGTTGTAGTCGCCGCCGTACCACAGTCGTCTCATAGCGGCTCACCGTAGGGGATCCCGAATCCGTTCGTGGACAGGTACACCCGCCCGTAGACCCGCGGATCACCCGCGATCGCGTCACCGGTGGAGGCGTACTGATGCCGGTCGTCGTTCACGCGCACCCAGGAGGCGCCGCCGTCGTCCGACCGGTAGATCCCGCGGACACCGGCGACCTTGCCGGACGTGTACGCGGCCATTTCCCGGTGCCCCGGCGCCGCCTTGCCGAAGCCGATCGTGTAGGCCTCCTCGATCGTTGTCACCGGCAAGTACGTCGAACCGCGATCGACGGACCGGTACAGCCCACCGGCACCGGCCGCGAGCCAGCAGTGCCCGGCCCGATCCAGTACGGTCTCCAGCTTCCCGGCCCCCGTCGGAAGTCCGGTTGCCGTCGCGGCGAAGGTGGCGCCGCCGTTCGTGCTCAGGTACGCCGTACCGGTGGCCGGATCGAACCCGTAGAACACGGTCCCGTCGACCCGATCTCCGGCGAGCACCGCGCCGGCGGGCAGACCGGCGACGGCGACCCAGGTCGCGCCACGATCACGGGAGTAGTGCGCGACGACGTCACCCGGCGCCCAGAGGATCGTCCGGGCGTCGGCGCCGACCGCGACGCGCCCCGTCTGCGTCATACCGGGAGGCTCGGCCGCGAACGGCTGCCAACTGCGCCCGGCGTCGGTCGAGTAGGCACCACGCTCGCCGGCCGCCGCGTTCGCCAGCCTGGCGACGAATCCGGGGGCGAGCGCCGCGTAGTCCAGGCTCGGAGACGTCCCACTGACCGGGTTCGACGCCTGCCCGTCGGCCGGTACGACATCCAGCCGGTCGTGCCGGTAGACGCCGATGTCCCCGAGGGCGCTGATCAACGGCGGCCCCCACGGCGGACTGATCAGGTCGAGGACGGCGGTCTCCTCGAGCCCCTGTGCGCGGACCGACCAGTGCGTGGCGCGCCCTGCCTCGGCCTCGGTCGCGTCGTCGGTTCCGAAGATCGTCGCACCCGTCCCGTACAGAACCTTGCCCGAGTCGAACGGGTCGATCGAGATCGCCCCGATCATCCAGCCGAGCTTCGGCGTGCCGTGGAAGTTCAGGTACGGCGCTCCGGACGTGTCGAGGACGATCCGCTCGCCGATCGAGTGCCAGGTCCGGCCGCCGTCGACGGACCGGAACACGTCGTCCACCGGTCCCCAGCGGCCCATCGTCGATACCATCACGGTTCCCGGGCGGCGCGGATCGGTCGCGAGACCGGCGTACCCGAATCCGGCCTCGCCGCCGGTGTTCGGGTGGAGCGGGGTGATGTCGGTCCACTTCCCCGATGCGGTGTTCAGTGTATGGACGGCGCCGTCGTACATCTCGTACGGTCCGGGCAGATCGCCGTACGTCACGTAGACGTTGCCGTCGGCACCCAACTCGCCGTGGTGCGGGAGCAGCCCGGTGGGTTGTCCCGGAACCGCTGCCCACGTGCGGCCGGAGTCGGTACTGCGATGCAGCGGGGCTGCCGGATCCGCGGCGCCGGCGTACACCGTGCCGTCGCGCGGATCGGCGAACACGAACCCGATGCCGATTCCCGCTGCACCTCTGACCGGGAAGCTGTCGAGACGGGCCCAGCTGACGCCGCGGTCGCTGCTGCGCCAGAGGCCCTGGTTCCGGGTGCCGAAGTACAGGACACGGCCGTTGCGGGGATCGACGGTCAGCCGCTCGCCCATCGAGCGACCGGGCTCGTTGCCGCCGAGCTTGAACGGGAGATCGGTGCGCTCGAAGGTCCGGCCCTGGTCGCGGGAACGCAGGATCGCGCCGTTGATCGGCGACCACTCGTTGGTATAGGTGCCGACGGCAAGATACAGCCGGCCGGGATCCGCCGGATCGACGGCGAGGCTCTCGACACCGGTCCAGCTCCAGTCGTCCCAGCCGATCCAGTGCAGGAGTTGCACCCAGCGCCGGGTCCGCCGGTCGAAGCGCGCCGCGCCGCCGATGTCGGTCCGGGCGTACACGAGGCCACGCTTGCGCGGATGGTGCACGATCCCGGTGACGAAGCCGCCGCCGACGATCTCGACGTTCCGCCAGCGGTACCGATCCGGCCGTTCGGCGCCGACTGCATCGGCAGGCCCGGCCGCGGCCGCCAGCGCCGTACCGGTGCCTAGGGCAACAAAGGTCCTCCGTGACAGCGCCATGGTCATCCCTTCACCGCGCCGATGATGACGCCCTTCTGGAAGTGCCGCTGGATGAACGGGTAGACCAGCAGGACCGGCACGATCGCAATCACCACGATCGCCATCTTGATCGCCAGCCCGGGGGCCGCCTGCAGGCCGAGGCCGACACCGGACGCCACTCCACCGGCTCCGGTCGGCAGCGGCTGCTGCTGCACGATGTAGGTCCGCAGCACCATCTGCAGCGGCCACTTCGAGTTGTCGTTGATGTAGAGCAGTGCGTTGAAGAACGCGTTCCAGTACCCGACGGCGTAGAACAGCCCGACCACCGCGACGACCGCCTTCGACAGCGGCAGCACCACCCGGCGCAGGATCGCGAACTCACCCGCCCCGTCGATGCGCGCACTGTCGATCAGCTCGCCCGGGATACCCATGAAGAACGACCGCATCACGATCAGGTTGAACCCCGAGATCGCCGCGGGCAGGATCAGCGACGCGTAGTGGTCGATCAGTCCGAGCGAGTTGACCACCAGGTAGCTCGGGATGATGCCCGGCCCGAACAGGAACGTCAGCAGTACGACGAACAACAGCGGCCGGTGGAACAACGACCCCGGCCGGGACAGCCCGT
Source organism: Kribbella aluminosa (assembly GCF_017876295.1). Taxonomy (NCBI): domain Bacteria; kingdom Bacillati; phylum Actinomycetota; class Actinomycetes; order Propionibacteriales; family Kribbellaceae; genus Kribbella; species Kribbella aluminosa. Next base: position 3,287,838 of record NZ_JAGINT010000001.1, on the reverse strand, counting down.
ACGCCGCGAGGACCGTGATCCCCAGGCTGAACGCCGTACCGACGAGGGTGATCCCGACGCTGATCACCAACGCCCGGGTGACCACACCACCGGAGAGCAGTTGCACGTACGCCGCGATCGTCAGCTCCCGCGGTATCACGACCAGCCCGCCGGCACGGGTCACGGCTTCGGTGGTGGACAGGCTCGTCACCACGACGACGTACAGCGGGAACGCGACGGCGAGTGCGATCAACGCCAGCACCACCGGCTTGCCCACCCGGCCGACCGCGGTCGGCTCTTCCTCCCAGACAGCTCGAGCCGTCATGATTTCGAATACACCCCCTGCTCGCCCACCAGGTGGGCGAATCGGTTGGCCGCCAGGACGAGAACGAGACCGACGACGCCCTTGAACAGGCCGGCGGCGGCGCCGTAGCCGAAGTCGCCGACCAGCAGGCCCTGGTAGTAGACGTACGTGTCGAGGACTTCCGCGGCGCCGCCGCCGACCGCGCTGCGTTGCAGGATGAACTGCTCGAAGCCGACGGTCAGCGCGTCGCCGAGGCGCAGGATGAGCAGCAGGACGATCACCGGCCGCAGGGCCGGCAGGGTGATGTGCCACAGCCGGCGCCAGCGGTTCGCACCGTCGGCCGCGGCGGCCTCGTAGAGCGCCGGGTTGATGGTCGACAGCGCGGCGAGGAACACGATCATCCCCCAGCCGGCGTCCTTCCAGACCGACTGCGCGGTGACGAGCAGGATGAATGTGTCGGGCTTGGTCATCAGGTCGACCGCCGAGTGGCCGTGGTCGCGCAGGGTCTGGGCGAGCAGGCCGGCGCCGCCGATCATCTGCTGGAACAGCGACACGACCAGCACCCAGGAGAAGAAGTGCGGCAGGTACACCACGCCCTGGATCAGGCCGCGGATCCTGGCCGACAGCACGCTGTTCAGCAGCAGCGCCAGGGCGATCGGGATCGGGAAGAAGAAGATCAGCTGGACAGTGGTGATGGAGAGCGTGTTCGCGACCGCTTTCCAGAACGCGGGTTCGGAGAACATCCGGCTGAAGTTCGCGAACCCGATGAAGTCGCTGCCCCGGATCCCGGCGTACGGCGAGTAGTCCTGGAAGGCGATCACGTTCCCGAGCGTCGGGAAGTAGTGGAACACGCCCAGCAGCACCACCACTGGCAACACCATCAGCAGCAACGGCCAGTCCCGCCGCAACCGATGCCGGAAACTCATCCCACCGGCCCTCGTGGCGACCCGGGCGGCGCCCCGGACCCGGACCCTACCGACCGTTGTCACTGAGGACCTTGGCGTAGAAGTCGCGGCCTTCGTTGCCGCCGTTGTCCTGCCACTGCTTGACGGCGGCCTTCAGCTCGCCGATCGGCTTGCGGCCGCGGAAGATGTCCTGCAGGGCGTCGTCGAACGGCTGGTTCAGCGCCGCCATCTTGGCCGGCTGCTCGACCCGGATCCCGTCGAACAGGAGCTTCTCCCGGACCTTCGCGGCCGCGTTCTGCCAGGTACTCATCGACTGCACGTACCCCGGGTACTCGCTCTCGGTGATCGCCGTCGGCCGGCCGCCCAGGAAGATGTACGTCTGCGAGACCTCCTTCTGTCCCAGCGGAGTCAGCTTCGGCGCACCGGACGGCTGCTTCACGTAGTGCTTGCCCTCGACCCCGTAGTTGTAGAGCACGTACTCCTCGGTCCCGAACGGCGCCGACGTGTAGTTCAGGACGCCGAGCAACTCCTTCACCCGGTCCGCGCCGACCCCCTTCTTGACGAACGTGAAGATGCCGGCCGGCTCGCCGCCCCAGGTGATCGGCGTACCGCCGTCGTGAGCGAACGGCAGCACCGGCTGCGGGTCGAACTTCGGGTTGACAGTCTGCTGCCGCTGCAGCGACTCGTGCCAGCCACCCAGGCCGTTCTGCCGGATCAGGAACTTGCCGCCCTCGAACAGCGCGTTCTCGTCGGCGCCGGCGTTCGCGACCACCTCCGGGTGCACGTAGCCCGACTGGAAGAGCTGCCGGACGAACGCCACCGACTCCGCGTACTCCGGCGTCTCGATCTTATGGACCAGCTTGCCGCTGGAGTCCTTGCGCCAGCTGCTCGGCGCCCCGAACATCCGCGCCACCTCGTCGGCGACCGAGCCGAACGCCCACCGGCCCGCCTTCGCGTCGGTCAGCTGCTTGCCCAGCGCCAGCAGCTCGTCGGCGGTCTTCGGCGGCCGCGCGCCGAGCTGGTCGAAGACGTCCTTGCGGTACATCATCATCCACGGGAAGCCGTCCGACGGGAACGGCACCGCCTTCAGCTGGTTGTTCCAGACGCCGTACGCCCAGGCCCGGGTCGGCAGGTTGGCCAGCATCGGGTACGCCGCCGCCTTGTCGCCGGCCAGGTACGGCGTGAGGTCCTCGAACAGCTTGTCCGCGGCCTGGCCGAACCGGGTCAGGCCGGCGATGTTCCAGCCCGGGATGCAGAGCAGCTCCGGGACGTTGCCGGCGGCAAGGATCGGGCCGAGCTTGTCGCCGTAGTCGTTGCCGTTCAGGATGTTGAACCGGACCGGCGCACCGATCCGCGCGTTGTTCGCGTCGTAGTACGAGTTGTTCCCGAGGCCGGGCGGGATCGGGCTCCACAGCGGCGTCATCGCCGACACTTCCTTGCCGCTCGGCACCATCGTGCCCGGCACTGCCCGCTTCAGCTCGGCCGGATAGTGCGAGAAACCCGGCGATGCGCCGTACTGGCCGGGCAGGTCCGGCTGCACCGGCTCGTACCCGACGTACTTCGGCAGCAGCCCGGCCAGCTTGTCCTCGGTCTCGGCCCGGCCGGACGTCGTCGCCGCCTTGCCGTTCGAGCAGCCGGTCAGGGTGACCCCGCCCGCGGCCGCCGCCGCACCGGCGCCGAGCAGGGAGATGAAGGTCCGGCGGCTGGCGCCGCCGATCACTGGTCCGGTCACGTCGCATCCCCTAGACTTAGTTGGGCTAGTAGCCAAACAAATTAACGCACAGCGGACAGCGCGACAAGGTGTAGAACTGAGCCAGAACTTTCTTTCGACAGGACGGGCCTTGAGCACACAGACGGCGGATCACACCGATATCCGCGCCACCAACCTGGCCGCGGTGCTGGGCCACCTGCGCCGCGCGGCGCCCTGTTCGCGGGCTGCGATCGCGGCCGGGACGGGTCTGAACAAGGCGACCGTGACGAGCATCGTCGGCGACCTGCTCGACCGCCGGCTGGTCCGTGAGACCCAGCAGACCCAGAACCACGTCGGACGGCCCGCGACGTTGCTCGTCCTCGACGGGTCGGCGTACGCGACGATCGGCCTCGAGGTGAGCGGACGCGGGCTGACCGCGCTCGGATGCGACGCCGCCGGCGAGCAGGTGCTGCGCTGGCATCGCGCCGGGCCGGGCGGCAACGCCGGGCCCGGCCGGACGATCTCCGCGCTGGCCGCACTGGCCCGCCGCGCGATCACGACCGTGCAGGCGTCCGGGCGGCAGGTGCTGGGGATCTCGGTCGGCGTACCCGGTCTGGTCGACCGCGACGGCGCCGTCGTACTGGCCGCCGGGCTCGGGTGGCGCGACGTGCCGTTGCGCGCCGAGCTCGCGTCCGCGCTCGGGCGGCCGGACATTCCGGTGACCGTCGACAACGACGCCTCGCTGGCGGTGCTGGCCGAGCACCTGTACGGCCCGCTCGCGGGCACGGCGAACCTGATCCAGGTCACCGGCGACACCGGCGTCGGCGCGGGCATCATCGCCGACGGCCGCCCGCTCTCCGGTCATCGTGGGTACGTCGGGGAGATCGGCCATCTCCGGCTCGTCGCGGACGGGCCGGCGTGTGGCTGTGGACGGCGCGGCTGCCTCGAGGCCCTGGCGAGTCTGCCCGCCATCCTGTCCCGCATCGACGGCCTCGACGAGGGCGATCCGCAGCTCCAGCTCGACCAGCTGATCCAGCGCGCGCAGGCCGCCGATGCGACCGTCACCAAGGTCCTGGCCGAGGCCGGCAGCCACCTCGGCCACGGGATCGCCGCGCTGGTCAACACACTCAACCCGGAGGTAGTCGTCCTGGGCGGCGCGTACGCCCTGCTGGCCGACCAACTCGTCCCCGCCGTCGACAAGGCACTCCGCGACGCCACCATCGCCCCGGACGCGGGCGGCTGCCGCCTCGCGGTCTCCTCGTTCCCCCAAACCGCCACTCCCCTGGGCGCCACCGCCCAGGCCCTCTCCCCCCTGACCCAAGGTCGCCTCCCCCGGCCCTGATGAACCCCCGCCCGCTCTTGACCTCGCGTGCGCGGAATGCAACCCTCTGTTCACGCCCTTGTCGAAGCGCTTCGATCAGTTGCTCAGTCGTCGAAGCGCTTCGACACAGACCGTCCATGGAGTCGATCGCCGATGAGCACTCCAGCGCCGCAGCTCCCGTTCCGCGACCCCGCCTTGCCGCTCGGCGAACGGGTCGAGGACCTGCTCGCCCGGCTCCGCCCGGCCGAGAAGACTGCGTTGCTGCACCAGTACCAGGGAGCCGTCGAACGACTCGGCCTGTCGACGTTCCGCACCGGCACAGAGGCCCTGCACGGCGTGGCCTGGCGCGGGCCGGCGACGGTCTTCCCGCAGGCGATCGGCCTGGCCACAAGCTGGGATCCGGACCTGGTCCGCGCCGTCGGCTCCGCGGTCGGCGACGAGGTCCGCGTCTTCCACCACAAGGATCCGGTCGAGGTCGGCCTGAACGTCTGGGCCCCGGTCGTGAACCCGCTGCGCGACCCGCGCTGGGGCCGCAACGAGGAGGGGTACGCCGAGGACCCCTGGCTGACCGGGACCATCGCCACCGCCTACGCCCGCGGCCTGGCCGGCGACGATCCGACGTACCTGAAGACCGCGCCGACCCTGAAGCACTTCCTTGCCTACAACAACGAGACCGACCGGTGCACCACCTCGAGCAACCTTCCACCACGAGTGCTGCACGACTACGAACTGCCGGCCTACCGCGAGCCGATCGAGTCCGGTGCCGCGGTCGCGGTGATGCCGTCGTACAACCTGGTGAACGGACGGCCCACGCACCTCAGCCCGCTGATCAACGACGTACTCCGCGCCTGGTCCACGACGGAGCTGCTGGTCGTGAGTGACGCCTACGCGCCGGCCAATCTCTTCGGGCTGCAGCAGTATCTGCCCGACGGCCCGTCGGCGTACGCGGCCGCGATCAGAGCCGGCGTGGACAGCTTCACCCAGGACGGCACCGACTCCGCGCCGACGATCGAACGGGTCACCGACGCGCTCGACCGCGGCCTGCTGACCCCCGCGGACCTCGACGCGGCGGTACGGCGAATCCTGACGCTCCGGTTCCGGCTGGGCGAGTTCGACCCGCCCGAGCTCGACCCGTACCGCTCGCCCGAGCCGGATCTGGTCAACTGCCCCGCGCATCGGCAGCTCGCCCAGGACGCTGCCCGCCAGGCGATCGTGCTGCTGAAGAACGAATGCCAGGTGCTGCCGATCACGGCTGCCGCGATCACCCGCATCGCCGTGGTCGGTCCACTGGCCGGCATCGTCTCGGCGGACTGGTATGCCGGCACGCTGCCCTACCAGGTGACGGCGCTGGACGGCATCGTCGAGCGCCTCGGCAGCGATCGGGTCGAGTACTGCGAGGGCGTCGACCGGATCGCACTCCGCGTCGCCGGTACGTCGTCGTACCTGACCATCGGGCCGGACGCCGTACTGCGGGCCGCGGAGGAGGACGGGACCGCGCGGCAGTTCGATCTCTTCGACTGGGGCGGTGGCGCATGTGCGCTGCGCTCTGTGCACAACGGGTGGCACCTGACGTTCACCGACGACGAACTCGTCGCCGACCAGTGCGGCCCGAGCGGCTGGGAGGTCAAGCAGACCTTCCGGTTCGTCGACACGGCGGCCGGTGTCCTGCTCCAGCACCTGCACAGCGGCCGGTACCTGTCGGTCGACAATGCTGCCGTCGAGCTGGATGACCACGGGACGACGTTCGAGCTCGAGGTGCTGCTGGACGGGGCGGCCCGGGCGGCGGAGCTCGCGGCCCGGGCCGACGTCGCGATCGTTGTTGCCGGCAACCACCCGTTGGTGAACGGTCGCGAGACGGAGGACCGGACCAGCCTCGACCTCCCGGCGGCGCAGGACCGCCTGGTCCGACGGGTCCACGCGGCCAATTCGCGCACGGTCCTGGTGCTGAGCAGCAGCTACCCGTTCGCGGTGGGCTGGGCGCAGCAGCAGTTGCCGGCGATTCTCTGGTCGGCGCACGGCGGGCAGGAGTACGGCCGGGCGCTGGCCGACGTACTGTTCGGCGACGCCGATCCCGCGGGCCGGCTGACGCAGACCTGGTACCACTCCGCCGCGGACCTTCCCGACCTGCTCGACTACGACATCATCGGGACGGACGCGACGTACCTCTACTACCGCGGGACACCGCTGTACCCGTTCGGCTTCGGCCTGAGCTACACGACCTTCGAGTACGGCGACCTGCGGCTGAGTACCTCGTCGATCCCGGCGGACGGCGAGGTCCGGGTGACCTGCACCGTCACCAACACCGGGGATCGCCCCGGCACCGAAGTCGTGCAGCTCTACACGCATCAGCAGCGTTCACGGGTGAAGCAACCGCTACGGCAACTGCGCGGGTTCCGGCGGGTGTCGCTGCTTCCCGGCGAGAGCGCCCAGGTGGAGCTGACCATCGCCGCCCGGGACCTCGGCTTCTGGGACGTGACGCGTGATCGGCACTGCGTCGAGTCGGCGCGGCACAGCGTCATGGTCGGCCGTTCGTGCACGGACCTCCGGCTGACCGCCACCCTCAGCGTCACCGGCGAACGGATACCGCCACGGACGCTCGACCACCTCACCGCAACGAGCTTCGACGAGTACTGCGCAACCACACTGACCACCGCGACCCCCGAACGCGGCGACGCGGTCATCTCTCTTGAACCCCAAGCCTGGCTGGCGTTCGACACCATCATGCTCGAGCCGGCGCAGTACCAGGCGCAGGTCGCCAACCACGGCGACCGAGCCGCCACCATCGAGCTACGCCTGGACGATCCTCTGCACGGTGAACTGCTGAGCACCCTGCACGTGCCGCCCTCGGACCACCTCATCTCGATCGCCGGCGAACTGCAGCTCGACAGTACGTATAGGCCCACTGGCGCCACGAACACGTCTGCGCACGCCTGGAAGCCGGCGCGGCTGCCCACCCTTTATGCGGTCTTCTCTGCGGCCGGCGTTGTGCTGGAGGGTCTACGCGTTCGGGCCGGCCGACCGGCGAGGAGTGCATCTCGTCGGGGGCGGCGCGGATGATCGTCCTCGGGAAGTTGCCCTCGCGCAGCAGACGTACGAGGTGCGCGTCGCGAGCCACACCCACGTCGTACCTGCGATAACCCGTGGCCGGATCGCGAACCGGGCGGACTGGTCGCTCAGCAGGTCTTGACCGTGTAGTTCTCGCAGGAGCCTTTGAGGACGCGGGACTGTGCTTCGCCGTCTTGGTAGTTGAGCTCGATCACGGCTCCGGACGGGAGGGTGACTGTGGTGCCGTTCGAGGGGGCGTACCAGTGGAGGTCGACGTTGTTCGACCAGTCGTATTCGGGGTGGTTGTCGGTTGTGCCGAAGGGGATTACGGCGCCTTCGCGGGCGAAGAGAGGGAGGGTCTCGAAGGCGTGGGTCTGGTGGACCCAGGTGGGGCCGGTCAACGTCTCGCCGGTCAGGAGCGAGGTCCAGCGGCCGGCGGGTAGGTAGAACGAGACTTCGCCGTCGGCGCTCATTACGGGGGCGACCAGGAGGTCGGGGCCGAGCATGTACTGGCGGTCCAGGTAGGCGGTTGCCGGGTCGTTCGGGAACTCCAGGATCATCGGGCGCATCATCGGTACGCCGTCGCGGTGCGCCTCCTCGGCCGCCGTCATCAGGTACGGCATCAACGACAGTTTCAGCTTGGTGAACTTGCGGAGGACGTCGACCGCCTCGTCGTCGAACGCCCACGGGACGCGGTACGACGAGGAGCCGTGCAGGCGGGAGTGGGACGAGAGGAGGCCGAAGGCGACCCAGCGCTTGAAGATCGCCGGGTCGGGGGTGCCCTCGAAGCCGCCGATGTCGTGGCTCCAGTAGCCGAAGCCGGACGCCGCCAGGGACAGGCCGCCGCGGAGCGACTCGGCCATCGCCTCGAACGTCGACTCGCAGTCGCCGCCCCAATGCACCGGGAACTGCTGGCCGCCGGCCGTCGCCGATCTCGCGAACAGTACTGCCTCGCCGGCGCCGCGGTTCTCCTCCAGCAGGTCGAAGACGGCCGCGTTGTAGAGCTGTGCGTAGTAGTTGTGCATCCGCTCCGGGTCGGAGCCGTCGTACCAGGCGACGTCCTCGGTCGGGATGCGTTCGCCGAAGTCGGTCTTGAAGCAGTCGACGCCGATGTCGATCAGCGCCTGGAGCTTCGAGCGGAACCAGGCGGTCGCGTCCGGGTTGGTGAAGTCGACGATCGCCATCCCGGCCTGCCACATGTCCCACTGCCAGACCGAGCCGTCCGGGCGCATCAGCAGGTACCCGAGCCGACGGCCCTCCTCGAACAGCACCGAGCGCTGCGCGATGTACGGGTTGATCCACGCGCTGATCCGCAGCCCGCGGTCCTTCAGCCTGCGCAGCATGCCGGCCGGGTCGGGGAAAGCGACCGGGTCCCAGAGGAAGTCACACCAGTGGAACTGGCGCATCCAGAAGCAGTCGAAGTGGAAGACGCTCAGCGGCAGGTCGCGCTCCGCCATTCCGTCGACGAACGAGCCGATCGTCTCCTCGGTGTAGTCCGTGGTGAACGAGGTCGACAGCCACAACCCATCGACCACGCGGGCACCCGCGCCGGGCGACCGGTGAGGCCCGTGTAGCGGCGCAGTACGTCCTTCGGGGTCGGGCCGGCGAACACGTAGTACTGGAGCTGTTCGCCCTCGACGCTGAACTGGTTGCGGGACGTGACCTCCGAGCCGACCTCGAACGAGACCATCGCAGGATTGTCGACAAGTACGCCATATCCCTTGCTGCTCAGGTAGAACGGGACGTTCTTGTACGCCTGCTCGCTCGACGTACCGCCGTCTGCATTCCAACTGTCGACAATCTGACCATTCTTCACGAGCGGCCCGAACCGCTCGCCGAGGCCGTAGATCGTCTCGCCGACGCCCAGCGCGAGCTGCTCGTGGACGTACCGCCGGCCGTCGGCGTCGGTGACCAGGCCGACGCTCCGCTCCCCCGAGTTCGTCAACTCGCGCCCGTCCTGCTCGAAGCGGACGTCCCACGCCCCGTCGAGCCCGACCACGACGCTCAGCTCGCCCGAGGTCAGCCGCGCCTCGGCGGGACCGACCTCCACTTTCACCGGATGCTGGTCGTCGGTGTTCAGCCGGTACGCCGGACGCGCGGGCGCGCCGCCGACGTGATGCGCGATCCGGACGCCGATCACCCCGCGGGCCGGGGAACCGAACGTGATCGTGAACAGCGGCTGGTTGAGGGTGTCGCCGCGGCGCTCGATCCGCCGAGCGGGCGCGTACACGGTCAGCTCGCGGTCCCCGCCTCGACGCTCTCGACCGCGGCCGGCCGCAGGCGGGCGAACCCCGGTCGCAGCTGCCAGTACCCGTCGGTGAACTTCATGGTTGCCGGCCTCCAGAGAGAGTGTCGAAGCGCTTCGACAACGCTAGGCGGGGCCGTCACCGGCGTCAATCCGGGAACCCTCAGCGGATTCTCAGCCCCCTGCGGTGACACTGTGTGGATGCGAGTGCTGATGGTCGAGGACGAACTGCGGCTGGCCGACACGGTCCACCGCGGGCTGACCGACGCCGGGTTCGTGGTCGAGTTGGTGCACGACGGCGAGAACGCGGTCTGGGCGGCGACCGAGCACAGTTACGACGTGATCGTGCTGGACATCATGCTGCCGAAGCTGAACGGGTACCGCGTGCTGGAGCTGCTCCGGGCCCGCGGGATCTGGACGCCGGTGCTGATGCTGACCGCGAAGGACGGCGAGTACGACCAGACCGACGCGTTCGACCTGGGCGCCGACGACTACCTGACGAAGCCGTTCAGCTTCCTGGTACTGGTCGCCCGGTTGCGCGCGCTGATCCGGCGCGGCGGCCCGGAGCGTCCCGTCGTACTGATCGCCGGCGACCTGTCGCTGGACGTCGCCCGGCGGCGGGTGGAGCGGAACGGGCGGGAGATCACGCTCACGCCGCGGGAGTACGGGCTGCTGGAGTTCCTGATGCGGCACCGCGGCGACACCGTCAGCAAGACCGAGATCCTGCAGAACGTCTGGGATCCGGCGTTCGACGGCGACCCGAACGTGGTCGAGGTGTACGTCCGCTACCTGCGGAAGAAGATCGACACGCCGTTCGCGCGGCACGCCATCGAGACCATTCGCGGGATGGGCTACCGGCTCAACCCGGAAGGCGGCTGACGGCCACAGAGCCGCGCTGAGAGCCTTCTGAGGACGGACCTGCGAAACTGGTGGGGTGAGCACGGTCGTGCGACGTCGCGTTGACGGGTGGTACCGGACCGCCAGTGGCCTGCGACAGGCCAGTGTGCGGAGCCGGTCGACCGCTGCTGCCGTGATCGTGGTGGCCGTCGCGCTGCTGATCGGCGCCGCCGCGCTGCTGCTGCTCCTGCAGCGGGCACTGATCACCGAGGTGTCCGACGCCGCCGACGGCCGGGTCGCGGACGTCGCCCGCCAGGTCAGTACCGAGGGCACCAAGGGGCTCGGGCACGACTTGGCCAACACCACCCGAGCCAGCCAGCTCATTCAGGTGCTGGATCCGAACGGGAAGATCGTCGCCGCCTCCTCGTCCCGGGTCGGCAACTCGCCGCTCACCGATCTCCGCCCGCCGGCCGGCGCGCTGCTGCGGGCCCAGGTCGGCGCGATGCCGCTGATCGACGACGACCACTCGTTCCTGATCGTGGCGGAGGGCGCGGCCTACCACGGGACGACGTACACGGTGGTGGTCGCGTCGTCGGTGGAGACCCAGCGGCAGACGGTGTCGACCGTGACGCAATACCTGCTGATCGGGTTCCCGGTGCTGCTGTTCGTGGTCGGGGTGGCCGGGTGGCTGATGATCGGGCAGGCGCTGCGGCCGGTGGAGCGGATCCGCTCGCGGGTGCAGGGCATCGGCAGCCGGGACCTGACCGAGCGGGTCCCGGTACCGCAGACGCGGGACGAGATCGCCCGGCTGGCGGTCACGATGAACGAGATGCTCGACCGGCTCGAGACCGGGCAGACCACCCAGCGGGCGTTCGTCGCGGACGCCAGCCACGAACTGCGTTCGCCGCTCGCCACGCTCACCGCCGCGCTCGAGGTGATCGATGCGGACACCACCGGGAAGGCGTGGCGCGAGCTGCGGCAGGTGATGGAGACCGAGACCGACCGGATGCGGCAACTCGTCGAGGACCTGCTGCTGCTCGCGAAAGCCGACGACCGCGGCATCCGGATGCGGCAGACCGATGTCGACCTGGACGACCTGGTCGAGGCGGAGATCAAACGGCTCCGCAGCTCGAAGCCCGAACTGACGGTCAAGGGCGACGTGCACCCGGTGCGGGTGACCGGCGATCCGGGCCGGTTGGGTCAGGTACTGCGGAACCTCGTCGACAACGCCGCCCGGGCCGCGCACAGTACGGTCCGGCTGACGACCGCCGAGAGGGACGGCGCCGCGGTCATCACGGTCGAGGACGACGGCGACGGGATCCCCGAAGCGGACCGGCAGCGCGTCTTCGAACGCTTCGTCCGCCTCGACACCAGCCGCTCCCGGGCCAGCGGCGGCTCCGGCCTAGGCCTGTCCATCGCCCGCGAGATCACCCGCGCCCACCACGGCACCATCACGCTCACCTCGGCCCCCACCGGCGGCACCACCGCCACCATCACCCTCCCGAACTGACCGCGAGGGGTGGTGTCCGACGCCCTGCGGGATCAAGCTGGGTAGTGAAGGAGGTGGGTGTGGTGAAAGCGGTAGCTGGCGACCAGGTTGTCGTTGAAAGCAGTCATTTGGCGGCCCATCGGCGTGAGGGGCAGATCGTCGAAGTGCCCGACCCGAACGGCGCACCGCCGTACCGCGTGCACTGGACGGACACCGACACCGACACGCTGTTCTTCCCAGGCCCGGACGCACACATCGTGCATCCCGGCGGAGAGCCGACCCAGAAGATGTAGAACCTCAGCGTGTAGCCCGGTGAGTTTGTCGGAGGTCGGCGGGCCGGCCTCCACGGATTCAGGCTGCAACCGTGGTCGATGGCCAAAGTCCCCTATGATGGAATCATGAGTAAAACGCGTCAGATCTCGATCACCCTTCCAGAGGACCTGATCGAGACGATCAAGGCCGCCGTGGATCGCGGCGAAGCGAGGTCGGTGTCGTCGTACATCGCATCTCGCCTCGCCCCGGGAGTTGTCATGGACACCTTGTTCGCCGAGTGGGACGCCGATCGCGGCGCGCCCGCTGCGGAAGACAGAGCATGGGCCGACCAGGAGTTGGAGCGGGTGTTCGCCGAGCAAGCCAAGAACGCCAGAGGCGACAGCGCCGCGTGAACAAGGCACTCGTGCTCGACTCCGGAGCGTTGATCGCAGTCGAGCGCCGCTCGGGGAAGATTCAGGAACTCCTCCGCGCGGCCCGCGCCCGCGAGGCGTCTGTCGTCATCCCGACGCCTGTCGTCGCTCAGGTCGTCCGGGAAGGCGGACGTCAGGCCAACCTGAGGCGGTTCCTTGCCGACTCGTACCTGCGCTTCGCAGGGCTCGACTACCCGGCGGCTCTTGAGATCGGTGCTCTGCTGGGCCGCAGCGGCACCGCCGATGTGGTCGATGCGTGCGTTGCGATCTGCGCCCAACACCTTGGTCATTGTCCAGTCGTGACGTCCGACCCTGAGGACCTCCGTAAGCTCGATCCTGGCCTGCCACTCATCGTCATCTGAGGTCCGGCAATTCGATTGCCGTCCGCCGCGGGATCGAGCAGGATCGCCCGCATGCTCGAACGACCTGTCGCGCTTGTCACCGGAGTCGGCCGTACAGTCGGGATCGGCGCGGGCATCGCCCGCCGTCTCGCCGAGTCCGGGTGGGACGTCGCGTTCACGTACTGGACGGCGTACGACGAACGGATGAAGTGGGGCGTGCAGGACGGCGCCACCGCGGAGATCACCGCGGAGCTGACCGGCCTCGGCGTGACCGCCGTACCGATCGAGGCGGACCTGGCGGATCCGGGCGCGCCGGAGCGGATCTTCGCCGCCGCGGAGGACCGGCTGGGGCCGGTGACCGCGCTGGTGATGTGTCACTGCGAGAGCGTCGACTCCAGCATTCGCGACACCACCGTCGAGAGCTTCGACCGGCACTTCGCCGTGAACGCGCGGGCGACCTGGCTGCTGATCCGCGAGTACGCCGCGAGGTTCGCCGTACCGCACGGCAGCGGCCGGATCGTGGCGCTGACGAGCGACCACACGGTCCACAACCTCCCGTACGGCGCGAGCAAGGGCGCGCTGGACCGCATCACGCTGGCCGCCGCCCAGGAACTGTCCGACCTCGGCCTGACCGCGAACGTGATCAACCCCGGCCCGATCGACACCGGCTGGATGTCCCCCGACCTCCGCACCGCCTGCACCGAAGCCACCCCACTAGGGCCGCCTCGGCACCCCCACCGACACCGCCAACCTCGTCGACTTCCTCCTCTCCCCCCAAGGCCAATGGGTCAACGGCCAACTCCTGAAAAGCAACGGCGGCTCGGCCTAGTACTACAGCCGGACTTTGTCGATTCACACGTCCGATTCGGCGCACAATACCCTCCCCAACCCGGACCTACGTACGGCCGCGAGCTACGCCATCCACCCACGCGGTGGGGTGTGCACCGGCGAGCTGGCCTACCGCTGCCACGCCGACCGCCAACGACCAGCTGATCCCCCATACCTGCAACGAAATCCGCCACCTCACCGCGCCCGACTCTGCAACTGCCGACGCCGAAAAAGGTCACGATCTACGGCTGGAGTACAGGACGATCTGTCGGGTCCGTGCACTAAAGCTCGCCGATGGCGCTGATGGTGTGACCGGACCTCGGGCACTGCCAAGAAGGCTTGTCCGCTACCAGGATCGGCGTGAGTGGGTGCGACCCCGGATGTTCTGGACATTCCGGCCAGACAACAGGCAGGCCAAGCCAATTCAGCTCCTCGTGAACAAACTCTTGCACCTGGTCGGCCACGTGAACCACCCGTTCGGGCTGTTCCATATCGAGGGGAGCAAGCAGACCGGTCCGCGACTTGCTGCTGGACAGCATCACCATCGATTCATACTCCGGATCGCTCGACGACGGCTCATCCAGAAGACGTAAAGCAATGCCGTTGGTACTCCGGAGATCCCGGAGCACCAACTGCAGCGCCGTTTGAAGAAAATCCACTGAAACTAGTCCTCCAGCGTGTGAACCCGTCCGGCCCACGTAATAGAGCCCGTCCCACCGCCGCCGAGGTTATGACGGAAGGTAATATAGTCTTGGTAGTCTACCTGGGTTCCAGTTGTCGCTCCACTCATCGTACCGTGGAGAAGGTATTCTTTGGGGACGCTGGGGTGCGGGGCATTCCTGGGCTTCTTCACACCGTTGACCCACCAGTCCAATCCCTGCTCGTTGATGTTGCTGACAATGATCGCCTTGACCGCGGCGGAGATCGCGTAGCTCCAGGCAAGGCGATCGACAGTGGAGCACGTGTATTGCAGAGTGAGACTTCCGTTGGTGTCCGACCACTTCCCACTTCCACCGCAGGAGATGTATTCCGGACCGAGCTGCGGAGCGGCCTTGACAGGGCGGAGCGAATCGGCCAGCTGATTCGCGTAGCCATTGGCAGCCTGCACGGAGATAGGTTGGTCGAACTTGAGGTCGATTGACGACCGGTACTGAGGTGCAGAGCTGGACTCGACATGAACAGTGCTGACGTTGGCCGGATCGCTGTACGGTGCAGCAACTGACGTAGGTACGGCTGCGATTGATCCGCACAATAGCGCGGCAACGAAGGCGAACGCGGCGGCGGCGCGTCTGGGGCGCATGATTTCCTCCATGCATCGGAGATAAAATCTCACCCCTCCGACTGGTGGTTCGAATCTATGTGTCCACGCAGACGGTTCGCTATGCCGCAGCATTGCAACAAGCTGCAGATTGGCGGTGACATCGGAGATGTGAGATCGCGCTGAGGCTGTCGACAGCCAGAGTGGTCTGGGACGACAGTTTCGTCTGTGCGGATGCCGAGGATCTCATTCAGGAAGCTCAATCAGCCGTAGCCTCGCATTGAGCACGGATGGTTCGGTGCGGCGCCGACCCAGGGATCAAGACGCCGCCACACCTGCTCTGTAAGACACCTGCAGCTCCGCGATGCCAGGTCTGCGCGGAACGAGTTCGAGCAGGTGCTGGCGCTGACCGACTCGGACCTGCTCCGTGAGCACCGGGCGCATGCCGTACCCGGGCTCGCGCTGGTCGAGCTGGCGGAATCCTCTCTGGCGCTGGCCGAGTCACTGGCCCGGGGAGCGATCCTCCTGGCTGCAGGCACGTACCGGCTGCGCGAGGGCGACGCGTACGTCGACCTCGCGCGCATTCACCTCGCCCTCGGCCGGACCGACGCCACGATCGACTCCGGCGAGCAGGCCCTGGCCATCCACTAGGAGACCAGCTCGCTGCTCGGTGTGGCGCGAGCACACCGGGTCTTCCGCGAGGCGCGGGGAGACACCACGCACCGGCGAGGCGCTGCAACGATTCGGGACGTACGGCTCACCCGAGGCGGCCGAGGTACGACGGATCCTGCGGCAGGTCTCAGCCGATGACCAGCTCCAACCGCAGCCACTTCGCCAGGTCGCGGATCTCGCGGTGGACGGTGGCGGTCAGGGTCTTCGAGAACGGCTCGTCCTCGTGGATCGCGTCGACGCGGAAGATGCCGGCCTTGCGGTCGGACATCGCGTCGAGCTTCCCGACCAGGCGGTCGTTGTGCAGGATCGGCAGCGCGAAGTACCCCCAGCGCCGTTTCGCGACCGGTTTGTACATCTCGAGCTGGTAGTCGAACTCGAAGATCTCGGTCAGCCGCTTGCGGTCGTACACCAACCGGTCGAGCGGCGAGATGATCGCCGTCCGGCCGGTGAACGGCTGGTCGAGCAGCTCCGGGTCGACCCGCCACTCGCCGCGGACGCCGTCCACGACTGCCGGCTCCCCCGCCTCGCCGGCGTCCAGCGGCTCGCCCGGGCAGACCGGGCCTGTCGCCCGCAGCAGGCCCATCGACTTCAGGCGCTGCCGGTTCCGGGTCCGGACCGCCTCGGCGAGCGGCACCGGCGGATCGTCGGGGTAGACCCGGGATGCCAAGTCCCAGAGGCGGTCCCGGCCCTCGCGACCGGCGATCGCCACCTCGCCGCGCTGCATCATGAACTCCAGCAGCTTCGACACGTTCCGGTTGTTCGTCCAGCCGCTCGACTTCCACGGCTGCACGCAGGTGTCGGGCAGCTCGCGCATCACCAGCGGGCCGTCCTGGCGGAGCCGCTCGAGGATGTCGATGCGGCAGCCCTCGTTCGCCCGGACCCAGTCGTGGCGGTACTCCTGCCAGTCGAGCGGCTCGCCGTCGGCCGGCCACGCGGCCATCTCCGCGCTGTACAACGCCAGCGTCTCCGGCAGCCGGACGAACCCGCGCAGCTCCAGCAGCTCCAGCGATGCGAGCGCATCGGCCAGCTCGCCGGGGTCGTACGACGAACCGAGCCGGCTCCAGGCCACCAGGTCCGCATTCGGAGCGACGTACGGCGTCTGGTCGAGCTGCACCGCATTCAGCCCGCGGACCACGTCGAAAAGGTCGGCCGGCCGCTCGCGGGTGAGCAGCTGCGCGCGCACGGCCAACCGCCTGGCGTCGCGTCTCGACAGCTGATGAACAGTCACGAGGCGAGACTACGGCCGCGCTCGGACAGTATTGTTGGAGACGTAGGCAGCCGAGCGGGTGGGGACCAGGGCTCGGGATTTCAGGGGGTACGTCGTGATGGTGCGTGGTCGGGCAATCCTGCCCTCTGTGGTGTTGCTCGTCGCCGGATGCTCGGCGGCGAACGGTTCTGACGTGCCCGCGCCGTCGACGCCGTCGATCGTCGCCCCGTTGCCCTCGGCGGCGCAGAAACCCGCGGCCGACTGCGGCCAGTCCACCGAGCCGCTGCCGCCGGTGTCAGAGGCGGACGGCGTGCAGCTGGCCGCCAGCACCGACCCGAGCCGCACGTCGCTGCTGCTCAAGAACACCGGCGGCATGACGGTCGTCGTCGTACCGGACGCGGACTTCAGCAGCCGGCTGATCGCCGCGCCGTCCGCGAACCCGCAGGACGCGGCGTCGCGGAACGCGCTGATCGCGGTGAACAACAGCATCTCCGCCGAGCTGCCCGGCATCCCGGCGTACGTGCCGAAGTCCCAGGTTGTCACGCTGCCGCCGCAGTGGGCGATCTGCGCGCTGACCGACAACCTGCGCGAGACCGCGAGTGTGCGCTATCTCCAGGACCGGACGTCGAGTGCGCAGTACTTCGTCGCCAAGGCGCTCGCGGACCAACTGCTGCTCAAGGTCAGCGCGGACCGCAGCCGGCAGACCCTGATCCGCTGCGCACGCGGCACCGCGAGCACTCTCAAGGCATCACCGGAGCTGCCGGACATCGAGCTGTACGTCGAGATCCTCGGCCCCCGAACCGCCTGCCGCGCCGGGTACAAGGCGCTGCTCAACGAAGACGAACGCGCGGCCGGCCAACTCGGCGCCGCCGTACTCAGTCGCCTCGGTGGTGTGCCGCGGCTGATCCCGAACAGCCCGCTGTTCACCACGACCGCCGGCTCCTGACCGCCGCGTCGCAAGGGCCAGGGTCGGGTCCGGGTCCGGTCAGGGAAAACTCCACTGCCGCCGACGGCGTTCCGCCGGGAGACTTGAGGCCTACCGTTCGACACCTCGGAGGATCCCAGCCATGTTCGGCTTCATCATCGCCGGTCTCATCATCGGTGCACTCGCCCGGTTGTTCACCCCCGGCAAGCAGAAGCTCGGCCTGCTCGCCACGCTGCTGCTCGGCCTGGCCGGCTCGGTGATCGGCGGCACGATCGCGAGCATCCTCGGCACCGGCGGCATCTTCGAGCTGAACATCATCGGCTTCGTCGTCGCGGTGATCTCGTCCGTGATGCTGGTCGGGACCGCCGAGTCGCTGGCCGCCAAGAGCAAGAACTAGTTCCCCGGAGCGTCGCCCCCTCAGCCGTCCTCGTTGACCGCCATCGCCGGCCGTGGCTCACGGCCCAGCGGTTGCGGCGGCCGAGGCAGCAGGGGGCGGCGCTTCTGCAATGTCCGGACGACCGGCTGCGTCGCGGTCACGGTGAGCTCCTCGCCCGCGTGCCGCAAGGTCATCGAAGCGTTCGACCCGTCGTGCACGCTGTACTTCACCGCGACCGGATCGATCTCCACCTTCAGCCGGACGCCGCGCCAGCGGACCGTGAAGCTCAACCCGGCCAGCCCGATCGGCAGCGCGGGGTCGAACGACAGCGTGTCCTCCTGATCGCGCAGCCCGCCGAACCCGGCCACCAGCGCGCTCCACGCGCCGCCGAGCGACGCCATGTGCAGCCCGTCGCCGGTGTTGTGGTGCAGGTTCCGCATGTCGATCAGCGCGGCCTCGTACGCGTAGTCGTACGCCAGGTCGAGATGTCCGACCTCGGCCGCCATCACCGCCTGAACGCAGGCCGACAACGACGAGTCCCGCACCGTCAGCCGCTCGTAGTAGTCGAAGTTCCGCGCCTTCTCCTCGTCGGTGAAGGCGTCACCGCACCAGTACGTCGCCAGCATCAGGTCGGCCTGTTTCACCACCTGCGTGCGGTACAGCTGGAAGTACGGCGCGTGCAGCAGCAGCGGATACTTGTCCTTGTAGCCCACGAAGTCCCAGACGGCGTACCCGGTGAAGCCCTCGGACTGCGGATGTACGCCGAGGTCCTTGTCGTACGGCACATAGACGGCCGCCGACGCGTCCCGCCAGGATGCCTCCTCCTCGGCGTCGACGCCGAGTTCGCGGGCCCGGGCCGGCAGCTTCGCGGCGATCTCGGCCGCGGACCGCAGGTTGCGGGCCGCCATCAGGTTCGTGAAAACGTTGTCGTCGGCAACGGCGCTGTACTCGTCCGGGCCGGTCACGCCGGGCAGGTGCCAGCGGCCTTCGCGGTCGTGGTGGCCCAGCGACATCCACAACCGTGCGGTCTCGACGAGCAGCTCCAGCCCGACCTCGTCGAGGAAGTCCTCGTCGCCGGTGGCCCGGTAGTACCGCATCACCGCCTCGGCAATGTCGGCGTTGATGTGGAACGCCGCCGTACCGGCCGGCCAGTACCCGGAGCACTCCTGGCCGCGGATCGTCCGCCACGGGAACGCCGCGCCCTTGAAGCCCAGCTCCTCGGCGCGCTGCCGGGCCATCCGCAGGGTGGAGTGCCGCCAGCGCAGCGCGTCGGCGGCCGCGTCCGGCATCGTGTAGGTCAGCACCGGCAGCACGAAACCCTCGGTGTCCCAGAACGTGTGCCCGTCGTACCCGGCACCGGTCAGCCCCTTGGACGGGATCGCCCGGCGCTCCGCCCGCGCGCCCGCCTGCAGCACGTGGAAGAGCGCGAACCGTACCGCCTGCTGGAGCTCGGGGTGGCCCTGCACCTCGACGTCGGCGCCGTCCCAGAAGTCGTCCAGGAACTCGACCTGCTGCTTGGTCAGCCCGTCCCACCCGGAGAACCGGGCACTGGCGAGCGCGGCCGCGACCTGATCCCGGATCGCGGTCTCCGAGCGCAGGCTGGACCAGCCGTACGCCAGGTACTTCACCACGCGCAGGCTCTCGCCCGGCTGCAGCTGGCAGATCACCGTCGTCCGCGCCCAGTCCTCCCGGACGTCCTGGTCCATCGCGTACCGCACCGAGGTGTCGACCTCGTGCGCCATCGCGGCGGCCATCAGCTGCTGGCTGCGGCTGGTGCGGTGGATCAGTACGGTGCCGTGCTCGCCGCCGTCGTGGCTGACCGGGTGCAACGGGTTGTCCAGCACGGCCGCGACCCGCGGGTCGTCGGACAGCTTGGGCTGCGTCTCGTTCGCGACCAGCTCGGACTGGATCACGAACCGCGCGGGCTGGTCGACCGGCTCCACGACGTACTCGATCGCGGCCACCGCGCGCTGGGTCAGCGACACCAGGCGACGGGTGCGGACCTTGATCCGCTTGCCGCCGGGTGAGGTCCAGTCGACGTCGCGTTCGAGCATGCCGGTCCGGAAGTCGAGCGAGCGCTCGTGCTTGGTCAGGTAGCCGTACCGGATGTCGAACGGCGAGTCGTCGACGAGCAGCCGGATCAGCTTGCCGTTGGTGACGTCGACGAGCGTCTGCCCGGACTCCGGGTACCCGTAGCCGGCCTCGGCGTACGGGAGCGGGCGCTGCTCGTAGAACGAGTTCAGATAGGTGCCGGGGATCGCGAACGGCTCGCCCTCGTCGAGGTTGCCGCGCAGGCCGATGTGCCCGTTCGACAGTGCGAACAGCGACTCGGACTGGGCCAGCTTGTCCATCGCGAGCCGGGTCTCGCGGAGCCGCCAGGGCTCGACCGGGTGATGTCCTCGATCGATCACTTGTCCTCCAGCAGCTCTGCGAGGTCCTTGACCACGATGTCGGCGCCGTGCGACTTCAGGTCGGCGGCCTGGCCGACGCGGTCGACGCCGACCACCTGCCCGAAGTGTCCGGAGCGGCCCGCGGACACGCCGGCCAGCGCGTCCTCGAAGACGGCCGCCGCGGACGGCTCGATACCGAACCGCTCGGCCGCGGCGAGGAACGTGTCCGGCGCCGGCTTGCCCTTCAGCCCCTCGGTGCGGATCGTCACGCCGTCGACGACCTCCTCGACGTACTGCGCGAGACCGGTGACGTCCAGGACCTCGCGGGTGTTCGCGCTGGACGACACCACCGCCCTCCGCAGGCCCGCCTCGACGGCGGCCTGGAGGTACCGCCGCGAGCCTTCGAAGACGTGCACGCCCTCGGTCCGGATCCGCCGCTGGACGGCCTCGTTCTTCCGATTCCCGAGGCCGTTCACGGTCATCGCCGACGGCGGATCGCCGGCACTGCCGTCCGGCAGCGTGATGTTCCGCGCGGCCAGGAAGTCCCGCACGCCATCGGCCCGCGGCTTACCGTCCACGTACGCGTCGTACTCCGCGCGGGCGTCGAACGGCACGAACGCGATGCCGTGCCGCGCCGAGTACTCGCGGAGGAACTCGTCGAACATCTCTTTCCACGCCGCAGCGTGGACAGCAGCCGTATCAGTGAGCACGCCATCCAGGTCGAACAAACAGGCCTGGATCCCCGTAGGTAGTCCGAGCATGCCGACCACGCTAGCGTGTCAACCGGTCGGGGAGGCCAAAGCCCGGGAAACGCGAGGCTCCGAATGTCGTGATCTCCTGGATCACGCCGTGGTCGACCCACAGCACGTCGAGCTTGAACGCCCGCCAGCACGTGTCCCCCGGACGCTTGAGGTACGACGCTGCCGCGGGCAACCGGTTCGCCGAGGTCGGCACCAGCCGCCACTCGCCGTCCCGCTCCGGACCGAAGGCCCGCTCGAACAACGGCAGGCACGCGCGCAGCCCGTTGAACGACAACTGGTCCGGCGGCATCGACACGCGAAGCTCCTCGCCTGCGATCGCGATCGCCGCCTCCGCGTCGCACCGCTCGTGTGCGTCGATGAACCGGGCCAGCACCTCCCGCTCCTCGGCGGTCGGCCGCACGCTCCACTCGGCTCGACGCACCGGCAGCCGCTGCTGCATCGTCGTCCGGGCCCGCTGCAAGGCACTGTTCGCCGCCGCGACGCTGGTGTCGAGCAGCCCGGCGGTCTCCGCGGCCGACCAGCCCAGCACGTCACGCGCGATCAAGGCCGCCCGTTGCCTGGCCGGCAACGCCTGCAGCGCGATCAGGAACGTGAGCTCGATCGTCTCCCGGGCCACCACGACCGCGTCCGGCTGATCCTTCGGCGGCGCGATCTCGTCGAGAAGGTCGTCCGGATACGGCTGGAGCCACACCAGGTCGCCCGGCGAGTCCACTACCCCCGCCGCCGTCCGCCGGGAACGCCGCCGGGTGGCGTCCAGGCAGACATTCGTGGCGATCCGGTAGAGCCAGGCGCGGAAGTAGGTGCGCCCGTCGTACTGGTCCCGGCTGCGCCATGCCCGCAGGAACGTCTCCTGCACCGCGTCCTCGGCATCGTCGAACGAGGCGAGCATCCGGTAGCAGTGCACGTGCAGCTCCCGCCGGTACAGGCCGGACAGGTCGGCGAACGCGGCCTCGTCGCCCGCGAACGCCGCCTCCTCGACTGTTGTCACGAGCTGGTCCGTCCGACCTCCTGGACCGTCCAGCCGTTGCCGTCCGGGTCCTCGAAGGACAGAAACGTCTCGAAGTCGCCGCGGCCCGGTGAGACCCCCGGCTGTTTGCCCTGGGGCCCGAAGTGGAACGGCTCACTCACCTCGACGCCCCGCCCGACCAGCTCGGCATGGGCCGCCTCGATGTCGTTCACCACGAGGTGCGTCCCCTGGTAGCTGCCTGGGGCGGCCGCGGTCAGCCCGATCCCGATCGAGATCGAGCACGCCGACCCGGGTGGCGTCAGTTGCACGACCCGGAACGAGTCGCCCACCCGGTGATCGACGTCCTCGGCGAACCCCAGCTGCTCGGTGTAGAACTTCTTCGCCCGGTCCACGTCCGACACCGGCACGATCACGAGCTCGAGCTTCCAGTCCATCTGCGTCCTCCACGTCGTGACCAGTTCAGGCCGGTCGGGTGCGACCGGCGTCAATAACCGTGTAACGACGTGCGGCCGGAAACTCATCGGTGCATCGATGACTTCTCCGGACTATTTTCCAGCAACTCCGAAGATCCCCGCGAACCAGTCGAGCTGGGCGAGCTGCTGGTACGTCTGTCCGCCCTCGTGCTCGTTGTAGTGGTACACCTCGATGCTCTTGTCGGAGCTGCCGTAGTGGTTGAAGGCGGCGAACACCGTCGACGGTGGGCAGGTGGCGTCCATCAGGGCCACCGAGAACAGCGCGGGGGCCGTGGCCAGGGCGCCGAGGTTCACGCCGTCGAAGTAGCTGAGCGTGTTGAGGACGGTGTCGACGTTCTGCCGGAAACCCTTCAGGTACCGCGTGATCTCGCCGTACGGGTCCTTGTCGGTGATCTGCAGCGCGCGCTGGAAGTGGCACAGGAACGGTACGTCGGGAGCGCAGCCGACCAGGTCGATCCCGGCCAGCGGGGCCAGGCCGGCCGCGGCGATCGAGATGCCGCCGCCCTGGCTGCCGCCGCTGACGATCAGCTGGTCCGGGTCGACGAACGGCGACGTCCGAGCGGCCTCCAGCGCCCGGACCGCGTCGATGTACACGCGACGGTAGTAGTACGTCTCCGGGTCGGTGATGCCCGCGGTCATGAAGCCAGGCGTGTGGTTGAGACCGGCGTACGGCGTGTCGTCCGGGGTGCTGTCGAAGCCGCCCTGGCTGTAGCCCTGGCCGCGGGTGTCCATCACGAAGTGCGCGTACCCGGCCTGCGCCCACAGGGTGGTCGAGTGCGGCAGCCCCCGGCCGCCGCTGTAGCCGTGGTATTGCACCACGGTCGGCAGCGGGCCTTCGGCGCCGGCCGGCACATGCAGCCAGCCCTTCACCGGGGCGCCGCCGAAGCCGGCGTAGGTGACGTCGTAGGTGTCGACCACCGCGAGCTTGTTGTCGATCGCGGTGAACGTGGCGGACAGGTCGTCGGTGCGCGCCTTCTCGATCGAGCGGCGCCAGAAGTCGACCAGGTCGGCGGGCGCGGCCACCTCGGGCCGGTACTCGCGGAGCTTGTCGAGGGAAAGGTCGAACATGGCCATGACCGGTAAACCTACGCCCGCCGGCCGCCGCAGGAAAGCGGTGTCCAGATCCGAACTCTTGACGGGGTATTCCACTTGTGGTGTCCTCTCGGGTATTCCACTTGTGTCATACCTCGGAGGGCGATCGTGAAGCTCGAGCACATCCTTCTCGGCGTGCTGCTGACCCGCCCCAGCACCGGGTACGACCTGAAGCGCTACATGGACGCCCAGGGACTCTTCCTGCGGCCCAACACCCAGATGAGCCAGGTCTACCGCGTGCTCGCCGCGATGGAGAGCCGCGGCTGGGTCTGGCACACCGTCCAGCCCCGCCCGGGCGCCCAGGACGCCAAGACGTACCGCGTCACCGACGAAGGGATCACGGTGTTCATGGATTGGCTCACGGCGCCGTACTCCCCGACCACCATCTACACCCGGGACCCCGGGTTCTACGGGCGGATGGCGTTCTGCGGGTTCCTCCGGATTGACCAGGTGATCGAGCTGCTCGATCGGGAGATCCTCGCCCGGCAGCTGCAGATCAAGCGCTTCCGGGACCGGGACCGGACGATCCCGCAGGAGCCGGAGATCCCGTTCGACACCGAGCTCCAGGCCCTCGTCGAGGAACGAACGCACGAGCTCGGTTCGCACTTCATGGACCAGCACGTCGCCTGGTGCATCGAGCTCCGCGAAGAGCTGCAGCGCCGCGGCTCCCAACGGCGCATCCGCGCCATCGACTGACCGCACCGGCAGGCGCGGTCGCCCCTTCAGGAGCACAGCCATGCCCGAATCCAGGCCTAACGTGCTGTGGATCAGCACGCACGACATCAATCCGCATCTCGGTTGCTACACAGGGATCTGGCCGGGTGCCGAACAAGCCTCCACTCCACGTCTCGACGCGCTCGCCGCGGACGGGCTGCGGTTCGACCGCGCGTTCTCCGCGGCACCGGTCTGCGGCCCCTCCCGGAGCGCGATCGTCACCGGGTGTTTCCCGCCGGCGATCGGCACGATGCACATGCGGACCCGCGCCACTCCCCCGCCGTACGTGCGGCTGCTGCCCGAGTACTTCCGGGCCGCGGGCTACTGGACCGGCAACACCGCGTTCACCGACTTCCAGCTCGACGTGCCGGAACCGACGTACGACGCGCTCGGCGACCACGCCCACTGGCGGCTGCGCGACGATCCGGAGCAGCCGTTCTTCATGGCGTTCCACAGCCTGATCACGCACGAGTCGCAGCTGTACCTGAGCGACGAGGAGTTCGCCCGGAAGACCCCGGACGCGCAGCGGGTGGAGAAGGCGGACGTCCCGCCGTACCACCCGGACACCGAGGTGTACCGGACCTCGTGGCGGCGCTACCTCGAACTGATCAGCCAGATGGACCACTGGGCCGGCGGGATCCTCGATCAGCTCGAAGACGATCGGATTGCCGACAATACGATTGTCGTCTTCTGGAGCGACCACGGGCTGGGCATGCCGCGCGGCAAGCGCTGGGCGACCGAGCTCGGGTTCCGCGAGCCGCTGATCGTCCGCTGGCCGGCGCGGATCACCGGCGGTACGACGTACGCAGAGCCGGTCGGGCTGATGGATCTGGCGCCGACGATGCTGGCAATGTGCGGGCTCGAGGTCCCCGGGTACATGCACGGCTCGGTCCTGATCGACGCGGACGGCGTACCGCGGGAACGGTCCGGGTACGTGGTGAGCGCGCGGGACCGGATGGGCGAGGCGGAGGACACGTCACGCTCGATCCGCGACCGCCGGTTCCGGTACACGCGGCACCTGCATCCGGACCGGTCGCCGATGGGCCACACGGAGTACCCGGACAACCTGTGGACGTGGAAGGAGCTGCGGCGGCTGTTCGCGCAGGAAGCCCAGCAGCAGTTGGCGTTCGGCGAGCCGCCGTCGATCCTCACCGATCTGCAGCGCTCGATCGTTGCCGCCAGCAAGCGTGCGCCCGAGGAGCTGTACGACGTCGAGGCCGACCCGCACGAGGAACACAACCTCGCGGGGCTGCCCGAGTACGCCGAGGTGCAACAGCGGCTGTCCGATGCACTCGACAACTGGCTGGCCGAGACCGGCGATCTCGGCAGCAGACCGGAACGTGAGCTGCTCGCCGAATGGCGCCCGAACGGCCGTCGCCCAGAGACAGCCGAGCCCGCAGTCGAACACCGTGACGGCCTGGTGGCGCTCACGTGCGCGACGGCCGGCGCAGTCATCGGCTGGACCAACGACCCTCCCCCAGCAGACACCACGGCAGACAGCACAGCCGACAGCACGGCAGACAGCCGTAGCTGGCAGCTGTACACCGCTCCGTTCGTCCCATCCGCACCGATCTGGGTCAAGGCCTGGCGGCTCGGTTACGAGCCCAGCCCGGACGTCCCGGTCACAGCACCACGCTAAGGAGCCCCCATGCTCATCCGCCGCTGCAGCGCCGTACTGGCCGCTGCCGCACTTGCCGTCGGCGCCGGTGCCTGTTCCGGCGCCGGCGCCAGTTCCGCCGCCGCCAAGACGCTGACCATCGGCAACGTCCTCGACAACAACTCGTTCGACCCCACTCAGCTCAACATCGGGAACCAGATGCAGTACTGGTCGCCGGTCTTCGACACGCTGCTGACCCGCGACAAGGACAACAGGCTCCAGCCGTGGCTCGCGACCTCCTGGAAGTACGACGCGAAGCGCACCACGCTGAGCCTGACACTGAAGAGCGGCGTGAAGTTCACCGACGGTACGCCGTTCGACGCGACCGCGGTCAAGGACAACCTGACGAACCTGGCGGCCGGTACCGGGCAGAACTCGTACATGAGCCGGTCGATCGCGACGTACCAGATCGTCGGCCCGGCCGCGATCAACCTGAAGCTGAAGGCACCGGACCCGGGGCTGATCGACTACCTGGCCAGTGTCGGCGGGGCGATGGCCAGCCCGAGGTCGCTGCACGCGAAGGACGTCGCGACCACGCCGGTCGGCTGCGGGCCGTACGTGCTGGACCGTGCCGGGACCGTTGCCGGTAGCACCTATACCTACAAGCGGAACCCGGACTACTGGAACGCCGCGGCGTTCCCGTACGACAAGGTCGTCATCAAGCCGATGACCGACCTGACTGCGCGGCTGAACGCGCTCAAGGCCGGTCAGCTGAACGCGACCCTCACCGACACGAACTCGCTCGCCGACGCCGAGCGCAGCGGGCTGACGGTCAGCACCACCCCGGTGAACTGGAACGGTCTGCTGCTGATGGACCGGGACGGCAAGCTGGTCCCGGCACTGAAGGACCTGCGGGTGCGGAAGGCGATCAACTACGCGTTCGACCGGGAGGCGATCCTCAAGAACGTGTCGCACGGCGCAGGTGCGCTGACGACGCAGATCTTCAACGCGGCCGGTGACGGGTACGACAAGTCTCTGGACGGCATCTACGACTACGACCCCGCGAAGGCCAAGCAGCTGCTCGCGGAGGCGGGGTACGGCGGAGGCTTCTCGATCACGATGCCCGAGTCGCCCGGGTTCGCGCAGTACAACCCGATCATCGAGCAGCAGCTGGGCGCGATCGGCATCACGGTGAAGTGGGTGAAGGTGCCGGCGAACGCGGTCATCCCGGAGGTCCTCTCCGGCAAGTACCCGGTCGTGTTCATGACACTCGGCAGCCAGTCCGCGTGGCAGGACATCCAGAAGGCGGTCACCCGGACGTCGCCGTGGAACCCGCTGAAGGCCGGCGACCCGGAGCTCGACAAGCTGCTCGCCGCGGCGCAGAACGCTCCGGCGGCCACACTGCCGGCGGCGATGAAGGCGGTCAGCAAGTGGATTGTCGACAACGCATGGTTCGATCCCTGGTACCGCGAGAACAGTGTCTACCTGAGCGACGCGAAGACCGCGGTGACCATGCAGGCCTACAACGTGGCGCCGAGCATCGGCTCGTTCGCCCCGAAGGAGTGACGGCATGTTCGGCTTCATCGGACGCCGGCTGGTCGCCTGTGTCGTCCTGGTGGTCGTGATCGCGGGCATCACGTTCATGCTCGCCTTCTCCGGCACCGGCAACGTCGCACGCAACCTGCTCGGTGAGAACGCGACTCCGGACCAGTTGGCCGCGAAGAACGCGGAGCTCGGTCTGAACAAACCCCTGCTCGCACAACTCGGCACATGGGCTCAGCACGCACTCCGCGGAGACCTGGGCATCTCCTGGTTCACCAATGAGCCTGTGGCACAGGCAATTGCCAACCGGCTCCCTGTCACGTTGTCCATGGTGGTTCTTGCGGTGGCCCTGACCGCACTGATCAGTGTCGGACTCGGTGTGGCCGCGGCTGTGCGTGGCGGCTGGCTGGACCGGGTCATTCAGGTGCTGAGCGTCGCCGGGTTCGCCCTGCCGAACTTCTGGGTCGCTCTGGTGCTGGTGGTGTTCTTCTCGGTCACGCTCGGGGCCCTGCCCGCGACAGGCTACGTACGGCTCTCGGAGTCACCAGGCGGTTGGGCTGCGGCCCTCGTACTGCCGGTGGCGTCTCTGGTGATCGGGAGCACCGCGTCGGCCGCGCAGCAGGTCCGTGGCGCAGTCATCGACGTACTGCGTCAGGACTTCGTCCGCACGCTCCGGGGCCCGTGGCATCAGCCCGCGGTCCGTACTGTTCCGGCACGCACTGCGGAACGCGGCGACACCCGCACTGACCGTCCTGTCGCTGCAGTTCATCGCGCTGCTCGGCGGGGCCGTCGTGGTCGAGAAGGTGTTCGCGATCCCCGGCCTCGGCACCCTCACGATCAACGCGGCGCTCCAGGGCGACGTACCGGTGCTGATGGGGGTCGTGGTCACGCTGGTCGTCCTGGTCGTCGTCGTCAACCTGGTCATCGACATCGTCAGCGGCTGGGTCAACCCGAAGGTGCGTGTGCAATGACGATCCGGAAGGTCTTCCGCAACCCGTTGGCGGTCGCGGCGCTGGCGATCCTGCTGGTGATCGTGCTCGGGAGCATCTTCGCGCCGTTGATCGCTCCGCACAGTCCTACTGCGCTGCGGCTCGACAAGATCAACGCAGGGCCTGGTGGCGGGTACCTGCTCGGCGGCGACGGGGCAGGGCGCGACATCTTCAGCCGGCTGCTGCACGCGGGCCGCAATACGTTGACCGGTGCGGTCATTGCGCTCTCGGTCGCTCTCGTGCTCGGTGTCGTGTCAGGGCTGCTCGGTGGGTACTACGGTGGTCTGCTGGACGGCGTACTGGGCTGGGGTGCCAACCTGTTGATGGCCTTGCCGACGATGATCGTGCTGCTGGCCCTGTTCCAGGCGCTCGGCTCGTCGATCTACCTGGCGATGGTCGCGTTCGGGGTGATGCTGGCGCCCGGCTTCCATCGGCTGGTCCGCGGTCAGGTGATGGCGGTCAAGCACGAGTTGTACGTCGACGCCGCGCGCGTGTCGGGGTTGAGCGACCCGCGGATCATCGGCCGGCACGTGCTGCTGGTCGTCCGGGCACCGATCGTGATCCAGGCGGCCGTGGTGGCCGGGATCGCGATCGTCGTGCAGTCCGGGCTGGAGTTCCTCGGGCTCGGCGATCCGGGGACGCCGACGTGGGGCGGGATGCTGCAGGACGCGTTCACGAACATCTACACGTCACCGGTCGCGATCTGGTGGCCGGGTACGACGATCGCGCTGACGGTCGCCTCGCTGGTGCTGCTGGGCAACGCGATCCGGGACGTCATCCAGCGCACCGAGCGGCCGCGCAAACCACCTTCACCGCCGAAGGTCGCGCCGACGGCACCCGACACCGCCGATCTACCGTTGCTTCGGATCACCGACCTCTCGGTCGGGTACCCGAGCCCAGACGGGTATCGCGAAGTGGTGCACGGCGTGGATCTCGACGTACGGCAGGGTGAGGTGATGGGACTGGTCGGTGAGTCTGGATCCGGGAAGACGCAGACCGCGTTCTCGGTGCTCGGGTTGCTGTCGCCGGGTGGGACCTTGCTGGGGCGGAGCAGCATCGTGTTCGACGGTCGTGAGCTCGCGCGGCTGCCCGAGGCCGAGCGGCGGACCCTGCGTGGCCGGCGGATCGGGTACATCCCCCAGGAACCGATGTCGAATCTCGATCCGTGTTTTCGGGTCGGGGACCAGCTGGTGGAGCCGTTGCGGGTGGTCAGCGGTCTGTCGAAGCGGGCGGCGGTGGCGGAGGCGCTGCAGCTGCTGGAGCGGGTCGGGATTCCGGAGCCGCGGCGGACGTTCGCTGCCTATCCGCACGAGATCTCCGGCGGGATGGCGCAGCGGGTGCTGATCGCGGGCGCGGTGTCGGGCAAGCCGGACCTGCTGATCGCGGACGAGCCGACGACCGCGCTGGACGTGACCGTGCAGGCCGACGTACTCGACCTGCTGCGCGGGCTGCGGACCGAGTTCGGGATGGCGATGCTGCTGGTCACGCACAACTTCGGGGTGGTCGCGGACGTCTGCGACCGGGTGGCCGTGATGCAGGACGGGCGGATCGTCGAGGTCAACGACGTCCGGCCGTTGTTCGCGAGCCCGCAGCATCCGTACACGCAGACGTTGCTCGGATCGACGCTCGAGGACAGCGCGCCACGGGCCCGCCTGGAGGTGAACCATGCTTGAGGCAACCAATGTCGTGGTCGAGTACGCCGGTCGCGGCTGGCGCTCGAAGGGCTTCAGGGCCCTGCACGACGTGTCGTTCGACATCAAGCCGCACGAGACCCTCGGCCTGGTCGGCGAGTCCGGCTCCGGGAAGACCACGATCGGGCGCGCAGTCCTCGGCCTCGTCCCGGTCGGCTCCGGGTCGATCCGGTTCGGCGGGCAGGAGCTGGTCGGCATGCCGCGCCGCGAACGACGGCGGCTGAGCGACGACATCCAGGTCGTGTTCCAGGACCCGTACAGCTCGCTCAACCCGTCGATGACCGTCCAGGACATCCTCGTCGAGCCGCTGGTCGCGCGCGGATCGGTGGATCGTCGTACGGCGACCGACCGGGTCCGGGCGCTGCTCGACCAGGTGGGGCTGCCGCAGGACGCCGTACACCGGCTGCCGCGGGAGTTCTCCGGCGGGCAGCGGCAACGGATCGCGATCGCCCGGGCGCTGGCGCTGCGGCCGAAGCTGATCGTCTGCGACGAGCCGGTGTCCGCGCTGGACCTGTCCACGCAGGCACGCGTCCTCGACCTGTTCATCTCGATCCAGGAGGAGACCGGAGTGGCCTACCTCTTCATCTCGCACGACCTCGCCGTGGTCCGGCACATCAGTCACCGGGTCGCGGTCCTCTACCGCGGCGCCATCGTCGAGTACGGCGACGCCGCCGACGTCACGGAGCGGCCCGAGCACCCGTACACGAAGCGCCTGCTGATGGCTGCGCCGATACCGGATCCGGACCGGCAGGCGATCCGCCGTCAGGAACGCCGCGAGCTGCTCGAGGCGATCGTATGAGCCGCGCGGTGATGGTGATGTACGACTCGCTCAACCGGCGGATGCTGCCGCCGTACGGCGCCGAGAACGTGCACGCACCGAACTTCACCCGCCTGGCCGGCCGTACGGCGCTGTTCGAGAACTGCTACGCCGGGAGCATGCCGTGCATGCCGGCACGCCGTGAGCTGCACACGGGCCGGTACAACTTCCTGCACCGCTCCTGGGGCCCGCTGGAGCCGTACGACGACTCCATGCCCGAGCTGCTGCGGCAGAACGGCGTACACACGCATCTCGCCACCGACCACCAGCACTACTGGGAGGACGGCGGGGCGACCTACCACAACCGGTACTCGACGTACGAGTTCTTCCGCGGGCAGGAGGGTGACCGGTGGAAGGGGCAGGTGCGGGAGCCCGACGTACCGGAGACCCTGAATGCCACGACGTTCCTGAGCCGGCAGGACTGGGTGAACCGGCAGTACATGCAGGAGGAGGCGCAGCACTGCCAGACGCTGACGTTCGACGCCGGGATCGAGTTCATCGAGACGAACCGGGCGGAGGACCAGTGGTTCGTGCAGATCGAGACGTTCGACCCGCACGAGCCGTTCTTCAGCTACGACGAGTACCGGCGGCTGCTGGGCGTGGACACCGAGGCGCCCGTGTTCGACTGGCCGTCGTACCGGCGGGTGGTGGAGTCGACCGAGGAGGTCGAGCGGGCGCGTGGTGAGTACCTGTCGCTGCTGGCGATGTGCGACCGGTCGCTGGGCCGGGTGCTGGATCTGTTCGACCGGCACGGGCTGTGGGAGGACACGATGCTGATCGTCTGCACCGACCACGGGTTTCTGCTGGGTGAGCGGGGCTGGTGGGGCAAGAGCGTGCAGCCGTGGTTCAACGAGACCATCCACACCCCGCTGTTCGTGTGGGACCCGCGGGAGCGGGCAGCCGGGGTACGGCGGGACGACTTGGTGCAGACGATCGACATAGCACCGACACTGCTCGACTACTTCGGTGTCGACGCCCCTGAGGACATGCAGGGTCTTTCGCTCGCCGGTGGTCAGCAGCGTGCGGGAGCGCTGTTCGGAGCCCACGGCGGCCACGTGAACGTGACAGACGGCCGCTATGTCTACATGCGAGCGTGTGCGGACCCGTCCAACTCCCCTCTCTACAACTACACACTCATGCCGACCCACATGCGCGGCCGCTTCACCCCCACCGAACTCCAGGACGCCCAGCTCCACCCCCCACTCCCCTTCACCAAGGACGCCCCAGTGCTACGAGTCGAGTGCCCATCCGTCGGGAACCCTTGGTGGCACGGGTCGCTCCTCTTCGACCTGACGGACGACCCGCACCAGCAGAACCCGCTTCAGGACGAGGAACTGGAGCTACAACTGGCTGGCCTGATGGTCGACCTCATGCGCGCCAACGACGCCCCACCCGAGCAGTACGAACGCCTGGGTCTGCCGTTGGAAGGTCCTGTGCTGGCTGAGCACCTACTGATCAAGGATCAGTGGGAGCAGGTACAGCGAGCGCTACAGCCCTCTGCACGTCGCGAGGACCTAAAACCGGACAGTCCGCTGCGTACGCTCAGCCTCGCCGAATTGCTGGACCGGCACCCGGACGTACTCCCCGATCACATCGCCGCCGGACTGGACGGCATGCGGCGGCTCAACCCCACCGCTCCCCTGCTCGAGGTGTTCGCCGCGCATCCCGGAGTGACGGTTGAGATGATGCACGAGATCGATCAGGCCCTCCGGAAGGTGAGTTGATGTCCCGCCCGAACATCGTCTTCGTGATGTCCGACGACCATGCTGCGCACGCGATCTCGGCGTACGGTAACGGCACGAGGAGCACGGTCAACAACACGCCGCACCTGGATCGGCTGGCCCAGGAAGGCGTGCGGATGGACGCGACGTACTGCACGAACTCGATCTGCTCGCCGTCGCGGGCCTCGATCCTGACCGGTACCTACAGCCACGTGAACGGGGTCGCGTCGATCTGGACCGAGATCGACTACCGGGTGCCGACGATCGCGGAGGTGCTGCAGGACGCCGGGTACCAGACCGCGCTGTTCGGCAAGTGGCACCTGGGCGAGCAGCCCGAGTCCGCGCCGCGGAACTTCGACGCGTGGCGGGTGTTCCCCGGCCAGGGCGCCTACGTCGACCCGCTGATGATCGGGCCGGACGGCGCCGAGACGGTGCCCGGGTACGCGACGGACATCGTCACGGACCAGAGCATCGACTGGATCCGCCAGCGGGACACGGAGCGCCCGTTCCTGCTGCTGGTGCACCACAAGGCACCGCATCGTCCGTGGGTGCCGGACGAGAAGCACAAGCACCTCTACCCGGTCGGCTCGATCCCGGAGCCGAGCACGCTGTTCGACGACCACAGCACCCGCAGCCAGGCTGTCCGTGGCGTCCACATGTCCGTCGCCGACGACCTCGCGGCGGAGGAGCTCAACGAGAAGCTCCCGGACGAGCTGCGCGGCCCGGAGAACCGGGAGGCGCGGATGCGGTGGAAGTACCAGCGCTACCTGCGGGACTATCTGCAGTGCGTGCAGTCGATCGACGACAACGTCGGCCGGCTCCTCGACGTACTGGACGAGGAGGGCCTGTCGGAGAACACGGTCGTCGTCTACACGTCCGACCAGGGGTTCTTCCTCGGGGACCACGGGTGGTTCGACAAGCGGCTGATGTTCGACGAGTCCCTGCAGATGCCGATGCTGATCCGCTGGCCGTCGGTGATCCCGGCCGGCAGCACGTGCGACGACATGGTGACCAACGTGGACTTCGCGGCAACGTTCCTGGAGATGGCAGGGCTCGACGCTGCGTCAGCACTCCCCACGTCCCAGGGCCGGAGCTTCCTGCCGCTACTCCGCGGCGAGGAGGTCCCGGACTGGCCGGACGCCGTCTACTACCGGTACTGGGAGCATGACGACCCGATCCACCACGCCCCGGCCCACTACGGCGTACGGACGAAGGACTACAAGCTCATCCACTACTACGGCGCCGGTCTTGGCGTGCCGGGCTCGTCGGACCGCCTCTTCGAGTCCGAGTGGGAGTTGTACGACCTCCAGAAGGACCCAGCCGAACTGACCAACGTCGCCGACGACCCTGCGTACGCCGAGACCCGTGCAGCGCTCACCACCCGCCTGACGGAACTACAGGCGCACTACGCCGACCTCCCGTACGAGGGCCCGTCAACACCGGCGCCCTCCTGGTCCTGGGCCGACAACAAGGCGCTGAGCCAGGTAGCGACGTACCTCAAGAACCTGCCCGAGCGGGGCCAGGCGTGACCGTCACAGCTGGGGACGTAGGCGCCGCCTTGGGTACGCCAGTGCGCACTGTTGACGTTGTCGAGACCTTCGAAGCCTCCGCCGCGGAGGTCGCCCGCTTGCTGGTGCGTACTGCCGGTGCCGACCTCACGGTGATCGCCAAGCTGGCGACTGGGGACGGTCTCGCTGCCGCCCGCCGCGAGGTGCAGTTCTTCGAGCAGCTCGCACCCGGCTGGCCGCATCCGGCTCCGCAGTACCTCGGCGCTCACGACACCGGCGACGCAGTACTGCTCCTGACCGAGGATCTCGGCCGGACCGGTTACCGCGTGGTGGGCACCGAGGTGTCGGACGAGCAGCTGTACGGAGCGATCGACGTCGTCGCCGGCGTGCACGCACACTTCTGGAACTGGACTGCGCCGGCGGAGTTCGAGCCCTCGGTGACGAGCTCCTCGCAGGCCTGGCCGCCGGACGCGATCACCCGCCACGCCGCGGCGGTTCGCCGAGCGGCGGACGAGTTCTTCGCCGCGACGACCGGGCTGGAGCGGTCCGAGCGTGCGGTTCTCGACGAGGTGCTCACCAGCTGGGAGCCCCAGTTCCAGGCACGTGTCGCGGGCCGCCAGCAGCTCACGCTGATCCACGGCGACTTCCACTTCCTCGGCAACATCTTCTTCACCGCCGGGAACCCGCGACCCAAGGTGATCGACTGGTCGGAGCTGAAGCCCGGCCTCGCACCCCATGACCTCGCCTACTCGCTCAGCGCACTCCCGTCCCGGCAACACGACGCCGTGGAGCTGCTGCGGCACTACTGGAAGGCCCTGGACGTACCGGAGTACAGCTGGGAGCTCTGCAGCTGGGACTTCCGGTTCTCGGTGTTCAGCAACCTCTTCCAGTCCGTGTTCCAGCAGAGCGTGAGGTGGTACCGCGCTTCGCTGACCGCACTCGACGCGCTGGACAGTCGTTCCACCTTGAGCGGTCAGCCTGGTAGCGGCAGCGTCAGGCCGAAGCCGGGTTCCTCGGACAGGACTAGGTAGCCGTCTTCGAGGGTGTAGGCGTTCGGGCCGGGGACGCCCTCGATAATGGGAGTGTTGGCGAGCCCGGCCGAGAGGTGGGCGGCGTAGAGGGTCTTGAGCGGGAGGCCCCAGGCGTGGGGTGAGGCTTCGGACTTCAGAAGGGGCATGGTGCGGCGCCAGGCGGTGAGGCCGTGGCCGATGACGTCCATGAGGGCCACGTCCACCAGGCCCTCGGCGGCCAGGTCGAGGATGTGCTGGACGTTCGGGTCGTACTCGCCGTCGGCGATGCGAGTCGGTCCGCCGTGCAGGTGTTCGCGCAGGGCCCGCAGGTCGGGGCGGCGTTCGGGGAACGGCTCCTCGATCCAGTACAGGTCGCACTCCGCGACGGCGTCGACGTACTCGAAGAGGCCGTTCAGCGTGAAGCCGTCGTTGCCGTCGACCAGGATCGCGGCGTCGGGGTACAGCTCGCGGGTCAGCCGGGTGACCTCGATGTCCCGCTGCAGGCCGGCCCGCGGCTCCATCCAGCGGTGGCCGCGGCCGATCTTCAGCTTGAAGTCGCGGAACCCGAACGCGTGGTCCTGGGCGAGGTTCGCGCGGATCGCATCGAGCCCGCCGTCCAGGTCGTCGAAGTAGATGCCGCCGCTGTAGCACCGCACCCGCGGCGACCCGGCGCCGCCGAGCATCGCGTACACCGGCACCTCGAGGATCCGCGCCGCCAGGTCGTGCAGCGGGTAGTCGAGGAACTCCGCCGCCGGGTCGATCACCCCGCGGTCCGGATCGATCAGCTCCGCCAGCGGCCGTCCGATCAACGGCCCGGGGTCCCCGTCCGACAGCGGCAGCCCCCAGCCGGTCGCGCCGCGGTCCGTCTCCACGACGTACGCCGTGAAGCTGCCGCCGCTCCCGTGGCTGCCGAGGAACGAGTTCCGGCCGATGGTCCGCAGGTACTCGTACCCGAGCTGCACGGTCGTCACCGAGCTGATCGTGTGTTTCGGCAGTGTCACTGGAAGACCTCCACGAGCCGGCGGTAGGCGGACGGATTGCTCAGTACGTCGGTGCTGTCCACGAACTGGTCGATCGACCCGATCGGCCCGACGCGCTTCAGCTGCGGATCCGACACCGTCGCATGACAGGCCTCGGCGAACCGCGCGGCGTCCAGGACCAGCGCCGGACGGTCGAAGAACGGCCGCGGCGCCGGGTCGAGCGCGGGCGTGATCCCGAGCGCGTTGTGCCGCCGGGCGACCAGCTGGTACGCCGTCACCAGCGCCCGCTCCCGGTCCGCGAAGTTGCCCGCGGCAACCGTATCCGCGAGCGCCTGGTCCAGCCCGTCCGGATGCCCCAGCCGGGCGAACGCCGTACCCAGCCATTTCGTGTACGGCGCGTACTCGCGGGACTGCAGCAGCGCCAGCCGCAGCACCTCGCGGGCGAGCCGCGCCGCGACCACCTGGGACCCTAGCTCGTCGCCGACCTCGTGGGTCCGCTGCACGAACGGCTCCTCCTGCGCGATCCGGGTCCACTGGCAGGCCATCAGCCACCGCCAGATCTCGTCCGGGTACCAGGCCAGAGCCGCACGCACCGGTGCGAGTCGCCCGTCGTCGGCGTACACCTGTCCCTTGACCACACCGAGGAGCTGCTGCTGCGGTGTGACCAGCCAGTCGTCCACACCGACGCCCTGCGACGCGTCGAAGCCCAGATGCCCATTCAGCCAGTCACTCAGCGACGCCACGGTCACACGGTGCTCCACGGCATGAACAGACGAGCCGAACCGGACCGGGAAGCCGCGGTACTCGTCCGGAAGCACCGCCTCGATCTGCTTGCGGACAACCTCAGGCTCGTCGACCAGCACGACCAACCGCGGACCCCAGTCGTGGTCCATCGAGCGTGCGGTGTCGTAGCCGAGCACATCGGAGCCCCAGCCCAACAGACCGGCCGCGTGACCGGCGCTGCCGAGCACAGGTGCGACCACCTCGCTGTAGAACCCGGCCGACAGCTCCTGCGCGGTGACGAAAGCCATGCGGAACATCCTTTCACCCCGCACTACAGTGATGCGCGTGATTTCGCATGTGGTGTGGGACTGGAACGGCACGCTCCTCAACGACAACCACGCCGTACTGGCCGCGGTGAACGAGGTCTGCACCGGGTTCGGGCGGCCCGAGCTGACGTGGAGCGAGTGGCAGGCCGCGTACGCGCGGCCGATGCGGGTCTCGTACGAGCAGGTCCTGCAGCGCACGCTCGACGAGGAGGAGTGGGCGCAGGTCGACAAGCTCTACCACGACCGGTACGACGCGCTCCTGCACACGTGTGAGCTCGCCACCGGTGCCCACGACGTACTGCGGACTTGTGCCACCAACGGGCGGACCCAGTCGTTGCTGTCGATGTGGTTCCACTCGCGGCTCACGCCGACCGTGGAGCAGTACGGTCTCACGCAGTACTTCACCCGAGTCGACGGGCTGCCTGGTGAGGTAGGCGGCGGCTCGAAGGCGGACAGCCTGGTCCGGCACCTCCAGGATCAGCAACTGGACCCGGCAGGCGTCGTACTGATCGGGGACGTCGTTGACGACGCCCACGCGGCACAGGCGGCTGGTACGCAGTGTGTCCTCGTCACCACCGGCGCCATGACCCGACAGGCGTTGCTGACCACGGGCGCACCGGTCAGTGGGTCCATCACGGAGGCCCTGCAACTGCTGGACACCTGAGTGTGGCACCGCGATCGCGCGATAGTAGCGGTATGAGCATTGACGTGATTGTGGTCGGGCTGGGGTTCGGGGCCGACTTTGCGCCGATCTACCAGGCGCATCCGGACGTCGGCAGGGTCGCGGTGGTCGATGCGGATCCGGACCGGACAGCGGCGGTCGCGGACCGGCTCGGAATCGCGGACCGGTTCGCATCGCTCGAGGAGGCGTTGGCCGCGGACGGGTGGGACGCCGTACACCTGCTGACGCCCGTGCGGTTCCACGCCGAGCAGGTCCAGCAGGTACTGCGGTCCGGCCGGCACTGCGCGTCCGCGGTGCCGATGGCGACGACTCTCGACGACCTGGACGCGTTGATCGCGGCACAGGACGAGTCCGGGCGCAACTACATGATGATGGAGACCGCGGTGTACTCCCGCGAGTTCTTCCACGCCAAGCGGCTCCTCGACGACGGCCGGCTGGGTCGGCTCAGCTACTTCAAGGGCGACCATCTGCAGAACCTCGACGGGTTCCCGGAGTACTGGCGTGGTTACCCGCCGATGCACTACGTCACCCATGCGCTCTCCCCCGCGCTCGCGCTGGCGGATACCCGGGCGGAGTCGGTGCGGTGCCTGGGGTCGAGTCGGCTCACGCCGGAGCACGTCGGGGTCGCGGGTGACGGGTTCGGGACGGAGGCGGGGTTGTTCAAGCTGGCCGGGGACGAGGCGTTGGTGGCCAACGTGACGATGTCGTTCTTCCAGCTCGGGCGGAGCTATCTCGAGGGGTTCTCGGTGTACGGCGACCAAGGTGCACTGGAGTGGCCGCAGCTGGAGGGCGGGCCGATGAAGGAGTTCCGGATGGCGCCGCTGACCGAGGCCCGGCGGGGCCGCGAGGTGACCGCCGTCGACGTGGAGCCGTCCGGCGCGCCCGAGTTGCTGCCGGCCGCCATCAGACGGTTCACCAGCGGCGGGCACGGCGGGTCGCATCCATATCTGGTGCACGAGTTCGTGTCCAGCATCGTCGAGGACCGTGCGCCAAGGGTGGATGCCCGGACGGCGGCGACGTGGACCGCACCCGGGATCTGTGCCCACCAGTCCGCGCTGCAGGGTGGTGCCGAGGTCCAGGTACCCGACTACGGCACACGCTGACGCGACTCTCAGGCGGGTTGGATCGGCACCGAGGCGTGGTCGGCTGGAAGTAGCTGCCTGCTCCGCTGATCGTCCCCCAGAAACGCTCGAATCCGCGCCGCGTGGACCAGGATGGTCAGCGCGTTCGGACGCATGGAGACCACGCCAGCCGCGGACGGCGTTCTACTCCCCTATCGTTTCGCGGTTGGGGGTGGAGAAGCAGATGACGAAGATCGCCTCGTCCGCGCCGAGGTTCCGCGCGTTGTGGAGGGCGCCGGAGGGGATGCTGATCGTGTCGCCGGGGCGCATTGTGACCTTGTCGTCGTCGACGGTGTGCTCGATCGTGCCCTGCAGGACGTGCAGTACCTCGTCGCAGTTCGGGTGGTAGTGCCGCGGGTTCTGCTCCCCCGGGCGGATGTAGCAGCGGCCGACCGTCATCGTGCCGGAGTTACCCAGTGCGGCGGAGACCATCCACTCCAGGCGTCCCCACGACTGGTCCTCCACCGTCACCGCGTCGGCGGCCGTCACCCGGCTCTTCTCTCCCATGGTCAGCTCCCGATCGTCGCGGACGTACCGGCGGGCAGCCGGCGGTACAACTCGTACAACTTGAGGATCTCCCGGACATCCGCCAGCGTGCCCTTCTCGACCGGCTTCCCGGCCAGCACGCTCTCGCAGAAGTGCACGATCTCGGGCACATACCCGAGGTAGAACAGGTTCTTGTTGTAGAGCTGGCCGAGCGAGAACTCCGGCTCCCAGCGCAGCGGCGCCACCGCGTCGTCGGTCACGAACGACGAAGCCCGCCCGTACCCGAGATCCGCCCCGGCCCGGTAGTACGTGATCCGTACGCCGTTCTCGACCACCACGTTCGCGCCCTCGCCGATCACCTCGACCCGCTCCAGCGGCGCACCGTTCGCCGAGCCCGCCGCGAGATGCAGCGTCCCGACCGCCCCCGACTCGAACAGCAGGCTCGACACACTCGCCCCGGTCCGCGGCTCCCATTCGTAGCTCAACCGCCGTACCGGCCCCATCAGGTACGTGAGGATCGCCGCTGGATGAAAGATGTGGTCCAGGAACCCGATCATCCGTACGTCGTCCGACCGATCGCCGGGCGCGGGCAGCGCCTGCGGGTACCGGACCGAGATCGAGGACGCCGCCCCGAACTCCGGCGTACCCATGATCGCCTTCACCTTCTCGGCCGCGGGCGTGAAGATCTTCTTCAGGCCGGTCATCACCGTCCGGCCTGTCTCGTCGGCCGCCGCCTGCAAACGGTCGAGCTGCGCGATCCCGGCCGCGGTCGGCTTCTCCATCCAGACATGCGCCCCGGCCCGGAGGCAGTCCTCGGCCAGCACCGTCGCCTGCACATCCCCACCGTCGGTGTACGACGTGACGATGAAGACCGCATCCGGCCGCTCCACCGACAACATCTCAAGATGGTCGTCGTACGCCGCCGCAGCCCCGAACTGCCGCGCATACGTCTCCGCCCTGTCCAGCTGTACGTCACACACGGCAACGAGATCCACCGGCGCGTACTGGAACGCCGGATACACGTTGCGGTACGAGTGCCCGCCCGCGCCGATGAACGCGGCGCGCAGCCGCTCGGCGTACTCGAACTGATAGGTCACGCTCATCGCAACGCTCCCCGATAGTCTGATAGCGCCCTAGATTGGCGTGCGAAACTCGATGCCATCTATAGCCACAGCGACGAAATTGGACTCTGTTCGTGATCCAGGACGGTAATGGCCTCAGATTCTCCGCCGACGAGCTCGCGCGCAGGCTGGTCGGGACCGGCGCCCGGTCCGGGCCGCTGTACCGGCAGCTGAGCGACAGCCTGGCCGAGCTGATCGAGCGCGGCGAGCTGCCGCCGGGGTCCGCGCTGCCGCCCGAGCGGGCGCTGTCTGAGGCGCTGACGGTCAGCCGTACGACGGTGGTCGCGGCGTACCAGGCACTCCGGGAGAAGGGGCAGCTCGAACGGCGGCAGGGCAGCGGGACGCGGGTCGCGCCCGACCGCAACCGGGAGACCGTGTCGGGGCTCGCCGGCGACCACGCGGCAAGCCAGTTCCTGAGCGGGCCGTTGGCAACGATCGACTTCGCCACCGCGGCGCTGCCGAGCCTTGACCTGGTCGCCGACGTCGCCGCGGGCCTCACCCGGGACGACTACCTGCGGCTGACCAGTACGCATCACGGCTACCACCTGCGCGGCCTGCCCGCACTGCGCGAGCGGATCGCCCGCTGGTACAGCGACGCCGGTACGGCGACCGCGCCCGAGGACATCCTGATCACGTCCGGTGCCCAGCAGGCGCTCGAACTCGTGGCGCGCGGGTGCCTGCAGCCGGGCGACGGCGTGATCGTCGAGCAACCGACGTACCGCGGGGCGCTGGAGGCATTCGCGCGGACCGGGAGCCGGCTGCGTACCGTCCGCATCGACGAGCGAGGGCTGGACGTGGCGGCCCTCGAGCGACTGCTGACGAACGAGTCGCCGCGGCTCGTCTACGTGCAGGCCGCCGCGCACAACCCCACTGGTGTCGTGCTCGCCGATGATCGGCGGCAGCGGCTTGCCAAGCTCCTCGACCAGCACGAGGTGGTGCTCGTCGACGACACGTCGCTGGCCGGTACGGCGTTCGACGGCCGGACGACGCCGGCTGCCTTGGGGACGCACGAGCGGCTGATCACGATCGGCTCGATGAGCAAGCTGTTCTGGGGCGGGCTCCGGCTCGGGTGGATCCGCGCCGTACCGCAGGTGGTCTCGCGGTTCGCGCGCGTCCGCGGGATCACCGACCTCGGCAGCTCGCTGGTCGCGCAGGAGGTCGCGCTCCGGCTGCTGGACCACCGCGCCACCGCCGAGACCGAACGCCGTACTGCCCTTCCCGTCGGCCTGCGTACGTTGACCGAGCTGCTCGGCCGGCACCTCCCCGACTGGAGCTGGCAGGACCCGCAGGCGGGCGCGTCGCTGTGGGTCCGCCTCCCACACGGCGACGCCACCCACTTCGCCCAGATCGCACTCCGGTACGGCGTCGCGCTGCTCCCCGGCGCGGTCTTCTCCGCCGACGGCAGCACCGACCACCACACCCGCCTGCCCTACGCGTTGCCCCCGGCAACATTGACCCAGGGCGTCACCCGCCTGGCCCAAGCCTGGACCGACTACCTCAACCGCACCACCGTCGACGTAACCCTCACCTCAGCAGTCACCTAGGCGCTACTCCTGGTCTAACCAGCAGCGGGACCAGTGACCGTTGGCGAACGTGGCGGCCGGCGGGGGTTTCTCGGTACAGACCGGCATCGCGTGGGGACAGCGGGCCGCGAACGGGCAGCCGGCGAGTTCCTGCTCGCGGTCGACCGGCTCGTTCGGATTGTCGACAATCGGCAATCTACTGCGCTCACCCTCGCGGTCGGGGTCCGGCGACGACTCGAGCAGCAGCTGCGTGTACGGGTGCCGCGGGTGCTGCGTGACCTCCTCCGCCGGACCGCCCTCGACGTCTCCGAGCGCGCCACCGGCGTCCACCTGTCCATCCGGGCCGCGTTGATCACGTTGATCTCGTCGGCGAAGTACTGGGCGCTGACGATGTCGTGCGTGATGCACAGCATCACGAGCCCGTCCCGCACACACAGGTCTGCGAACAACCGCAGTACGTCGAGCCGGATCGGCCGGGGTGGGATGAGACTGCCAACGTTTGCAGCAAGAACCAACCATTTGCAGTGGAACTCATCCAAGTGGTTACAACCAGGGTGCAGAGCAGCGGCAATCGTTTGCGCTACGATGCCAAGATCTATCCGTACGCGACTTGGGGAGCTTGCCTTGGCTGTCACGCTGGCGGAGGTGGCCGCGGCCTGCAACGTGTCGACGTCGACCGTGTCACGGGCGCTGACCGATCCGGAGAAGGTCAATGCCGAGACCCGGGCCCGGATCGAACGGGTCGCCCGGCAGCTCGGCTACGCACCGAGCCGGGCCGGCCGGTCACTGGTGTCCGGACGCACCGACACCGTCGGCCTGGTCGTCCCGGACATCGCGAACCCGTTCTTCCCGCCGATCATCAAGTCCGTCCAGGCACGGGCCCGCGACAAGCGGTACGCCGTACTGATCGCGGACACCGACGAGCACGTCGCGGACGAGCTGGAGCTCGCCCGCAGCCTCAGCCGCCAGGTCGACGGCCTCATCCTGGCCTCACCGCGCACCGCCCCGGCCGAGCTGACCCGGCTCGCGCAGCAACTCCCGGTCGTCTTCGTGAACCGCGAGGTCGACGGCGCCGGCAGCGTCGTCATCGACGAGAACGAGGGAATGCAAGAGGCCGTCGAGCACCTGGTCTCTCTCGGCCACCGCCGAATCACGTACCTGGCCGGCCCGCGCCGCTCCTGGTCCAACCAGCAACGCCGCGACGCCCTCGCCAAGGCCTGCGCCGACAACGACGTGGAGCTCCGCGAGCTGGGCCCCTTCGAACCCCAGATCCAGGCCGGCATGCGAGCCGCCGATCTCCTGCAGTCCTCCGAGGTAGCCGCCGCCATCGCGTACGACGACCTGATCGCCCTCGGCGTCATGTCCCGCCTCACCGAACGCGGAATGCAGGTCGGCCGCGAAATCAGCATCATAGGCATCGACGACAGCCCCCTCTCCACCGTCTCTCACCCCATGCTCACCTCAATCCACGTCCCCGCCGCCGAACTGGGCTCCGCCGCCGTAGACCTCCTCCTGGACCAACTCCGCGACGGCGAACCCCCCACCGACCCGCCGACGATAAAACTGGAAACCCGCCTGGTAATCCGAGGCTCCACCGGCATCCCCCCAGAAAACCTCAGGTGACTTTGCACGTGGTGAGGCCTGCGATGGTTCACTACCAACGAGACCCCGCCACGGCTTGCGCAGCATAATCTCCTTCACCGCCGCGGTCGGCGTTTCTGCGCAGCGTCGGGCAGCGGAGTGGTCATCCGGCGCCACCAGCGATCGTCGGGTGTGAGGCTGTTCGCGTACGCAAACCCCACCGGCTCCTCCGCGTCGTACCCGATGACAACTTCCCACCCGGGATCCGACGCGTGCCGCGCAAGCTGCTCCCCGAACCGCTCGACCGAGTAGTGCGGAAGCTGATCCGCGCATACGTCGGCATGCACCTCAATCAGCGTGCTCCACACCGCCCCGGTGTGGGGGCGGTGGGAGCCGCTGCTTTCTAGGAGCGTTTGAGGACCAGGCCGGTGTTGGCGGGGATGTTGATCTTGCCGGAGTACTGGGCGCCGTGGAGGTCGGTGTACGTGCCGGACGGGAGGGTCAGCTGGGCGGTTTGGGATGAGGTTGGGTTGACGACTGTGATGCCTTCGCGGTACAGGCGGGTCCAGAGGACGGGGCCTCGGCGTACCGGTGGGGTGATGGCCGTGCCCAGGTCTGCCGACATTTCGGGGATTTCGTTGAAGGTGGCGTAGTCCTTGCGGCCGGTGCTCTCCAGCATGGCGGGAGACTCGCGGTACAGGAGGTAGTTGGCGACCACCCACTGGCGTTGTTCGGGGGTTGCCTGGTTCCAGTAGTCGGTGGGGAGCTTGTTCAGGATGACCGACGGCTTGCAGCGGTGGCGGCGGAGGAGGTCGAACATCAGTTGCCACTCGTCGTCGACGACGTTCTCGGT
Source organism: Kribbella aluminosa (assembly GCF_017876295.1). Classification (NCBI taxonomy): domain Bacteria; kingdom Bacillati; phylum Actinomycetota; class Actinomycetes; order Propionibacteriales; family Kribbellaceae; genus Kribbella; species Kribbella aluminosa. Next base: position 3,243,065 of record NZ_JAGINT010000001.1, on the reverse strand, counting down.
GCGGTGCACGGTGAAGCCCTGTTCGTTCAGCCAGATGTCAGAGATGTCGATCATCTGGTCCAACGCCGCCAGGTACTCCGGCGACTTGTCCTGGAACTCGTCGTGCAGCGAGCCGTTGAACGTCAGGTTGAACGCCACTGACGCGCCGTGCGCGTGCGCGTAGTCGCGCAGGTACCGCAGCCAGTCGAGCACGTCCGCGACCCACGCCGGATCCTTCGGGTCGGTGCCGAACTGCTGCACCCAGTTCCCGTCCTTGTCGTAGTGCCCGCTAACGTGGAAATCGTTCCGTACGCCGATGTTGTCAACGGCAATCGTCGTGAACCCGGCGGCGAGCGCGGGGTCGATCAGGTTCGTGGTGAACCACTGCCGCACCTCGGGGTTGCTGATGTCGATCGGCGTGTACACCTGGTTGTTGAACTCCCACGCCGGCGTGGTCCGGTCGGCGGTGTACTCGATCCAGTCCGGGTGGTTCGTCTTGAACCACTCCGGCGTGTACTGCCGCGCCGGCGCGTTCCGGAACGCGGTGACGTACGAGCTGGCCAGCACCCCAGCGGGCTGCGCCGCCTTCAGCGCACCCCAGACGAACCCGACCCGCCCCGCGTACACCGACGGATCCGGCACCTGCCGGTCGAACACCTGCGCCTGCAGTACGCCGTGATCCCGCGTCACCGGAAGCGGTAGGCCGGACGCCGGACGCGCGCAGGTCCCACCGGCCGAAGCCGATCCACCACCCGCGGGCTCGTCCGCCCGCGCCGTCGTCGTGAGCATTCCCAGGCCGACGGCGACGATCACCGCGGCCGAGGACATTCGGCGGATTCGCATGGACAGTCCTTTCACTGAGCTAATACGCTGCCCGAGTTGGGCGGCATCGACAGCTGACCGGAAACCGTGTGACCGTGCAGGTCGGTGAAGGTCCCGGCCGGAAGCGTGACGACAGCGGTGGCCGTCGACGACGGATTCACCAACGTCAGACCACCCTGGTACGAGCGGGTGTAGGCGCCCGACGCATCCGCGGCAGGCGACCCCGACGGCCGCCCGATGTTCGTGTGCAGCTGCGGGCAGTCCACCCAGACGTGGTACTCACCGAGCCCGCAGAGCGTCATCATGCTCTTCCGCTCGCGGTACAGCAGATAGTTCGCGACCGCCCAGTCCAGCTGCTCCTGGGTGGCGGTGGCGAGCGTCGCCTCGGTGGTCTCGTTGATCGCGAAGTGCAGCGTCTGCGCCGCGATCTGCCGGGTGAAGTTGTACTTGCTCAGCCAGGCGGCGTCGTTGTAGTTCCCCGGCCGGTGCACGGTGAAGCCCTGCTCGTCGACGTACACGTCGACCAGCCCGACCGCCTCGAGCATGTCGGACAGGACGACCGACCCGTTCCAGGTGATGTTGGCGGCCAGCCCGATCCCGAGCCCGTGCAGCCGGCCGGACAGGTACGACAGCCAGTCCAGTACGGCGCCGGACCAGGCGGTGTCGACCCGGTCCCCGGAGTACTGCTGGATCCAGGTACTCCCCCGCCAGTGCCCGACGCTCAGGAACCCGTTGAAGGTGCCGACGTTGTCGAGGGCAATGATCGGGTAGCCGGCGTCGATCTTCGGCTGGATGAACGCGTTCCAGTAGTACGTGCGCACGTCCGGGTTCTGGAAGTCGATCGGCACGTACGTCGTGTTGCCGAACTCCCACGCCGGCGTGGTCCGATCGGCCAGGTACACCACCCAGTCCGGGTGGTTGGCCTGGTACCACGCGAGCGTGTGCGTCTTGTCGAAGTCGCGGAACGCCGGCATGTACGCCGACGGCACCGCACCGGCCGGTTGCGCCAGGCTGGAGGCGCCCCAGACGAACTGGACGAGCCCGGCGTACACCGAGCGGTCCGGGATCGAGTTGTCGAAGACCTGCCCGCGGCCGATCCCGTCGGCGGGTGGGTTCGGGAGGGTGAGAGCGGACACCGCGGCGTTTGCCGGGGGCGTCGTACCTGCGGCGAGAAAGGCGGTCGCTGCCGCGCCGCCCAGCAGACTGCGGCGGGTGATTCCGGGTACTTCGTTCATGGGCGGACTCCTCTGCGACGGAGCGGGGTGCGCTGGACGATACGGACTGCAAACGTTTGTCGCAATAGCAGAGAATCTTGCTATCGTAGTCGCCATGCTGAACAGCACCGGAATCCAGGCAGCACTGCAGTCGAACGAGCCGATCCGCTGGTCCACGATCGGCGACAGCATCGCCCAGGGCGCGCACTGGACCGGCGCCGAGCGCGACTACGTCCAGCTGCTCGAGGAACGCGTCCGGTACGAGCTCACCAGGTACGGCGACTCGTTCGTCCGCTGGGCCGTCTCCGGCGCGAACACCGAGGACACTCTCGGCCGCCTCCCGGCCGCGCTCGACCTCGCGCCCGACCTGGTCGTGATCGGGGTCGGCACCAACGACGCGAAGGCCGGCGCCGACGGCGTCACGCGGTTCGCCGAGCGCTACGGCACCTTGCTGACCACGATCCTGGACACCGGCGCACTCGTCGTCGCGCAGACGCCCACCGCCGTACTGCGCACCTGCCGGTACAACCTCGGCGACCACCTCCCGGCGTACGCCGACGCCATCCGCGCCGTCGCCGAACAGCACGACGTACCACTGGTCGACCATTTCGCGCGCTGGACCGCGGCCGGCGACGGCTGGGCGCCGGCCGAGTGGATGGCCGACCCGACGCACCCGAGCGGCCGCGGCCACCGGGTGATCGCACGGACCTTGTTCGAGAGTCTTGGCCTGTTCGCCGCCGACAGCGCCTGCTGCCGGCTGCTCGACTGAAGGAGCCCCGATGCCCGCCATCCGCCGGTACGCCGTGTGCGGTCTGTCCGCCCGCGGCCTCGCCAGCTTCGTCCTGCCGATCCTCGGCCTCACCGATCGGACCGACCGCACCGCCGAGGGCGGATTCGGCTACGGCAGCGACGAGGACGACCTGTCCGGGTACGCCGAGGTGGTGGCGATCGTCGACACCGACGCGGACCGGGTCACCGAGTTCAACCGCTCCCTCGAGGCGCTCGGCCGAGCACCGATCCCGTTCTTCGCGGAGTACGAGGAAATGCTCAAGACCGTCGTACCGGACGCAGTCATCGTCACGTCGCCGGACCACACGCACGAGCAGTACATCCACGGCGCGCTCCGGCACGACATCGACGTGATCACGGAGAAGCCGATGGTCACCACCGCCGCGGCCGCCCGGGAGGTCCTCGCCGCCGAGCGCGCATCCGGCGGCAGCGTGCAGGTCACCCACAACCTCCGGTACGCCGCCGCGCACCGCGAGGTGAAGCGGCTGATCCAGGCCGGAACCATCGGCCGGGTCGCGCGCGTGGTGATGGACTACCACGTCGACCTGCGGCACGGCGCGAGCTATTTCCTGCGGTGGAACCGCCGCCGCGCACTGTCCGGCGGGCTGCAGGTGCACAAGTCGTCGCACCACTTCGACCTGCTCAACTGGTGGATCGGCGAGACGCCCGAGGAGCTCTTCGGGTACGGCGCGCTGAACTACTACGGCCCGTCGAGCCCGCACCGGGCGCAGCGGGCCGAGGACCCGTACTTCCTTGCACAGCAGGGCTCCGGCGTCTTCCCCGACGAGGACTCCGCGCCCCGCGCCGACCTGTTCGGCCTGCACTACCCGGACCAGTATCCGGCCGACAGACCGCTGTACATCTACGACGCCGAGATCGACATCGAGGACACGTACAGCGCCGTCGCGCGCTACCCCGGCGGGGCGATCCTGTCGTACTCGATCGACTTCTCCAGCACCTGGGAAGGCTTCCGGCTGAGCATCGCCGGTACGCACGGATCGATCGACCTGCTGCACGGACGCACGGTGGACGGCGCCGCGCTCCCCGGCTCGGACCGGATCACCGTCGCCGAACTCTTCGGCCCGACCCGCGTCGTCGAGGTCACCGCCGAGGCGGGCGGCCACGGCGGCGCGGACCCGCTGATGCGCCACGACCTCTTCGCCGGCCCGAGCCCCGAATCCGTCGCACTAGGCCTGATGGCCACCAGCACGGAGGCGGCGTACGCCGTAGCAATGGGCGACGCCCTCATCCAGTCCTCCACCACCCACCGCCCCGTCAACCTCCCCCACCTCCTGGCCTGACATGGGTTGCCCCCTCACCCGGAGGGTTGCCCCGTGAAATTCCGAACAGGCAACCATCCACTTCAGTGGGCAACCCCTCAGGTGGAGGGTTCGCGGGGGGATGCGGGGGTTGCCCCATCAGTTGGAGGCTTGCCCACCCGGAATTTCACGGGGCAACCCTCCAGTTCGGGGGATGACCCCTGAGCTGGAGGGTTTGCGCGGATGGGTCAGGCGGTTGCCGGGAGTAGGTCGAGGGAGGCGGTGGCGGAGGCGGCGTCGAGGTAGAGCTTGGCGTGGGGGGTGCGGCGGAGGATGGTTGACGGGCAGGTGGTGTCGATCGGCAGGGTCAGTGTGTTCCGGACTGCGGCGGCTTTGCGTTGCTCGGGGGCGACTACCTGTACTTCGCGGGCGCTCAGCAGGGCGGGCACCGTCAGCGAGATCGCCGTCGGCGGTACCGCGGCGACGTCCGGGAAGTGCCCCTCGCCGACCTGCTGCTGCAGCGACTCGGCCGTCAGTGTGATTCGCTTGACCCACCGCGGATCGTCGAAGTCCGCCTGCCCGGGCTCGTTGAACGCGAGGTGCCCGTTCTCGCCGATCCCCATACAGGTCAGGTCGATCGGCGCCGCCCGCAGCAGCGCCTCGTACCGCGCGCACTCGGCCTCGACGTCGGTCGCCTCGCCGTCGATGTACTCGACCCGCGCCGGGCCGAACGGTTCCGCGATCCGCTCCCGGATCCAGCGCCGGAACGACGCCGGGTGGTTCGCGTCGATGCCGACGTACTCGTCCATGTGGAAGACGGTGACCTTCGGCCACGGGACGTCGTACCCGGTCAGGGCGGTGACGAACGCGAGCTGCGAGTTGCCGGTGGCGATCACGACCCGGGCGGTGCCGCGCTCGGCGACCGCACGGGTCAGCACCCCGGCGGTGCCGGCGGCGGCCGCGGCGGCCATGTCCGCGGTGGCGGCGAAGACTTCGAGGCGGAGATCCTCGATCTGGGTGACAGGCACTATGCGCTCCTCGGGACGGTCAGGTAAGCTACAAACGTTTGCAGCAAACTAGCAGATTCTGCCGTCAGTCCCAAGATGTAGTTACCTGGTCCGGAACCCCGAGCCTGTGGAGGCGCGCTGTGACGAGTGAGGTCCTGGAAGGCCGTACGGCGACGGGCCGCGGCGTGCGAGTGCGGTACTCCCCCGCCGGCATCGAGGAGGTCACCGACCACCCGTCGGCGCCGGACCTGCTGCTGATCCCCGGCCTGGTCGACATCCAGCTCAACGGGTACGGCGGCCTGGACGTGAACGACCCGGCGGCCAGCGAGCTGCCCGAGCTGGTCCGCAGGCTCTGGACGCAGGGTGTGACCACGGTCTGCCCGACGATCATCTCCGCCGACGACGCGACCACGACCACCCTCGTGAAGACGGCCGCGGCTGCACGCGCGGACGATCCGGTCGTGCGGTACGGCGTACCCGGTCTGCATCTGGAGGGTCCGTACATCTCGTCCGTTGAGGGTGCCCGCGGGGCGCACGACCCGGCCGTGATCCGGGACCCGGACGCGGCCGAGTTCGATCGCTGGCAGGCGGCGGCCGACGGGGCGATCGCGATCATGACGATCGCACCGGAACGCACCGGCGCGATCGAGTTCACCCGGCACCTCGCGGCGAACGGCGTACTGCCGTCGGTCGGTCATTCGCTGGCGAGCTCCGCGGAGGTGCACGCGTTCGCGGCGGCCGGCGGGCGGTTGTCGACGCACCTGGGCAACGGGCTGCCGGCGCAGATCGACCGCCACCAGAACCCGATCTGGGCCCAGCTCACCGACGACGCGCTGACCGCCGGATTGATTGCCGACGGCCACCATCTCCCGGCCGACACGTTCACCGCCCTGGTCCGTGCGAAAGGTGCCGGCCGCTGCGTCCTGACGAGCGACGCCGCCGCGCTCGCGGGATGCGCGCCCGGCGACTACCGGACCGCGGTCGGCGGCGCCGTCACGGTCACCCCCGACGGCGGCCTCCGCCTGACCGGCACGCCGTACCTGGCAGGCAGCGGCGCGTCCCTCCTCGACTGCCTCCGCTGGGCCACGAACCACCTCCCCCTGGAAGTCGCCGTGACGATGGCAACCACCAACCCCGCCAACCTCCTGGGCCTCCACGACCGAGGCCGCCTCGAACCGGGCGCCCGGGCCGACCTCCTCCAGTTCACGCCAACCCCTGCCAGCCCGCTGGGCACCCTCACCAGGGTGATCGTGAACGGCTCAATCGTCAGCCAGTAGGCTTTTAATTGCTTCAGGCAACAGTCAAGTGCTCAGCAAAAACCTGCATCTACATGCAGTGGTGCTTGCCGGTGGCCCGGTGTGTCCCGTATAAGGCGTACATGACGGCGATCCGGCTCGACGCGGTGTCCAAGGTGTTCGAGGGCGAACACGTGGCCGTGGACGAGTTGTCGCTGGAGATCGGTGACGGCGAGTTCATGGTGCTGCTCGGGCCGTCCGGGTGCGGGAAGACCACGCTGCTGCGGATGATCGCGGGGCTCGAGCGGGTGACCGAGGGCGAGGTCTGGTTCGGGCGGACCAACGGTACCCAGCTGGCACCGCGGGACCGGGGCGTGGCGATGGTGTTCCAGACCGGCGCGCTGTACCCGAACCGGACGGTCCAGGAGAACATCATGTTCCCGCTGCAGATCGCCGGGCACGGCGACGCCGAGGCGGGCACGACTGCGGCCGGGCTGGCGCAGATCCTCAGCATCGAGTCGGTGCTCGACCGGATGCCGCGCACGCTGTCCGGCGGCCAGCGGCAGCGGGTGGCGATCGGGCGGGCGCTGGTCCGGCGGCCGGAGGTGTTCCTGCTCGACGAGCCGCTGTCGAACCTCGACGCCACGATGCGGACCGAGCTCCGGCAGGAGATCGGCGCGATGACCCGCGACCTGAAGGTCACCACGCTGTACGTCACCCACGACCAGGTCGAGGCGCTGACGCTCGCGGACCGGATCGCGGTGATGCGCGACGGGCGGATCGAGGACGTCGGTACGCCGACGCAGGTCTACAACGACCCGGCCACCGCGTTCGTGGCCGGCTTCCTCGGGACGCCGCGGATCAACCTGCTGTCCGCGACCGTGAACGTGACCGCCCACCACCGGGTCCGGCTCGAGTTCGGCGGTCAGTCGATCGGCCTCGACCCGACCGACCGCCGCTCGCTGATCCTGCGGCACCACCACGGCGCCCCGGTGATCGTCGGCGCCCGCTCGAACGCGTTCAGCCTGATCACGACCGAGGACGCGCCGAACCAGCTGACCGGCACGATTCGCGCCTTCGAGTTCCACGGCCAGCAGTCGATCGCGTTCGTCCAGTGCGGCATCGAGGTCGCCGACCCCGACCGCATCGGCCGCCCCACACCGGCCCACGCGATCCCGGCGGCCGACCCGGGTCCCTCGCTCCTCACCCGGCTCCGCACCCGCATCGGCCTGGGCGCCCCGCCCGCTCCCGCACGCGAGGCCCACGGCCCGACCCACCGCCGCGCCGACCTGGTCGTCGAACTCCCGGTCGACACCCCGCTCCAACGCGGCTCCCGCGTCCACCTGGCCCTCGACACCACCCACATCCACCTCTTCGACCACACCGGCCACCGAGTAGACCGCATCACCCGCTGACGACGGTGCCGTTCGAGATCACCAAGTGGGGCTTTTCGAGTACGGCGGGGTTGTCGAGCGGGCTGCCGTCGACCAGGATCAGGTCGGCCGCGTAGCCGCGGTGCAACCTACCGACGGTGTGCTCGAGGCCGAGGAGGCGGACTGCCCCGTGGTGGCGGCGCGGATCGCGTCGAGGGCGGGGAGCCCTGCCTCGTGCAGCAGGCGAGCGACCGGATCCCGGCCCGGACCGCATCGTCGATCGCCTTCTCGCTGTAGCTGTGGCACATCACCCCGACGCCGCGCTTGCCCGCCTCGGTGACGATCGCCCGCACCTGTTCGTAGTCGTACACCTGGACCAGCGGATCCTGGTCCGGGATCCCGGCGCGCGGGTTCACCCGGGTCTTGATCCAGTCGACGCCCCGATCGAGGTCGACCGACGTCAGGTAGCGCAGCTCCTGTGGCGTCCGCACCCCGCCGGCCAGCGGGGCCAGCGCCGGGTCGCCGATGATCGTCGTACCGAGGTCCGGCGTGACGAACGTCCCGGTCGCCCGCATCCGCGGAACGACGCCCGGCGCCCACGGACCGAGCGCCCGCAGGCCGACGTCCTGTTAGAAGTCCGACGTACCGCACACCCCGGCGGCTGACCGAGCTCGGCAGCGGCTCGATCTCGTCCTGGTCACGGCACATCAGGGAATCTCCTTGTCCAGGGTGTTCTTGACGATCCGGCCGCCCCGCATGATCAGGCGCAGCCGGCGTTCCGGTTCGGTCAGTACGGCGATGTCCTCGAGTGGGTTGCCGTCGACGACGAGCAGGTCGGCCCAGGCGCCGTCCCGGATCTCGCCGACCTCGCCGGTCAGGCCGGTGATCTCGGCGCCGACGACGGTGGCGGAGCGGAGGATGTCGGCAGGCTTCTGTACTTCGGCGCGCAGCGTGAATTCGTCCAGCTGATGGGCGTGCAACGCTCCGTGCAGGTCGGTGCCGTAGCCGATCGCGACACCCGCACGGTCGGCCAGTTCGAGAGCCTGCAACCCGCGCTCGAGGATGTTGTCGAGCTTGCCCTTGCCCTCGGACGTCAGGTGCTCGGCCCCGCTGCGCCGGAGCGCATCGAACGTCGCAAGCGTCGGGACCAGGAACGCGTCGTGCTCCAGGAACAGCTCGACGCTCTCCTCGTCGATCAGGTTCCCGTGCTCGACGGTACGAACGCCGTACCGGATCGCGCGGTTGACCGACGCGGCGGAGTACGCGTGCCCGGCGACGTACCCGTGGCCGAAGCCGGCCTCCTCGACGGCGGCGCGGATCTCCTCCTCGGAGTACGCCAGCGCGTCGAGCGCCATCGAGGAGACGACGCCGCCGCTCAGCGTGAGCTTGATGTGGTGCGCGCCCTGCGCCAACTGCTCGCGGATCGCGCGCCGCAGCTCGACCGGGCCGTCGCAGGTCCGGGTCAGCACGTGCCCGCCGGTCGGCGCCAGGATCGGGCCGCCGAACAGCAACCGTGGCCCCTCGATCAGCCCTTCGCGGAGCGCCCGCGCCAGCCCGGCCTCGGCGCCGCCGAGGTCCCGGACGGTGGTGAAACCGCGGTGCAGCATGTCGTTCAGGGTCTTCGCGGACCGGATCGCCGCGTACGACGCCGGCCACGACTTCAGCTCGGCGAAGCTCTCGCTGCCCTGCGTGACATGGACGTGCGAGTCGATCAGCCCGGGCATCAGGATCCGACCGTGCAGGTCGATCAGCCGCCCTCCGCGGCGGCCGCCGGTGCGGATCTTTCCGTTGCGGACGGCAACTTCCTGGTCCTCGGCCAAGGCGCCGTTGCGGACGTCGAGGACGGTCGCGTTGACGAAGACCGTGTCCATCAGTTCACCACCTCGGACGCCACCGCCGCCTCAGGGTGCGCGACCGGTCGCCCCGGGTCGAGGTCCTCCAGCCGCCGGCCGCGGGTCGACAGGCCGAGGGTGAGGATCGCCAGCGCACCGAACAGCAGCGCGGCCGCGATCATCGAGAACACGCCGAGGAACCCGATCGACGTGAACAGCACGCCGATCAGGATCGGGGCACTGATCCCGCCGAGCCGGCCGACCGCGGACGCCGTACCCATCCCGGTCGCGCGGATCGCGGTCGGATACACCTCGGGCGTGTACGCGTACAGACCGGCGTACGTTCCGTTCATGAAGAACGAGAGCAGGATGCCGTAGACCAGCAGTTGCGTGTTGCTGCCGGCGTTGGCCATCAGCAGCGCCGACACCGAACCGGCCGTCAGGTAGAACGCGATCGTCCACTTCCGGTCCAGCCGCTCGTTCAGGTACGCGCCGGAGTAGTACCCGGGGATCTGCGCGATCGTGATCAGCAACGCGTAGCTGAGGCTCTTCGAGATCGTCAGGTCACGTTCGACGAGCAGCGACGGGATCCAGGTGAAGAACCCGTAGAACGCGAAGGTGATCGAGATCCACAACAACCACAGCACAGCAGTACGCCGGGCCAGGCCGTCGCGCCACATCAGGATCAGCCCGGCGCCCGGCCTCGTCGCCCGTGGCACCGAGAGCGTGGTCTGCGGCGCCTGCGCGGGCACCGGCGGGACGACCTTGCCGGACGCGCGGACGGCGTCCTCCAGCGCGCCCACGACCGCACCCGCCTCGGCGTACCGGCCCTGCTGGATCAGCCAGCGCGGCGACTCCGGCAGACCGCGGCGCCACCACAGCAGCATCAGCACCGGCAGCGCGGTCAGCACCTGCGCGACCCGCCAGCCGTTGTCGAACGCCGGTACGAACAACCGGCCGAGCAACGCGGAGACGACGTACCCGGCGGAGAAGAACCCGGCGACCGCACCGACCAGCAGTCCGCGGGACCGCGCCGGGATGAACTCCGCGATGAACGCGGGGATGATCGCGGCCTCGGCACCGACGCCGATGCCCGCGACGATCCGGGCGCCGAAGAACAGCTCCCAGGACGGCGCGAACGCCGCGATCAGGGTCGCGGCACAGTACAGCGCGAGCGCGTACATCATCACCTTGCGGCGGCCGATCGCGTCACCGATGATGCCGGCGCCGAGCGCGCCGACCAGGATGCCGATCAGCAGCGAGCTCCCGACCAGGCCGATCTGCCACGGGGCGAGCTGCCACAGCGGTTTGACGGCCGGCAGCAGGTACGAGACCAGCGAGCCGTCCATCCCGTCGAAGGCGATCCCGAGGCCGCCGATCAGCAGCAGCATCAGGTGCGGACGGGACAGCGGAAGGCGTTCGAGGCGATCCAGCAAGGTCCGGCCGGACGCGGGGATGTCCGTGGTCATCGGAGCCTCCTTCAGCAGGGAATGACCAGGACAGTAGATGCATGAATTCATGCATGCAATAGCTGGTGCAATATTTCGTGCATCCGGCACAATGGGAAGATGACTGACCAGGTCCATACGGTGGGCGAGTGGCTGGACACCCGGTCCGACGGTGCACGGCTGGGGCCGAAGGCCGAGCGGGTCCGGCACGTGGTGGCCACCCAGCCCAGCTTCGCGTCGTACGCGACCGCCGCCGAGGTGGCCGAGCGGGCGGAGGTGAACGGCGCGACCGTGGTCCGGTTCGCGCAGTCGCTCGGGTTCGCCGGCTGGCCGCAGTTCCAGGCCGAGTTCCGTTCCGTGTACGTCGTCCGCCGGTACGACGTCGACGCCGGCGCACCCACGACGGGGCACGCCGGCGTACTGGCGACCGCGTTCGCCAGGGACGCAGAGAACCTGCAGTCCTGTCTGCACTCGTTCGACTTCACGGCCGGCGCCGCGGTGGTGGAGGCGATCCACGCGGCGCCCCGGACGCTGGTGGTGGCGACCGGGACGCACGCGCTACCCGCGCAGGGCCTCGCGATGATGGCGGCCAGTCGCGGGTACGACATCACGCTGGAGGACCGTGGCGGCGCGCATCTGGCGAACGCGCTCGCCCGGCTGACCAACGACGACTGCGTGGTCGCGTTCAGCTTCTGGCAGCACTACAAGCAGACCGTCGCCGCCCTCCGGTTCGCCAAGCAGGTCGGCGCGACCACCTGCGCGGTCACCGACACCCGGCACTCCCCCGCCGCCGACCACGCCGACCACGTGCTGGTCATCCCCGCCGAGGGCATCTCGAACTTCCGCTCGATGACCGTGGCCACCAGCCTCGCCTACGGCCTGGCCGCGGCGCTGATCGCCATCGAGCCCCAGCGCAGCCGGTCCGCGATCGCCCACGTGGACACCCTCTGGCAGGACATGGATTTCTTCGTCCCCGACTGACGGTCACTCGAGCTCATTCGAGCATGGCGCGGGTGTCGATGATGTCGTCGTACTTGACCTGGCTGACGGTGAGGCCGGCGGTGTGCAGGATGCCGGTCCAGCGTTCGAGGGCGGCACGGTCGACCCGGGCGGTGTTCCAGACGCCGTGCTTGATGAGAAGTTCGGTGGCGGCCAGGAGGGTGGACGGGTCCGCCGTCGGCCACTCGGCGGCGAAGAGGCCGTTGAGGTCGGCGACGGTGCCTTCGCGGAGTTGCTGCATCGCCTGGTCGATCGACTTCACGAACGGGACCAGCGCGGGCGTCAGCTCGTCGAGGCGTTCGCGGAGCACGTAGTACACGCTGTTCGGCATCCGGCCGCCGCGTTCGGCGTGCAGGTACGCGAGGTGGCCGAGGCCGGCGCGCTGCAACTCCAGTGCGGTGACGAGGTCGGTGAGGAACGCGTCGCCGAGGCCGCCGACGAACAGGTCGTACAGCATCGGCATCGACAGGTCGTGCGCGAACCGGGTCTGCCACGGGTCCAGGCCGGCCTCGCGCATCAGCCCGCGGGTGAACTCGGCCGGTGCCGTGCCGCCCTGGCCGGGGACCAGGATCGTGCGGTCGCGCAGCCAGGACAGCTCGAAGTTGTCGACCCGCTCCCGGGTCACGATGCACATCGGGAACCGGTCGTTGAGCTGCGCGATCGCGACGAAGTCCTTGCTGGGCAGCCGAGACCGGCCCGAGTACATGGCGGGCACCCACACCCCGCCGAGCGCGACGTCGGCGGTTCCGTCGGCGAGCGCGTGCATGATGCCGTCCCACGGATCGTGCTGCGTGTCCGGCACCTCGATCCCGTTCGCGGCGAAGATTCCGTTGCCGCGCGCAACGTACTCCGGGAGGTAGTTGAGCCCGTGCGCCATCGAGCTGAGGTTGAGCGTGGTCATGCGGAGGTCTCCGTTCGGTAGGGCTCGACCGACGTACGGCAGGTCAGGTTCTCGTAGCCGTCCTCGGTCACGACGTACAGGTCGCCGAGGTTCGACCCGGCGACCAGCGGGTCGACCCACTGCGCGTGCAGGACGAACACCATCCCCGGCTCCATCCGGTCGGTGTTGTGCGAGGTGACGTTGTACTGCGGGAGTTTCGGCATCCCGATCGCGTGCCCGAGGTTCGGGTTGTGCGGGCCCGGCGCCGCCGGCCAGACGTGCATCAGCCGCCGGCCCTGCGCCTCCCAGTCCGCGTCCTCGACGTGCTGGCGTTTCACCTGCCGCGGCGAGCCGTCCGGCATCGCCTCCCAGTTGAACGGCATCGTCCGGGTCTCCTTGGACTTCAGGTACCCGCGCTCGACGTACGCCTCGAACGCGGCGTCGTGCAGTTCGCTGAACTTCACGCCCGGCCTGATCAGCGCCTCGGCCCGCCGGACGGCGTCGACCGTCATCTCCAGGACCTCGTCCTGCTGCGGGGTCGCCGTACCGATCACCATCATCCGCGCGGCCTGCGCGCAGTACCCGAGGTAGGTGACGTTCGAGATGTACAGGTTGAGCAGGTCGCCGTCGGTGATGACGTGCCCGTACGGCTTCCCGCACAGGGTCCCGTACCGGTTCGCGCCGATCTGGTACCCGTCGCCCGTCTCACCGCCGCGCGCCAGCTGCGCGTACGAGAACGCCGCGTACGCCTCGTAGTCCGTGACACCGGGACGTACGACGTGACACAGGGCCTCCCAGCCGATGTCGATCAGCTCGCCCGCGGACCGGATGATGTCGATCTCCGCCGCCGACCGGATCCGCTGCATCCGCAGGATCGTGTCGGTGGCGTTCGTGAACGCGGTCCGCGGCAGCTCCTCCCGCAGCCCGGCGAAGAACGTCGCCGCGGTGTCGTCACCGATCAGGCCGAGCGAACCGCCCGCGAGCCCGAGCCGCCGCAGTACGCCGACGCAGCCGTCGATCGTCTTCTGCAGCGGGGATCCCGGACGGTTCACGCTCTCCCGGCCGAACGGCGAGATCTGCCAGATGTCGCCGACCAGCACGGGCTCGCCGCCTGGCGGTACGACCGCGGACTCGGTCCAGAACGACAGCAGCTCGGGGTCGAGATCGGCATCCGTCGGAAGGATCAGCACCCCTTCCCGCATCCAGTCGCAGAGGTACCGCAGGAACGGGTTCGACGTGTGGTACCAGCCGACCAGGCTGGCGTGCACGAGCAGCGCGTCGAGGCCCGCCACCGTCGCCTCCCGGCGGAGCCGCTCGATCCGGTCGGCGTACTCCGCTTCGGTGATCTGGCCGGCCGGTTCGAAGTCGAAGCTCGGCTCGAAACCGCCGAGCAGCGACTCCATCCGCTTGTAGTCGACCGGGGTGCTGTACTTCCTCACAAGTTACTCCCTCTCACACTTGAGTCTGGTTGATCTGCTCGAGCGACAGGCGGTACGTCTCCGGCGCGAACCGGGCCGCGATCGCGAGTACGACGTACATCACCGCGAGCATCAGGAACACGCCGCTCATGCCGAAGGCGGCGAAGATCGGGACCGCGATCAGCGGCATCACGGCGCCGGACACGTTGCCGATCCCGTTCACGATCGACGTCCCGAGCGCGCGGACCTCGGTCGGGTAGACCTCCGGCGACCAGGCGGCCAGCGTCGTGTTCAGCAACAGAGCGAAGAACTGGAACGTGCCGCCGAGCAGCAGGATCAGCGTCGTGCCGTGGGCGAAGGTGGCGAACGCGACCGCCGCCCCGCAGCCGAGGACCGCGGCGCTGACGACCGTCGTACGCCGGCCGACGTTCCGCGCGACCAGTGCCGCGACGCAGGCACCGAGCAGGCTGCCGAGGTTCATCACCATCGTGAACGCCAGGCTGGAGCTGATGCTGTAGCCCTGGGCGACGAGGATGCTCGGCATCAGCACCAGCAGCGTGATCTGCGCGCCGAACGACATCCACGACGCGACCCCGATGGCGGCGGTACGGCGCAGCGAGCCGATCGACACCAGCGTCCGCAGCGGAACCGACTGCCCGACGACGTCGGGGATGTCGGCCGTGGTCAGGTACGGCGTGACGGGACCGCGACCCTTGCGGCTCAGCTTGCCGGACGCGAACGCCGTGAGTGCCTCGTTCGCCTCGTCGAGCCTGCCCTTGGAGAGCAGGAACCGTGGCGACTCGGGCATGTACCGGCGGATGAAGACGATCAGCAGCGCTGGTACGGCGAGCAGCACGTACAGCCAGCGCCAGCTCGCCGAGGTCCCGCCGAGCACGTCGTTCAGCGGGCCGAGCACGATCAGGAAGAGGCCGAAGGCAACGAAGTTCCCGACACCGCCGGAGCCGATGTTCAGCGAGGCTGCGACGGTCCCGCGGTACTTCGTCGCGACCATCTCGGTGACCAGCGCGAGCCCGACCGTGAACTCACCGCCGAGGCCGATCCCGACGATGAACCGGGACACCTCGAGGAAGGCCTGGTTCGGCGCGATCGCGCTCAGGATGCCGCCGAGCGTGTAGAGCAACAGGTTGAACGAGAGCGCATACCGGCGGCCCTTGCGGTCGGCCATGTAGCCGGTGGCGAGCCGGCCGACCAGTCCACCGATGATCATCACGGTGTTCAGGAAGGCGAGATCCGCGGTGCCCATCCCGAAGGAGGCCTTCAGCCCTTCGGTGATGGCGCCGGTGGTGTCCTGTTCGAGCGCGTCGAAGAACATCCCGGCCAGGACCAGGCCGGCCACGATCCAGTGCGCGCGGGTCCAGCCGATCCGGTCCATCACCTCCGAGAGGCGGCCGTTGGATTGTGGTACTGCGGTGGTTCGTGAGTCCGAGGATTGCATCGGGCCGACCTCCTTGAGGGGAAAGGAATGCTGCTGACGATCGAGCCGGGATCTCGGTGCGTTTAGTATGATTACCAGTCGTCTGACGTTTCAAGGGATTCTGGAAAGTCAGTTGTTGCTACGTGCCCAGCGGCCAGCCGGTGACGATTTTCGGCCGCGGTGTGGCATAGGTGCGGATCTTGCTGGTCGACAGGCCGAGCCGCACCAGCGACTCCGCCAGCTGCACCGCCGCCGCCACCCCGTCCACCACCGGCACCCCGGTGGCTGCAGCGACCTTGCGGTCCAGACCGGCCATTCCCCCGCAGCCCAGGCAGATCACCTCGGCGCGGTCCTCGGTCACCGCCCTGACCGACTGCTCGACGATCGCGTCGACCGCCCGTTCCGGGTCCGCTTCGAGCTCCAGTACGGCGAGACCGCTGGCCCGTACCGATGCACAGCGTGCGGAGAGTCCGGCCAGCAGCAGCCGGTCCTCGATCTGCGGTACGGCGCGGTCCAGCGTCGTCACCACCGAGTAGCTCCGGCCGATCAGCATCGCGACCTGGGCCGCCGCCTCGGTGATGTCGACGACCGGTACGTCGAGGAGCTCCTGCAGCCCCTCCCGCCCGTGCTCGCCGTACCCGGCCTGGATCACGGCGTCGTACTTGCCGTCGTACCGGACGACCGCGTCCATCACCGCGACCGCGGCCAGGTAGCTCTCGAAGTTGCCCTCGACGGACTCAGGTCCGACGTCCGGGGTGAGACCGATGATCTCGGTCCCCTCGGACGCGGACGCCGCGGCCGAGGCACGGATCGTCTCGGTCATCGCCTGCGTCGTGTTGACGTTCGCGATCAGGATGCGCATTCTGCCTCCAGTACGGCGTCGTACGCCGGGAGCGTGAGGAAGTCGGCGTAGGTGTCGGCGAGGGCGACGTCGGTGAAGATCCGCCGCGCGCTGCCGAACTGGCCGGCCCGGAACGTGTCCGCACCAACGGACTCCAGGATCGCCTCCAGCTCGTCGACGATGATCTGCTCGACGAGGCCGGCGGTGACCTGCTCGCCGGTGTCGAGCTTCACCTGATTGTGCACCCACTGCCAGATCTGCGAGCGCGCGATCTCGGCGGTGGCCGCATCCTCCATCAGGTTGTCGATGCCGACGGCACCGTTCCCGCGCAGCCACGCCTCGACGTACAGCAGGCCGACGCGGACGTTGTTGCGCAGCCCGGCCTCGGTCGGTTCACCGGGCGTCGAGCGCAGGTCGATCAGGTCGGCCGCGGCGATCACGACGTCCTCGACCGGCTTGTCCAGCTGGTTCGGGCGGTCGCCGAGGACGCCGTCGAACACCTCCCGGCAGATCGGCACCAGGTCCGGGTGCGCGACCCAGGAGCCGTCGAACCCGTCGCCGGCCTCGCGCTGCTTGTCCGCGCGGACCTTCGCGAACGCGAGCTCGTTCACCTCCGGGTCCTTGCGGCTCGGGATGAACGCGGCCATCCCGCCCATCGCGAACGCGCCGCGGCGGTGACAGGTCTGGACCAGCAACCGCGTGTACGCACGCAGGAACGGCGCGGTCATCGTCACCGCGTTCCGGTCCGGGAGTACGAAGTCGGGGCCGGAGTCGCGAAAGTACTTGATCACGCTGAACAGGTAGTCCCAGCGGCCCGCGTTCAGCCCGGAGGCGTGGTCGCGGAGCTCGTACAGGATCTCGTCCATCTCGAACGCGGCCGGGATGGTCTCGATCAGCACCGTCGCGCGGACGCTGCCCTGCGGGATGCCGAGCCGGTCCTGGGCGTGCACGAAGATGTCGTTCCACAGCCTGGCCTCGAGGTGGCTCTCCAGCTTCGGCAGGTAGAAGTACGGCCCGCTCCCGCGCGCGATCAGCTCCGCCGCGTTGTGGAAGAAGTACAGCCCGAAGTCGACGATCGCGCCGGCCACCGGTTCGCCGTCCACCTCGACGTGCCGCTCGTCCAGGTGCCAGCCGCGGGGCCGCATCACGATCGTCGCGAGCCGGTGGTCTGTGGCGAGCGTGTACTCCTTGCCGGCTTCGGAGGTGTAAGTGATCGTCCGGCGGATCGCGTCGTACAGGTTCTGCTGGCCGCCGATCACGTTGTGCCAGTGCGGCGTACTGGCGTCCTCCTGGTCTGCGAGCCAGACGCGCGCGCCCGAGTTCAGCGCGTTGATCGTCATCTTCCGGTCGGTCGGGCCGGTCATCTCGACGCGGCGGTCGCGGAGGTCGTCCGGCGCCGGGGCGACCGTCCAGTTGCCGGCCCGGATCGCGGCCGTCCCGGGCAGGAAGTCCAGCCGCCCGCTGCGCGCCACCTCGGCCCGGCGGACCTGCCGGGCCGCCAGCAGTTCGTTGCGCCGGGCACCGAACTCGCGATGCAGTTCGTGGACGAACTCCACCGCCTCCGGGGTCAGCATCTCAGGCATTGGTCACCGCCTGCCGGACCGCAGCCGCGACCGCCGGGGCGACGGCCGCGTCGAACACACTCGGCACGATGTACGTCGCGTTCAGCTCCTCGGCCGCGACCGAGTTCGCGATCGCGTCCGCGGCGGCCAGCATCACGGCATCGGTGATCTGGTGCGCGCCGGCGTCGAGCATGCCGCGGAAGAACCCGGGAAATGCAAGCACGTTGTTGATCTGGTTCGGGTAGTCGGACCGCCCGGTCGCGACCACGGCGGCGTGCTCACCGGCCTCCGCCGGGTCGACCTCCGGGTCCGGGTTGGCGAGTGCGAACACGATCGCGTCGTCGGCCATCGTGGCGATGTCGTCCCCGGTCAGCAGCCCCGGCCCGGAGACGCCGATGAAGATGTCGGCGCCGGGCAGTACCTCGGTCAGCGTGCCGGTCTCGCCACGCGGGTTGGTGTTCGCGGCGATCCACCCGCGGTACTCGTCGAGTCCCGTCTGCCCCGAGTGCACCGCGCCGGTGCGACCGCAGCCGACGATCTCGCCCGCACCCTGCGCGGCGAGCAGCCGGATGATCGCATGGCCGGCCGCGCCGACCCCGGACACCACGATCCGGACGTCCTCGATCCGCTTACCCACCACTCGCAGCGCGTTCTGCAGCGCCGCCAGTACGACGATCGCCGTACCGTGCTGGTCGTCGTGGAACACCGGGATGTCGAGCAGCTCCCGCAGCCGCTTCTCGATCTCGAAGCAGCGCGGCGCCGCGATGTCCTCCAGGTTCACTCCGCCGTACACGGGCGCGATCGCACGCACGATCTCCACGATCGCGTCGGTGTCCTGGGTATCCAGGCAGACCGGCCAGGCGTCCACGCCGGCGAACTGCTGGAACAGCGCGGCCTTGCCCTCCATCACCGGCAGCGCCGCGGCCGGACCGATGTTGCCGAGGCCGAGGACCGCCGAGCCGTCGGTGACGACCGCGACCGTGTTCCGTTTGATCGTCAGCCGGCGGGCGTCGGCCGGGTTCTCCGCGATCGCCTGACAGACCCGGGCAACGCCGGGTGTGTACGCGCGGGACAGGTCGTCGCGGTGTTTCAGCGGCACCTTCGGCACCACCGTCAGCTTGCCGCCGAGGTGCAGCAGGAACGTCCGGTCGCTGACCTTGCGGACGACCACGCCCGGGACCGCACCGAGCGCCTTCTCCAGCGCGGACGAGTGGTTCGCGTCGATCGCGTCACAGGTGACGTCGACGACGATCCGGTCGGCGCGCGACTCCACCACGTCCAGCGCGGTCAGCGCGCCGCCGGCCTCACCGATCGCGGTGGTCAGCGCGGTGGTGATGTGCGGCGAGGCCGGAGCCTCGACCCGTGCGGTGATCGAGTATCCGGGGCTCGGTGTGGGCATCCGGTGTCACTTCCTCTGGTCGATGAGTGGGGGTGTGACCCGCCGTCTCGATCCCGGCGAGCGGCGGGTCACACGTCTAGTTGAGGCGGAGCTCGACGCCCAGGCCGGTACGGCGGGCGGCGTCGACGGCGAGGCGGGCGGCGGCCATGTCCTGCAGGCCGAGCCCGACCGAGTCGAACAGCGTGATCTCGTCGTCCGTACGGCGACCCGGCCGGATGCCGGCGACCACGTCACCGAGCTCGGTGCTGAAGTGCTCCTCCGTGATCAGCCCCTCGGCGAGCGGAACCAGTACGTCGCCCGACTCCCGCCGTACGACGTCGTAGCTGTCCACGACGACCTTGCTGCGGGCGATCCCCGCGCTGTCGATCTCGCGATGATCCGGCCGCGGCGGCGCCCCCACGGCATTGACGTGCAGCCCCGGAGCGAACCACTCCCCCCGCACGATCGGCTCCCTGGAAGGCGTCAACGTACACAGCACCTCGGCCTGCCGGACAACCTGTTCGGGGCCTTCGGCAACAACAACCTCTCCGACCCGGTCCTGGGCATACGCGACGAACGCCTCGACCCGCTCCTTCGTCCGGCTCCACACCACGACCCGCTCGATCGGCAGCACACACGACAGCGCCTCGAGATGAGCCCGCGCCTGCGCACCAGCGCCGACGAGCCCGAGCGTCCGCGCCTGCCGGCGTGCGAGATGTTTGGTGGCAACCGCCGAGGCCGCCGCCGTACGGAACAAGGTGAGCGCCGGCCCGTCCAGGATCGCCTCACAGGTACCGGTCTCCGGATCCACCAGCAGGATCGTCGACTGCTGCACCGGCAGGTTCCGGGCGAGGTTGGCAGGGGTGTCGGTGAGCAGCTTGATGCCCGCGGACTGCGACCCGATCGCCGCGGTCATCGGCACCAGCAACGTCGTACAGCCGGGAACCTGGACCGTCGACCGCTCCGCCTGCACGGCGCCGCCGGTGGACAGCGCGGCGTGCGCCTTCTCCACCGCGTCGATGACGGCCGGCATCTCCAGCGTCTTGGCGATCTCCGCCCGGCTGAGCGCGAGGATCGGCCTGCCGATGCTCATGGCAGCACCATGTCGTTGCAGACCAGATCGTCGTACGCCGGCGACTCGTCGAGCAGACCGTCCTCGACGAGGATCCGCATCCACTCGCCGTACCCGTCCTCGCTGATCCGCAGGTCGTCCCAGATCCCGCTCGCGCGCAGATCGTCGACAATCGACACCAGGACACCGGTGTCCAGCGACGGCCACTCCCGCGCCAGCAGGTCGGTCAGCTCGGCCGCCTCGTGCGCCTTCAGCCAGTCGTACGCGTTCTGCAGCGCGCGGTAGAACCGCTGCACCACCTGGTCGTCGCGGGCGAGTACGTCGTCGGTCGTGTAGTACACGCTGTTCGGCATCAGGCCGCCGGCCCGATCGTGGCGGACGGCAACAAATGCCTGCCGGCGGTGCTCGAGGAACTGGGCGTTCACCAGGTCGGTGACGAGCGCGTCACCCATCCCGCCCAGGAACAGCTCGGTCAGCATGGACCCGGACAGGTCGCGGACCCAGCGCACCTTCGACATGTCGACACCGGCCGCGCGCATCAGCCCGGCGGTGTGCACGAACGGCGCGGTGCCGCCGGCGCCCGGTGCGAGCACGATCTTGCCCTCGAGGTCCTTCCAGTCGAAGTCCGCGACCGGCTCACGGGTCACCAGCGCCTTCGGGTTGCGCGCGTTCAGCTGGGCGAAGGCGCGGTACTCGCGGCCGCGGCCGTGGTACATCGCGGGCACCCACAGGCCGCCCAGTACGACGTCCGCGGTGCCGCCTTCGAGGTCCCGCAGTACCTGCGTCCAGTCGTCCGGCGCGGACCGGGAGAACTCCAGGCCCTCGGCCTCGTAGTACCCGAGCTCGCGGGCGACGTACTCCGGGAGGTAGTTCGGCCAGTGCGAGGTGGCGCTGACGTGTAGACGGGTCATTGTGAGACTCCTTGGGATGTTGTTTCGGAGTTGATGTCCTCGAGCGAGCGGCCGTGCGTCTCCGGCGCGAACCGGCTCGCGACCGCCATCACGCAGTACATGACGGCGATCAGGACGAACACCGCGACCACGCCTGCGTGGTCGAGCAGCAGCCCGGCGCCGATCGGGACGAACGCCCCGGCGACATTGCCCTGGACCGCCACCATCGCGGTGCCGAACGCGCGGACCCGGGTCGGATACAGCTCCGGGGCCCACGCGAAGATCGTGCTGTTCAGCAGCAGCACGAAGAACTGGAACAGTGCGCCGAGGATCAGCACCAGCGCCGGCGACTTGGCCAGGAACCCGAACGCGAGCGCCGCCAGGCAGGCCGCGACGGCACCGCCGGTGATCACCGCGCGGCGCGGCAGCCGCAGCGCCGCCCAGGTCGCCGCGGCGGCGCCGAACAGGCTGCCCAGGTTCATCACCATCGTGAACGCGAGGCTCTTGGTGATCGTGTAGCCCTGCTCGACGAGGATCGTCGGCATCAGCACCAGTACGGTCACCTGCGCACCGAAGGTCATCCACGAGATCACCGCCAGGGACGCCGTACGCCGGAGCAGGACGCCGCGGAACACCTCGGACAGTCGCACCTTCTCGACCGGGGCCGCCATGGCACCGGGGTTCTGGATGTACGGCGTGACCGGGCCGCCGGTGTCCTTCAGGCGGCCGTTCGCCAGCCGGGTGAGGACGCCGTTCGCCTCGTCGATCCGGCCCCGCGAGGCGAGGAAGCGCGGTGTTTCCGGGAGGAACCGCCGGTACACGAGCACGAGCAGCGCGGGCAGCACCAGCAGGCCGAACATCCACCGCCAGCTGTTGTGCGGGCCGCCGAAGAAGTTGCCGAGCGGCCCGAGGATGACGGCCGCGAAGCCGAACGACACCACGTTGCCGAAGCCGCCGGCGCCGACGTTCAGCGAGGCGACCACCGCGCCGCGGTACTTCGTCGACACCAGTTCGCTGAGCATCGTCATCCCGGCGGCGATCTCGCCGCCGAGGCCGACGCCGACGATGAACCGGCCGATCGCGAGTACGGCGTACCCCGGGGCGAGCGCGCAGATCAGCGCGCCGAGACAGTAGATGGCGAGGTTGAACCCGAGCGCGAACCGGCGGCCCTTGTGGTCGCCGAGCGCGCCGGTGACCACCTTGCCGATGATCATCGCGCCGATCGTGACGGTCTGCAGGAAGGCGAGCTCGGGCGTGGAGATGTTCCACACCGACTTCAGCGCCGGGCCGACGGCGCCGAGCGAGTTCTCCTCCATCACGTCGAAGAACGCGCCGAGCAATACCATCAGCAGGATCAGGCGGTGCGCACGGTTGAACGGGATCGCGTCCAGGACGCGACCGACCACCGACACCGCGTCGGAACCGGAGCCGGGCCTAGGGTCAGGCCCAGGAGCAGGCCCAGGAGCAGGCCCAGGAGCAGGCTTGGTCTGGCGAACCTGCTCGGAGGCGAGCTGGTTCGGTGATTCAGTCGAGTGCATCGGACCGACCTCCTCAGGAGGATGTTCGTCGGAACCGAGCCGGGATCTCGGGGTTGCTTGGTGATAGGATTACCAGTCATCTGATGTTTGAGGAAGAGGCTGCGATGAAAAAAGTCGAGCGGGTCTCTCTGGTCGAGTCCGTCGGAACCCAGCTCCGCGAGGAGATCACCGCGGGCCGGTGGTCGGTCGGTGAGCGCATCCCGTCGGAGACCGAACTGGTCGGTCAGCTCGGTGTCAGCCGGGCGTCGGTCCGCGAGGCGGTGCGCGGCCTGGTGCATGCCGGCCTGCTCGCCACCCGGCAGGGCGACGGCACCTACGTGACCGCCCGGGACGCCACCGACGTCGCGATCCGGCGCCGGCTCGGCGTGGCCGAACACAGCGACGTGGTCGAGGTCCGCCGCGGCCTCGACATCGTGGCCGCCGGGCTGGCCGCGTCCCGTCGTACCAGCGCCGACGTCCGCGCGCTGGACAGGGCGCTGATGGCACGGGCCGCTGCCGGCGAAGCGGGTGACGAGGCCGCCTTCGTCACCAACGACGTCGAGTTCCACCTGTGCGTGGCCCGCGCCTCGCACAACCCGGTCCTCATCGAGCTCTACACGAGCTTCGCCCGGGCCCTCGCCGAAAGCGTCCGCGACGACAAGTGCCTGCAGGTCTTCTCGTCCGGCGAGGACAGCTGGCACGAAGCCCTGGCCGCCGCCATCGAAGCGGGCGACAGCACCACCGCTGCCGCTGCTTCGCTGTCCCTACTGGAAAGCAGCACCTGACACAGCACCGGCCGCCGGGCGTCATCGGACGGGCCAGCGTCGGGTTGGCCGGCGTCGGGTTGGCCGGCGTCGGGTTGGCCGGCGTCGGGTCGGTGTACCCGATCAGCGCCTGGACCCGGGCTCGACCCGGTCCCGCCCGGGTAGTGCGGACCTGCACGCAGGCAGAACCCGCCCGAAAGGCCCGAATTCACCCCGTTTCCGGGGGTTTTGCGTGCCTGGAGGTCCACTCGCTTGCGGTTACGGTCCGAGGCTGCCGAGGACGCGGGACGGTGGGGCGGTGAAGTGGTCGCGGGGCAGGCCCTCGAGGGCGCCGCGCATCGCGGTCTCCCAGATCGGGCCGGCGGTGCCGGAGCCGGTCGGGTCGGAGATGGTCTGGCCGTCCAGCGTCTGCCCGATCAGGTTCGTGTACGGCGGGGTCGCGTCGGCGACGACCGCGGCGGCCGCGAGGTTCGGGGAGTAGCCGGAGAACCAGACCGCCAGGTTCTGGTTGATCGTGCCGGTCTTGCCGGCCAGGTCCCAGCTGCCGAACTTCAGGTTCCCACCGGTCCCACCTGGCTGCATGACCGCGCTCAGCACCCGGTTGACGCCGTCGGCGACCCACGGTTCGATGGCCTGCTTGCAGGACTGGGCCGGCGTCGACAGGTACTTGCCGTTCTGGTCGATGACCGACGTGACCAGCAGCGGCTCGCAGTACACGCCGCGGGCCGCGAAGGTCGCGTATGCGTTCGACAGCATCAGCGGGGTCACGTACCCGACACCGAGCGTGAACGAGACGACCTGCTCCAGCGGCTGCAACGTCTGCGCGTTGTACATCCCGAGCTTGGCCGCGATCGTGGCCGGCGCGCACAGCCCGGTCTTGCGGGACAGCTGCAGGAAGTACGTGTTCACGGAGTACCGGGCGCCGTCGACCATGGTGAAGTTGCCGCTCTTCAACGAGTTCTTCGGCTGGTAGTTCTGGTCGCGCGTCCACCCCGTGCAGGTCCGGAACGGGACCATGCTCAGGTCGATCTGTTTCGGTGAGTCGATCTTGTAGTCGATCGGGATCCCCTGCTGGATCGCCGCCGCGATCGTGAACGCCTTCATCGTCGAGCCGTTCTGGAACCCGCCGTACCCGCCCGCGTACGACTTCTCGACGTTGTAGTTGTACGCCGTCTCGTGGCGCCCCTCGCCGTACGGCGTGCTCTGCACCATCGCCTTGACCAGCCCGGTGCCCGGCTGGACGACCGTGAGCGCGGCGATCGTGTTGTCGGTCGGCTTGCTGTGCTCGTCGATCGACTTCTGCGCCGCGGCCTGGATCCGCGGGTCGAGCGACGTCCGGATCGTCAGCCCGCCGGTCTTCAGGTACTGGTCGCGGACCGCGACCGTCGCGCCGAGCGCCGGGTTGGCGAGCAGCTTGGAGACGACGTACTCGCAGTAGAACGGGAACGCCGAGTTGCCGCAGCCGTTCGGCACCAGGTGCATCTGGGACAGGTCGATCACCGGCGACCGGAGGGCCGAGTTCGCCTCGGCGAGCGAGATGACGCCGAGCTGCAGCATCCGCTGGATCACCGTCGCGCGCCGGTCGGTCGCCTGCGCGGGGTGGGTGACCGGGTCGTACCCGCTCGGGTTCTTCGCCAGCCCGGCCAGCATCGCAGCCTCCGGCAGGCTGAGGTCCGCGGCGTTCACGCCGAAGTAGTGCTGGGCGGCCGACTGCACGCCGTACGCCCCGTCGCCGAAGTTCGCGAGGTTCAGGTACCCGTCCAGGATCTGGTCCTTGGACTGCTGCTGCTCGACCGCGATCGCGTACCGCAGCTCGACGAGTTTCCGCTGGTACGTCGGGGCCGTCGCGGCGCGCTGCTCCGCCGGGGTCCGGGCGTTCTCGAGCAGCGTCAGCTTCACGTACTGCTGAGTGATGCTCGAGCCGCCCTGCTCGGTGCCTTGGGTGTGGTTGCGGATCAGCGCGCGCATCGTGCCCTGCAGATCGATCGCTCCGTGCTGATAGAACCGCGAGTCCTCGGTCGAGATGATCGCCTGCCGCATCACCGGCGCGACCTTGTCCAGCCCGACCGGGACCCGGTTCTCCTCGTACAGGTTCGCGATCAGGCTGCCGTCCGCGGCCAGGATCCGCGTCCCGACGTCGGCGGGCCGGCTGTTCAACGCCTTCGGCAGGCTGCGCAGCGTGTCCACCACCGCCTCGCTGGCGACGCCGACGAAGCCCGCGATCGGCACGACCAGGCCGGCCGCGAGGGCGCCGGCGAGCGCACTGACGCCGAAGAGCCGCGTCAGCAGCCGGACCCCGTGCCCACCCGTACGCACCACTCCACGGTAGGTCGCCGGTGCGCCCCACACACGCCCCTCTCAGCGTCCTCTCATCCGGCGCCTCATCTGCTAGGTCGCGGGGTAGACCTCCAGTTCGTAGAGCGAGTAGCCGTACTGCGTTGCCCGATGGATGCCCTGCAGGCGGACGTACCGGGCGGTGGTATCGAGCCAGAGCGTGTCGACACCACCGTCGCCGTTCGCGACCTCGGTCGCGGTCGTCCAGGTGGTCCCGTCGTCGGACACCTGGATCCGGTACGCCGATCCGTATGCCGTCTCCCAGCGCAGTACGACCTTGCCGAGGCGGGTCGGAGTACCGAGGTCGACCTGCAGCCAGGAGGCGTCGTCGTAGCCGGAGGCCCAGCGGGTGCCGGGGTTGCCGTCGACGGCCAGGTCTGCGGTGAACGACGTACCGGGCTCGATGCTGGAGGCAACGGCCGGGCGGTGCAGGGCGATGTTCGTCGTCGCGGTCCGCGGACGGACGGCGACTGGTAGCACTGCGTCGAAGACGGTCCGCCCGACGGTGAGTTTTACCGGGATGTCCACGTCGGCGAGGGGTGCGTCGGCGGGTGGCGTCAGCTTGACCGGGACGGACTGGGTGAAGCCGCGCTTGACCCTGACGGACGACGCCGCGTCGACCGTCCAGCCTGTCGGTGGCGTGATGGCGAGCGTGCCGCTGACGTCGGCGCCGCGTTCGGCCGCGACGTCGACGGTGAAGGTCGAGGTCTGGCCGCGGACCACGTCGGCACGGTTCTCGTCGACACGCACCGCGGCCAACGGGGTGTCGGACCACAGCGGAACCACCTCGGCCACGGCCGGCGTACCGCCCGTCCACACCAGCCGCACGGCTTCCGCCTTCAGGTCCGCTACCGGAAGCTCGGCGTACGCCGACGACACGGAGCCGACGCGCTGCCACACTCCCCCGACCTGAACCTCGACGTCCGCCGACCCGACGGTCCGCTGCAGGACCGTGAGACCGGCCAGCTCCCGCGGTGTCGACAATCCGATTGTCAACACATCGCCGGCGACGGGCGCGGTCGACGGCACGTAGGCGGTGTCGAGGTTGCCGTCCACGGCCTGCTGGAACGACGAGCCCGCGGCGGGGGCCGGCGTACCGCTCGCGGTCAGGGTGGTCGTCCGCCCGCCGATCGTCTCGACCGTGAACTCGCGGACGACCAGCCAGTAGTCGCTCGAGCTCAACGAGCGGTACCGGACGTAGCGCGCGGTCGTGCCCGCCGGGGCCGTGGCACGTACCTCGGCCGTGGTCGCGCGGGTGAGCTCGGTCCAGCGGGTGCCGTCGGCCGAGTACTCGAGCGCTCCGGAGTGGATGTAGTCGTTCGGGCTCGACGACTTGCCCATCAGGATGGTGATCGATCCGATTGTCGACAGTTGACCAAGATCGACGCGGATCTCGGAGCCGGAGCTCGGCGAGCCGTTGCTCCAGTAGTACGTGTTCGGGTCGCCGTCGATCATCCGGGCCGGCCCGTTGTCCTGGTACGTGCCGAGGCTGGTCGTCGCCGTACGTCCGGGCTGGACGCCGAGCCAGCGGTCCTGGACGCGGGCGGTCTCGGCGATCAGCTCGTCGACGACGCCCTCGCCGATCCGCGGATAGGTGCCGCTGTGCGGGAGCCGGCTGTCGCGGATCGCCTTCGCCTGGGCGACGAGTGCGCTCACCTGCTGGCGCGCGGTCCAGGCGCGCGCTCCGTCACCCGCATCCAGGGCGGCCAGCAGATCGATGGCGCTGTTCATTGCCTGGCCCCACAGCTCCGTTGCCTTGAGCCACGATTCGGCCTGGACGGCGAAGGCGGGGTCGACCACCTTGGCGCGGATGGTGGCCGGAGCGGCGGCGATCGCGTTCACCTTCGGTCGCAGTACCGCGATCGCTTCGGGACGGCGGCCGGACCGCCACAGCTGCCAGAACTGGTCGACCGCGGCGGCGAACACCGGAGCGCTCTCCGGGTGCAGCGTGCCGTCGTACGTGTTGAGATCGGCGAACACCTGGAGGGCGGCGGTCACACCCGGGTCGCCGCCCGCCCGTTCGGCGAGAGCGCGACGCCAGGACGCCTGCGGGTCGTACTTCGCGGGATTCCAGCCGAGCTCGGCGAACGAGTACAGCGCGACCTTGCTGACCGCGGCCTGGTTCATCGGGTTCGAGATGACGCCGGCGACGCTGTCCGCGATGGCCGGTTCGCGGCCCGTGTACGGCGCGAGCAGCAGTCGGCCGGCCGCGTAGTCGTTGACCGGGTAGTTGTCCCAGATCAGGATGTCGTGGCCGAACACCGCCTTCGCCTGGGCCGCCTGCGCCGCGGTGATCGTCCGCGGCACCACCCCGATCCCGGTCCAGTGCACGACGACGTGGCTGTCGAGCTGGTCGCGCAGGGCCTGCTTGTACGGTGTCTCGCTGACGTTGTAGTACTCGGTCGGCACCATCTGCAGCGGGGCGACGTCCGGCTTGGTCTGCACCCATTCGCGCTGCACCCGGTTCAGCAGATCGCTCTGCGCCCGCCCGGCGGCGCCACCGCCCGTCCCGTACTTCGCCTTGTCCGCGTCGCAGTGCCAGCTGTTGTAGTCGATGTCGTCGAGCGGCACGTTGAACGAACGCGCGCCGACGTCGTACAACGCCTCGAACTTCGCGATCAGCGCCTGGAAGTCGGCCTCGGACGTGTAGCAGATCGACAGGCCGGGCGACAGCGCGAACGTGAAGTCGACCTTGTTCTGCCGGGCGCGGGTGACCAGCTCGGCGAGCTGCGCGAGCTTGTCGGCCGGGTACGGGTCGCGCCACTGCTCGCGGTGGTACGGGTCGTCCTTCGGCGCGTACTCGTAGGTGTTCATCCGGTGCTCGCCGAGGTAGCTGAGCTCGTCCAGCCGGTCGGCCTGCGACCACGGCGTACCGTAGAAGCCCTCGATCGCGCCGCGGTAGCGCATCGTCGGCCAGTCGCGGATCGCGACACCGGGCAGCCGGTCGCGTCCGGCGTGAGCCTGGATCAGCTGGGCGAACGACTGCGCCGCGTAGTAGGTGCCGTCGGCATCGACGCCGTCGAGCACTACCTGGGCCCGGTCGTCCCGGCCGCGACCGGCAGCCAGTACGTACCCTTCGGCGGGGAGCCCGGTGCTGTCCTTGACGCGGAGCGCGTTGAGCACCTGCGCGTCGCGGCCCAGCCAGATCGTGGTCGGCGTACCGGGGTCGGCGCCGTCGGTGGTCCGGACCGTCTTCACGCCGGCGCGGGCCAGCGCCTGCCGTACGACGCGCTCGGCGTCGGCATCGGTGCGCGCCGTACGGACGAGACCGACCACCGGGGTGATCGGGAAGCCGTCGTCGCGCTGCACGAGCTGCTGCGGCTGGGGGGACACGGCGACGGGTAGTGAGACGGCTGGTGGTGGGGCGGCGCCTGCCAAGGGCGGCGCGATCGCGAACGGGGCGGCCAGGGCGAGCACGCAGACAGCAGACCGGAGCAGGCGCATCGAGTCTCCTCGGACAGGCGGGTGCCGACAGTTAGCCATTGCGCAGAACTGCTCGTCAAGGCTTGAAGACAGGCAGATTCAGGCATTCGGTACCGCGACGCGGCGCGCCGGTTCGAGTGGACAGAACGCGGACGCCGAGTTCTCTTGAGAGCTGTGAGCACCCAGTGTTCGGCGCGGCGGCTGACCCGCCGGAGGCAACTCGGCGTCGTCGTCACCTGGACCGTGTTCACTGCGATGGCGGTCGGCATGTTCACGGTCGGCATCGTCACGCTGTTCTGGGGCGTCCACCGGATCAACGACCTCGGCGACCTGGCCGACCACCAGGCCCGGGCGCGCGGCGAGATCGTCGCCGCCCACAAACTCCCGTCCGAGCCCCAGGGAACGGGCGGCGGCACCGAGGTCACGATCGGCTTCAGATCCGCCGACGGCAGCTTCCACACCACGACCCAGACCCCGCAGCTGTGGAGCCACGCCCGGCACATCGGCGACAAGGTCGATATCGTCTACGACCAGCGCAACCCGGACTCCTTCTACACCACGTCCCTGGGCGTAGAACGCTTCCGCAACATCCTGATCCTCCTCCTGGCCGCCACCATGCTCATCGGCACCCCGGTCGCCTACATCATCTACGCCCGCGAGGCCCTGTAGCCGCGACTACCAGGAGCGATGGATGGGCACTAGGGACGTATGGCGCACACAACGCACCCAGAACGGACGGCTAGGGCGCCACAGCTCAGATATGTCAGGACGCTGAATTGTGACGCGGACCGCCTGTGGAACCTCATCACCAGGCCGGAACTCCTCAGCAGCTGGCTTGGGGCCACGCTGCTGAGTGACACGCAGTACGGCGGCTTCCTGGTCGCGATCGCGCACCATGCGCAGCAGACCGGCATCGTCACGACCTGCGAACCACCGCACTACTTCCAGGCAGACTTCAACGACCCGCCGCATCGACCGAGCACGGTCCTCGTGGACGTGGTCCCGGCGCGGAGCGGCTCCCACCTGATCCTGACGCAGGGTGGCATCTCGGCCGGCCGCCTCCACCACTACGACATCTTCTGGACGACCGCCCTCGAACGCCTCGTCCACGCGGCCGCCGGCCACGCCCCGCTGCCCGCGGTCACCCACCTCCCGACGTCGGCAGGAGGCGGGTGATCCCCCGGTCGGTCACCGGTTGCGGGTGTTGACGACTTCGAGAGCGACGTCGCGGAGTTTGGTTCTGGTTTCCTGGGAGTAGCGGCGCAGGATCGCGTACGCCTGGTCGCCGTTGAGGCCGAAGC
Organism: Kribbella aluminosa; assembly: GCF_017876295.1. Lineage (NCBI taxonomy): Bacteria > Bacillati > Actinomycetota > Actinomycetes > Propionibacteriales > Kribbellaceae > Kribbella > Kribbella aluminosa. The sequence goes on along the minus strand of NZ_JAGINT010000001.1, from coordinate 3,212,293 downwards.
GCTCCATCAGAATGCCCATCGCCTGGCCGATCAGCCGGCGGGCGTCCATCTGGTCCACCAGCGCGGTCGTGTGCCGGGCGGTCGCGACCGCGATCGCCGTGTGCCGGGCCAGGATCTCGGCGATCGCCTCGTCGTCGAGAGTGAAGCCCTGCGGCTTCGCGTGGTACAGCGACAGCACGCCGAGCGGTTCGCCGGTGGTCAGCGGCACGTGCAGGACGCTGCCGACCGGGAGATCGGCCACGAACCTGCTCCACAACGGCCAGCGGGTGTCGGTCGCGGGATCGGCCACGTGCACGGCCACGCCGGTCGACAAGGCGTGCAGCATCGGCCCGTCACCGATCGTCAACTGCCACTGCAGGATCCGCTCGACCACCGGATCCGTCGCCGCCACGATCTCGGCACCGCCACCCGCCCGGGCCAGCTCGATCGCGACGTACCGGCACCCGACGGCGCTCAGGGCGAAGACAGCCACCGCGTCGGCCGTCTCGTCGATCCCGGAGACCGAATGCAGCTCGACCGCCAGCCGGGCGAAGGCCGACGCCACGTCCGGATCAGAGCCCAGCATCCCACCACCTCCCCAGTCACCGTCTCCCCTAGCCAGCATTATTGTGCGACAGCCGTCGCCGCCGGTCGAGAGCATCAAGTGCTGAGGCATCCGGTGGCTGGTGATGCAGGTGTCGGGGGTGTCCTGCCGGGTACCGGCCCGGTACGACGGAAGGCGGGCGGTCATGGATTCGCTCAAGGATTCGCTCACGTACCAGCGCGCCGGTGAGACGTCCGGTGAGCGGCTCGATCGGCACTGGAACGAGCTGCTGCAGGAGCTGCGGCTGATGCAGACCGGCACGCAGATCCTGTTCGCCTTCCTGCTCGGTATCGCGTTCCAGAACCAGTTCCACAGCACGGACGGGTTCACGCACGCCGTCTACGCGTGCACACTGACCGCCGCAGCGCTCGCGGTCGTGTTGTTCCTGGCACCTGTGGCCTTCCACCGGGTCCTCTACCAGCAGGGCATGCGTGATCGCCTGGTCGCGATCACCGACCGGCTGGCCCGCGGCGGTATGGCGTTCCTCGTCATCTCGATGTGCGGAGGGTTGCTGATCGCGCTGGAGGTCGTACTCCCCCGTGGTGCCGCTGTTGCGGTGGTGGCCGGGGTGCTGGTCTGGTTCCTGGCGTTCTGGCTGGCGATCCCGGCGTACGTCAGGCACAAACACCGATGATTCACCGGCGGAAACGGCGGGTACCCATTGGTGGTCCCGGTTGCGGTCCAAACCATGCGCCGCACTCGGCCGGGACGGACACAGGCAGGACAACCCGCAATGGCAACGAGTAGTCCAGTCCAGGCGTCCCACGCCGAACAGTCCGCCCGGACAGAGCATCTCCTCCGGGCAGCCCACGTCAGCCGCGGCCAACGCCGTGCGCAACTCCTCGACGAGGCAATCGTCAGCGGCGTACCGCTCGCCCGCACGATCGCCCGCCGGTACCGCGGTCGCGGGGTCGACAACGAAGACCTCGAGCAGATCGCCGTCGAACACCTGATCCGGGCCGTCCGCAACTACCGGCCGGCCCTGGACTCGGATTTCCGGTCGTACGCCGTACCGACGATCCGCGGCGGGATCCGGCACCACTTCCGCGACAACGCCTGGGCGATCAAACTCCCCCGGCGGCTGCAGGAGATCCAGTCCCGGGTGAACGCGGTACAGACCACGCTCGCACTCACCCTCGGGCACTGGCCGGACCATGCCGAGCTCGCCGAGGCGATCAGTGTCGACGTCGCCGAGATCGTCGAGGCCGAACAAGCCCGCGGCTGTTTCCAGCCGACGTCGCTGGACGCCGAGCGGACCACGGAGGCCGGCACCCCGGTACCGGCGCGTGAAGTTGCCCAGCCCGGCAACACCTACGAACTCGTCGACCAACTCCACTCCCTCCTGCCGGTCGTCGACCGCCTTCCGGAGCGGGATCAGCTGATCCTGCGCAGACGCTTCGTCGACCACTACACGCAGGCGGAGATCGGCGCCGAGATCGGAGTCAGCCAGATGCAGGTCTCCCGGCGGCTCCGGACGATCATCGGCCACCTCCAACTCGCGCTGTCGGCCTGACACCGGCCGCGGGACGTGTGACCGGCGCGAACAAGGGCACAGGAGAACACAACTGGCCGGGCCGGACGGCCCGGATCGACTCACGGGAGACGACGGTTGTGGATCGGGCAGCGGTGCTCGGGCGCCTTGCCGGGCTCGTCGCTGCCACCGACCCGCGGCGGCGACTCGCGGTCAGGCTGTGCGAGGCGAGCCGGGTCCTCGCCGGCGGCCGGGGCAGCTCGATCAGCATCAACAGCGACGACGTCGGCAACAGGATGACGCTGGCAGCGACCGACGGCGTGGCCGCGCAGCTCGAGAGCCTCCAGGACGTCCTCGGCGAAGGCCCCTGCCGGGACGCCTACCGGCGCAACGAACCCGTGGTCACCGGTCTGCAGGGCGCCGCCGACCGGCTGTGGCCCGAGTTCACCCGGTCCGCCCTGGAGACGGCCGGTGACGTCACCATCCACTGCTTCCCGATGCGGCCGACGGGCCGGCCGCTCGGGGTCTACAGCATCTACACCGAGATCGGTTTGCACCAGCCCGCCGACGTCGTCCAGTTCCTCGCCGACGCGGTCGGTGCCGCCGTACTGCACGACACCCCTTCGCGGGAGCGGGACGACGGGCCTTGGGCTGCCAGGTCCGTGGTTCATCAGGCGACGGGGATGGTCGTGGTGCAGTTGCGAGTAGCGCCGGAGGACGCCTTGGCGATCCTGCGGGCGCACGCCTTCGCCCATGACGCGACCATGAACGAGATCGCCGACCAGATCGTCACCCGTCGACTCGACTTCCGGGAAGGCACCTGAGCTGGCACGAGCCCGTCCCACGCCGGAGTGCGTCGGTCAGCGGTATGTCTGGGCCGGCGGGCGGACGCGATGCATGATGTACAGGTGAACGACATCGATCGGCGAAGAATCGGTGCGGAAGGTCCTGACGGGGAGCCTCCGGTGCGGTCGGACCTCGGGCAGGCCGCTGACGTCTTCTCCCGGCTGGCGCTCGAGATGCACCAGGCGGACGGTGTGGACGAGACCGTCCAGGCGGTGGTCGAGTTCGCGATCCAGGCACTGAACTGCGAGTACGCCGGCGTCGCCCTGCGCACCGCCGGCGGCCGTCCGGAGGTGCCGGCGGTCACCGATCCGACCGTCGCCGGGATCTACCAGTTCCAGATGGCCGGCGCGGACGGCCCGTTGGTGCTCTGCATGGAGGAACGCGCGACGGTCGCAATACCGGACCTCGTGCAGGAGGCACGCTGGCCCGACTGGGCGAAGAAGGTACTCGACCTCGGGGTCCGCAGCGTTCTCGACGTACCGCTGTGGACCGGGGCCGGCACCGTCGGTGTCCTAGGCCTCTACAGCAAGCAACCGGACGCCTTCGGCCCTGACGAGGAGGCGGTCGCCTACATCCTGGCCCGGCACGCCGCGGTGGCGGTGGCGGCCGCCCGGCGCGAGGAGCATCTGAAGGTCGCGGTCGACGCGCGGAAGCTGGTCGGCCAGGCAATGGGCATCCTGATGGAGCGCTACAACCTGAACAGCGAGCAGGCCTTCCAGGTGCTCAGGCGCTACTCCCAGGACACCAACACCAAACTCCGCGAGGTCGCCCAGCAGCTGATCGACAGTCGCCGCCTGCCGACCGTCTGAGCGGTACCCTTACCAGCTGGTGAGGGTAAATCCCGAAAACCGGTGTTTCGGGCAGTGACTACCGCACGGCAGTACGCCGAGCGCCGCAACCGCCCGCCAGAACCGCGAACGCGCCAGGCCGCCCAGCTGCGACAGCCTGGTCATCCCGGTGGCGTGCACGATCGCGCCGGCGCACAGGAAGAGCAGCGTCTTGAACAATGCGTGGTCGATCAAGTGGTAGACGAACCCGGTGACCGCCGTGAGCGATCCGGCGCCGGCGATCGCCGACACTGGACCTGGAGCCGCGGAGTGTGCGTCGGCCAGCCAGCAGTGGAACGGCATCAGCCCGGCCTTCGTCCCGAATCCGGCCAGCAACAACCCAAGCGCCACCAGGTCCGCCGTACGAAGATCGCCGGCCGGCGCGTGCAGCTGGCAACAGCAGGTTCCCGACCATGGCGGTGAGCAACGCGTAGGTCAGGCCGAACGGCTCGGCGGTGCCTGTGATGACACCCTGCTGAGCAGCGGAGCGAGTACGGCGCCGCCGATCGGCAACACCACCGCCACCGGAAGCAGCGCGGGATTCACCGTCACCCGCGCGGGTCGCGGACCCGGTCGGCATCCAGGGTCCGGTAGTGCTGGGCGATACGGACAACGGTGACGAGCAGTACGGCGGTTACCGCGACGCCGATGACGCACCTCCCAGGTCGAGATCGTGCTGCGTCGGTGCCTACGGCGTACGGGCGTATGCACCCTGCGCCACGGGTGCCGCGAGTACATGCAAGGACTGTTCGCACCCGGCGCAACGCTCTCGCAGCCGCCGGACATCGACGACCTCGCGGCCCTGGTCGACCTCGTCGCGACCCGCAGCGAGGTGTTCCTCCGGTACTCCGAAGGACCGAACGCCGACGCACGCGCCGGACCGAGCCGGGACTACGAGGCCGACGTGGACCTCTCCGGCCTGTCCGTGACCACCGTCGAGCCGGAGCCGTGGTGGCCGCGGGCAACCATCCAGTGGACCGCCCGGCGGCTCTTCAAGTACGCCGAACTCGGCGACGCCGAAGGCCGGTACCCGTGGCTGCTCACCGGCGACATCGCCGGATACGGCCCGGATCACGAGCCACTGCTCGTCAACGTCCGCCCGCTGGCACGGATCACCCCGCCCCTTCTCGACCAGGCCCGAACCGTCTACGAACAACACTTCCACGTCGGCAAGAACTCGACCTAGCCGCACGCCGACGTCAGCCCCGCAAACAACCCCGTCGGTCCCCGGTCCCTCCGGGTGAGTCCGCAGATGAGCACCCGACAACGACGTCGACGCAATGTGGCCCACTGAGCTGGCCGGCCCACAAAGCTGGAGGGTTGCCCACTCATATTTTCAGTGGGCAACCCTCCAGCTCGACCGGCAACCCCGGCCACGTCACCTCCGCCCAGTGGATCGCGGAGGATCCCACACATCAGTCACCAGCGCCGGAATTGTCTCAGGCAACTAGCCGAGTCCGGAGGCATTGAACAGGTTGTGGTGGCCCGGGACAGGAAATACCAGGTGCAACGGCACCGGCACCTGTTCACAGACCCGGACCACGGCGCCGTACCGTCGGCGACGCACTTCACGACCGATGTCGCGGTCGGTCAGCATGCCCTTCAGCCGGTTGTCCTCGCCGCAGATCGGCAGCGCGCCGACATCCAGGTCGCGCATCTTCCGGGTGCCCGCCGGTACCGTCGGGGTACCGCGCAGTCGCCGGTTGAAGGGTGTGACGCCGGGGAACTGGTTCTCCATGAAGGTCGTTGCCGTGTGCCTCGGTTGCCTGCTGGTGGTGACCGGCTGCGAGTCGACCGCCGACCGCGTGCAGATCAATGCGCAGAGCCTGCACACCGACGCCGTCGACGGGGCAGTCCTGGCCGGCGAGATCGTCGCGGGCCGGGCCGGACCGACGTTCGCCCGGGCGCACGCCCAGGAACTGCAGGACGACACGAGCCAGATCGAGAAGAACGTCTACGACCAGCGGCTCCCGCGGTACGACGATTTGCAGCAGCTCGCCGATCAGATCGGAGCCGCCCTGGGGTCGATCGCGACCCGGCCCGACGACACCTCCCTCGCCCAGAGCGCCCGCGCGACGCTGCTGCGGCTCGCCGCCGACGCCGCCAGGATGACGCCATGAAGCGGCTCTTCGGCGTTGCCCTCGGCATCATCGCGGCGCTCGGCGGCTTCGTCGACATCGGCGAGCTGGTGTTCAACAGCCAGGCCGGTGCGCTCTTCGGCTATCGAACGCTGTGGGCCGTCCTGGTCGGCGTCATCGTCAGTGTCGTGCTGGCCGAGCTCAGCGGCCGGGTCGCGATCGTCGCCCGGAAGGCGAACTTCGATCTGGTCCGCGACCGCTACCCCCGATGGTTGTCCACGACGACCTTGGTGGCCGGTCTGGCGGTGTGCCTGATCACCTTGTCCGCTGAGCTCGGCGGCCTCGGACTGTTGTTGCACTATCTCCTCGGCTGGAACGAAGGCTTCTTCACGCTCGTCGGTCTGCTCATCGTCGTCGCGTCCAGTCTGCTGCTGTCGTTCGGCATGATCGAGCGCGTCTTCGGGTACGCCGGCCTGGGCCTGGTCGTCTATCTGATCGCGATGTTCCATCACGGGCCGGCGTGGCACGAGATCGGCCGCGGGTTCGTGCCGGGCGGCGGCGGGCCGCAGTACTGGTACTTCGTGGTCGGCATGACGGCGGCCGCGATCATGCCGTACGAGATCTACTTCTACTCCTCCGGCGCCATCGAGGAGAAGTGGACGACCAAGGACCTGCCGGTCAACCGCGCCAACTCGGGTCTCGGGTTCCCGCTGGGCGGGCTGATCGCGGCCAGCCTGACGATCGTTGCCGCTCAGCAACTGATGCCACTGGGGCTCACCCCGGACAGCCTCGCGACCGTGCTCCAGCAGGCCCTGCACGAGCTCGGGCCGATCGGGTTCTACGCCGCCGCCATCGGGGCCTTCGCCGCGATCGGTGGTGCCACCATCGACAGCGCGTTCTCCTGCGGGTATGCGCTCGCCCAGCACCAGGGCTGGCCGTGGGGCGAGACGAAGGGCATCCGCGGCGCGCCGCGCTGGTTCGCGACCATGCTGGCCGCGGCCGGTATCGGCTTCGCGGTCGTCCAGACCCGCGTGCATCCGGTCCAGCTGACGGAGTACGCCGTGATCGTCTCGGCGCTCGCCATGCCGCTGTCGTTCTATCCGATCGTCCGGGTCTCGCAGGACCGCGAGGTGATGGGCGAACACGCCAGCGGGATCGTCGCGCGACCGATGGCCTGGCTGTCGTACGCCGTGATCTGCGTCGTCGCGATCGCCGGACCGATCCTGATGCTCGTCACCCATAACGGCGAACTGAAGCACTGACCCACCCGGATGAGCCTGAGCTCAGACGAATCCGGTCGACGATTCTCTGACCAGTCTCTGACCGGCGGTACGCCGAACTCGGCCGCTTGCCCTGTACAGCGAGGACGCCGCGGCCCAGTTTCAGCGCGATGACGAGTGCGGGCAGCACGGCCGTGGCACACCGCTCCAACGCTTTCAGATCGCCTACGCTCCACGGTCTGGCGATCGGCTTCTCGACAGACATGAGCGACTCCCTTCCCAGGTGTGACCGGCTGGTCCGCGTCCGTGCCCGGCAGCGGTCTCCGACAAACGAACTGCTACCCGATGACAACGAAAGTGCGCTTGACGGCGGGTGGGTTCGGTTGTCTCATGGAGACGGATCCTCCAACAGTGCGGGGTTTCAGCGGCCGGTGATCGTCAGCTTCGGGACGTTGCCAACAGCAACGGCGCTCTCTGCGGGCTCCAGTAGGGCTCGAGCAGCTCGCCGGCACCGGTCCGGCCTTCGGAGGATCGACAGCTATGCACGGTCAGCTTGCGCGGGAGTTCGCCGAGACGGCGGCACGACTGCGGGATCGGGACCCGGGTGAGCTCCTCGACGCGATCGTGGAGTTCGCCGCCCCCACGGTCGGATGTCGCCATGCCGGCCTGATGCTGTGCGGCCGGGGGCGGACCTTGCGGTGCGGGCGAGCGACCGACGCGGAGGCAGCCCGGGCCGACCACCTGCAGGTCGCCGTCCGGCAGGGTCCGTGCTGGTCGTCCCTGGCCCGCCCGGACGGTCCGGCCGAGATCCTGGTCGACGACACCGCCCGCGAGTCCCGATGGCCGGCCTGGAACCGCCCGATGACCGAACTCGGCCTCCGGAACGTGCTGAGCTCGCGTCTGGACACCGTTGGCGGGACCATCGGATTTCTCACCTGGTACGACGAGGCGCCGCACGGCTTCGACCCGGACTCGATCACCGTCGCCCACGTGCTCGCGCTCCACGCCGCCGAACCGCTCGCGCGCGCCCTCGAACACACGGTGAGCTGACCACGGGAGCAACGATCAAGCCGACTACCGCCGCCGGCCGCTTCCCGGACGGCGGCTGCGAGGTGCTCGTGAATGTCTGTGACCTTCACCCGCACCGCCGCTCGACCGGGCCGGTCCACCGCGAGAGCAGATAACCGGCGAAGAGATCGTCGACCGTCAGGGCGCAGCGCGCGCCGAACAGGACATCGCCGATCGCCTCGGGATGTTCCTGCACGTAACCGCCGCACAGGTCGTGCGCGGCGATCTGCTCGTGCACCGCGTCGGCCTCGACGTGCTCGGTGAAGTAGCGGGCCTGGTCCTCCGAAGCGCCCAGCCGGATCGCGCCGGTCGCGTACTGCCGGTTCGGCAGCGTGGACGTCATCTCGAGCGCCGCGAGATGGCCGACGAGCGCGCCCGTCCAGCGATGATGCAGGGCGAACAGCGACATCACGTTCGACACGGCCAAGGTGACAGCCGATACGTCGGGAACGTAGCGGCCGTAGCTGTCGTCGAGCAGCAGCCAGCGCATCGTCGTACGGAAGAGTTCCGAGTGCATCCGCTCGCACCGGCCGCCGCCGTACTCATCGGCCTCGATCTCGACCAACGCCGCCTTGGCAGCTCCGTCGAGGCGTGCGATGCCGAAGCTGTGCGGGTCGGCCTCCTTGAGCTGGTACACGGAGCGGTTCAGCACGAACTCGCGGAACTGGTCGCGGGTCGCATGCCGGCGCAGGTACGGCGCCAGTCGCGGACCGTCGGCGCCGTCGATCAACGACCGCAGTTGCACCGGCACCGGTCGCGTACCCGGCGTGACCCGGCAGGTCGCTTCCAGCCAGTCGACCCACGGCTGCTCCAGCCGCGAACGGAAGGCGATGACGTCCGGATCCCATTGCCGGTCGGGATCGACGTCGTCGAAGCCGCGGTACTGCAGTTCGTAGGCGATCCAGAGCGCCAGCTGAAGATCGTCGTCCTCGTACGGACGGGTGGAAGTGACGGTCTCGACGGCAACGGCATCGGCCCGCGTGAGACTGTCGATCATCCAGGTACTGAGCGGCCCACGGGCCGGTGGTAGTTGCATCCTCGACCGGTACCCGCCGGAATCTCGTAGATTCGCCCACAGCTGGGTACCGCAAGGACATGACTGAGATCCGCGCGTACCCGGACGGGCCGCTGCTGGTTCGCGGCGACTTCGAGCTCCTGGACGAGACCGGCGACCCGCTCCCGGCGGCTCGCCGTACGATCGCCCTGTGCCGCTGCGGCCGCACCGCGATCCCACCGCTCTGCGACGGCACGCACACCCTGCCGCTCAGTCAGCATCCGCGAGTCGGAGATCGGGGTGGAGACGCCAGGAAGGGGTGAGCAGCCTCATCCGCCGAACACGTCCGCGAGCCACGGCAGGACCCGATGTGGGCCGAGTGCTCGCAGGTGATCCACCGGCGGGTTGTCGACCAGCGCCCGTACGTCGTCCAGCCCTCCCGGCGCGTACAGCTCCGCGGCGTCGACGAGGTGGTGCAGGCATCGCCGGGTGGAGCGAGCCGCGCCAGTGCGGAGGTCGAGCAACTCGCCGTGGACGCCGTCCCGCAGCGCGGCCCAGCGGTTCTCGGCGATCCGCCAGGACGACGCCGGCGCCGGGAGCTCGCCGAGATGATGGAGGTCGGTGAGCCTGACGGCTAGGGCGTACACGAACCGGACGATCGCGCCGGCCCGCTCCGTCGTCGCCGGTACGTCGAGAACCCGCAGCTCGAGTGTGCCGAAGCGGACGTGCGGGCGGAGCTCCCACCACCACTCCGACGGATCGGTCACGGCTCCTCCGCGGACCGCCCACTCCAGGTCCTCGGCGAACTGTTCCCACGACGAAATGATCGGCGGCACACCCTGGCGCGGCAGTTGCCCGGCGATCACCGGACGCACCGAGCAGAGCCCGGTGTCCCGCCCGGCGGCGAAGGGCGCGGTGCCCGCCAGGGCAGCCAGCTCCGGCAGGAGATCTCGTAGCGCGTGGTAGACGGCCAAGGTGCAGTCGGCGTCACCGAAGGCCAGGTGGACCTGCAACGACGACACCAACTGCCGCCTGATGATCTCGCGGTACCGGCCGCCGAGGCCGCCTGCTCGCGCCGTCGCCGACAGCTCGACGGGACCGTCGACCAGCGGATGAACCGGAGCAGCGATCACGGCTTGCCCCGGGCCGCAAGCCTTCGACAGCCGCGTCCGGCACCGGCGTAGTTCCTCGACCGCGACGGACGGGTCCTTGTACACGGAGGTCGCGATCTCGACCTGGCAGGCGGGCAGCTCCTGCTTGATCCGCGGATCGCCGATGTCGTCCAGCATGTCCGCAGCCGCAGTAGGCAGCCAGCTCCTCCGGTCCACCAGCAGCAGCTCCTCCTCCAGCCCGATGGTTCCGGGAACGGTGCCGGCGAAGGCCGCGCCGAGTGCCAGATCGTGGGCCACCCCCCTCACCTACTCGCGGGCGTCCTGGTCGAGGATCTTGTTCACCGATCGTTCCAGGCCCGCCCGGGCGTCCTCGTCGCCGAGGTCGTCGCCGACGCGTCGTACCGTGTCCGCGATCGTCCGGCCGTGCTCGAACTGCTCGACGACGCGCGGATCGACGTACGACGAACGCGCCACCGCCGGAGTGTTGCCGAGGTGGTCCGAGACCTCCTCGAGCATGTCCTTGACGGCTGCGTTCAGCGCCTGCTTCGTGGCCGGAGGATCGGCCTCGGCGAGATCCACCGCGGCATGTACCGTCGCGGTCCAGGTCCGCAGGTCCTTGACCGTGAAGCCGTCGCCCACCAGCTCGTGGAAGCGCTCGTTGATCATGCCGGCGTCGATCTCGTGGTACCCGTCGGAGTCGCGGAAGACCAGCAGCCGCGGGCTCTGATGCCGGCCGCGCTTCAGCGAACGCACCGCCGCCACCAGCTTGTCGTCGTCCAGTTCGACAGTACGGCGTTGCCCGCCCTTCGCGCGGAAGTCGAACACCAGCCGGCCCCGGCTGACCCGGACGTCCCGGCGCAGCAACGTGGCCGCGCCCCGGCTGCCGTTCTCCTCGGCGTACCGCGTGTTGCCGGTCCGGAAAACGCCGTAGTCCAGCATCCGCAACGCGACCGCCAGCACGCGCCGCCGGTGCAGGCCTTTCGTATCGAGGTCCGCGTCGACCGCCTCCCGGAAGGCCGGCAGCTTCCGGGCCAGCTGACGGACCCGATCGTGCTTGTCCGCGTCCTGCGTCACCCGCCAGTCGTCGTGGTACAGGTACTGCCGCCGCCCGGCCTGATCGGTCCCGACCGCCTGGATGTGCCCGTTCGGAACGGGACAGATCCACACCTCGGTCCAGGCCGGCGGGATCGCCAGCGTCCGGATCCGCTCGACGACGTCGGTGTCGTCGATCACGTTGCCCTCGGCATCGAGGTAGCTGAACCCCGTTCCGCGGCGCCGGCGGCGGAAACCTTCGGAGTCCGGATGGCTGCGGCGCAGTCGCATGATGCTCAGCCGACCGGTACGTCGGCGACGACCGCGTAGTGGTCCGACGGCGGGCGGCCGTGGTCCTCGTCGCCACCGGTCTTGAGCTCCGACACCAGTGCGGCCAGCGAGGTGGCCTGGGCGGAGCGTTCCCGCTGATCGTCCCCCTCCCAGTCCAGGCAACCGGTGATGAAGCGCAAGCTATCCGTTCCCAGCCCGAGCTGTACGCCGGGATCGGGGTCCTGCGGCATCCTGGACGGTGCGAAGACCGGCGTCATACCGAGCGCGAGCCCGAGTAGACCGGCCTGCGCCTCACCGTCGCTGCTCCAGATCTCCTGCAGGGCAACGAAATCCGGTCGTTGCCCACACACCGTCTCGGCGATCGCCCGCTGGCGGCGCAACCAGCCGTCACCGAGCCGTCCCCAGACGTTCCACGTCATGAACCTCACTGCCGCCTCACCTTCCTCGGATCGCCCCATGCCGGTACCCGCGACGACCCGAGGACACGCCGGTGAGCGCTACTCGTTCTTCTCGGCGGCATGCCGCGGATACGCGTAGATCAGCTGCAGGTAGTCGGATCCGGCGACCGCAGGGAGGGCGGACGCCACCACCCGGGTGCCAGCTCGATGAGGAACCAGTAGCCGTCCTCGCGCTCGTCGGTCAGTGCCGCCTGCGGGACCATGTAGGGCACGGCGTCCACGCGGACGCCGTCCACGCCGCGGTCCAGCCAGTGCCGGATGATCCCGGCGATCTCCGCGCGGACCTCCGGTCGGCCGACGTCCAGGTCCGCCTCGTGCCGGTAGAACGTCTGCCGGTAGTACCTTCCGGCGTGCTCGTCGTACGTCCAGATCGAGTCCTCGACCCCCGGGAGCACCGGCCCGGGCAACGCCGGATCGTCGCGCGACTCGGCCGCCCGACGTAGTAGTCGCGGTACGACGAGTTCGACGATCACCCGAAGATCGAGCCGATGGCATCGCTCGGCCAGGTTCTCTGAGTCCGCCATCGTCCCGAACCGCGCGGAGACGTCGCGATGGTCGACCACGTCGTACCCGGAATCCAGGTACGACGAGACGTAGAACTGCTGCAGCCAGACCGTGTCCGCGCCGACCCGCGCGGATATGGCGGAGCTTCGGGGCACGCCCTCGAGGCCGCCGACGCCGTCGGAGTCGAAGAACGTCGCCGCAGCTGGTCGATCACCCGTCCGTCGAATCGCAGGTCCAGCCGGTCCCCGTCCGGCGCGCGGCGACGCGTCTCAACCCGCGCGAACCACCCGGATCGTGCGGACCGACGGGTCGGCGGCGTCCGGCACGGCCATCGTCGCGGCGACGCCGGTGCGGAGGTAGTCCACGACGCCCGCGGTGATCCGCTCCCCCGGCAGGATCGCGGGGATGCCGGGCGGGTACGGCGTCAGCTGCTCCGCGGCGGTACGGCCGACCGCATCCCCGGACGGAACCGCCTCCTGTGCGGCGAAGAACGCCTCCCGCGGCGACATCACCGACTCCAGCTCGAGATCCTCCGGCCGCGGCAGTACAACGGACCGCGGCGTCGGCAGCGACGTACGGGTGAGATCCCTGAGCCCGGTCACCAGCCGGTCCGCCGACTTCTCGTCGTCGGCAAAAGTGAACTGGGCAATGATCCGCCGGTGGTCCGACAGGCCGACGTTGATCGCACGCTCGGCGCGCAGCCAGTCCGAGGCCTGGTAGCCGGAGATCCCGGCGTCCAGCGTGTCGATCATGATCTGCAGCCGGTCGAGGTCGTGCGACGCCTCTTTCGCGACCAGCCGCTCCTCGAGCACGTTCAGGCCCGGCAGCCCATCGATCTCGGCGCGCGCCGACCGCGCCAGCCGTAACGCAGTACCGAGCAACTCGGTTCCGTTGCGGACCATCTGCCGACGCCAGCCGTCCATCGCCGCGAAGAAGAGCACGTTCGGGCTCGTGGTCGACAACAGGTCGGCGCTCTGCTTCAGCCGGACCGGGTCGACGAGGCCGCCCTGCAGGTGGAACACCGACCCCTGCTCGAACCCGGCTCCCATCTTGTGGATCGACACCACACAGACGTCGGCGCCGGCGTCCATCGCCCAGGTAGGCAGGTCGTCGTGGAACGGCAGGTGCGCACCCCACGCCTCGTCCACGATCAGCGGCTTCCCGCGCCGGTGGCAGACCTCGGCGATCCCTTGGAGATCACTGCAGGTCCCGTACGGCGACGGACTCGTGACCAGCGCGCCGACCGCGTCCGGATGCTCCTCAAACGCTTGCTCGAAAGCGTGCGGCGACGGCGGATGGGCGAGGTGCAGCTCGGCGTCCCAGCGCGGCCGCACCCACACCGGACGAATCCCGGTCAGCGTGAGGCCGGCGATCACCGACTTGTGGGCATCCCGCCCGATCAGCATCACGTCGTCCGGTGCCGCGACGGCCATCATCGCGCTCTTCACGGACAGCGAGCTGCCACAGGTCGAGAAGAACGCCTGCTCGGCGCCGACCGCGTCCGCCATCAGTTCCTGCGCCCGTTCCAGCACCTTGCCGCGACTCAGCCGGTCGTCCATCCCACCGGTCGCCAGCAGGTCCGACCTGAAGACGTCGGCGCCGAGGACCTCCAGGACCGGCCGGTCGGCGCCCCGGCCCTGCTTGTGGCCGGGCGGGCAGAAGTTCGCGTAGTCCTGCCGGTGGTAGGCCGCCAGGGCGTCCAGCACCGGGCTCTCGTCGTGGTTCATGGCTGCAGCTCCTTCAAACCGATCAGGAACTCTTCTCGCGGTCCTCGAGGCCGACCGCATCACGAAGTTCCCGAGACGCGTCGCGCAGGTCCGGCGAGTTCTCGGCCTGCTGCTCCATCAGCGCGGCCATCGCCGCCGCAACGGCGTTCAGCTTGTCCTGCACGGACTCGTCGGACCGCCTCTGCGAGTTCTGCAGCAGCGCCACCAGGAGGAACGTGACGATGGTGGTCGCGGTGTTGATGATCAGCTGCCAGGTGTCCAGCGTGCCGATGACGAAGTACGACGGCGCCCACACCACGACCAGAAGGACGCAGAGCCCGAAGAACCAGGCCCGGGAAGCGAAGTTCGAGGCCGCGGTCGCGAACCGGTCGAAGAATCCCGGCCGCCCCGAGACGTCCGACGGCATGTGCGCATTCTCGTCAGCCTTGGCCACCGTGTCGGTCATGTCTGCCTCCGGGTTCAGGGCCGGCACCGCCGGCAGCCCTCCGGTGCCCAACCTGTCCTCGTCAGAACCAGCCTGACGTGCGGTGGTCGATCGTCGGGTTGGTCGTCGGCGTAGCCGGGCACCGGTCGGGTATGACCGTGAAGCTGAACGAGAAGGCGTTCGGGCCTGAGCCGGCGGGGGCGCGGTCAGGTGAAGATGCTGACGCCGCCCGGTCCGACCAGGAGACCGATGACGATCAGCGCAATGCCCCACAGCACCGCGCCACGGAAGATCGACACGATCCCGGATATCACCAGAATGACGGCAATGATCCACAGAATGAATCCCATGGCCCTTCCCCTTTGCTGAGCCGGGAGTATCCCGGCGGGTCGAATCCCCGTGCCGGGATTTCCGGTGCCCGGGCCGGTTCGGGGTAAACCCAGGTGTTTCGGCGCTCGCTGACCGGACACCTGAGCGACATGCCGACACTTCTGCCATTTGCCTCCACACTGGACTGCGGCCGAATCCTGCGGGACGTGATCGGACCGGTCGTCGCCCAGGGACCAATTCTTCGCAGACCCCGGCTCGGGACCCTGGCCGAGCGGCTGCACGCCGACGACCGCGCGTTGCGCCGGGTGCGGGAGCTGCGGCACAAGCACGGCGACGGTCCGGTACTGCTCCGCCTTCCGGGCCGCACGATCGCGCTCGTGCTCGCCGCCGAGGACGTGCACCGGCTGCTCGCGGAGACGCCCGAACCGTTCGCCGCCGCGACCGGCGAGAAGGTCGGCGCGCTGACACACTTCCAGCCGCACGCGGTCCTGGTCACCCATTCGTCGCTGCGCGCCCCGCGCCGGGAGCTGAACGAGCAAGCGCTCGACAGCCACCAACCGGTCCATCACCACGGCCATCGGTTCGTCGACGTCGTCCAGGAGGAACTCGACGGCCTGCACGCCACGCTCGGCTGGAACGACTTCCGCGCGATCTGGTCCCGCGTCGTACGCCGGATCGTCCTCGGCGACGCGGCCCGCGACGACGTCGAACTCACCGCGCACCTCGACCGGCTGCGCGCCGACGCGAACTGGGCCCAGTTCGGCCCGAACCACGACGAACTCCGCACCCGCTTTCTCAGCGGTGTCACGCAGTACGTCGCCAAGGCCGAGCCGGGGAGCCTTGTCGAATCCCTCGACCGGCGCCCCCAGGCCCTCGATCCCGCCGGCCAGGTACCGCACTGGCTGTTCGCGTTCGACGCGGCCGGCATCGCGCTCTGGCGGCTGTTCGCAGTACTCGGAACCCGTCCGTCGCTGCTCGAAACGATCGTCGCGGAGGCACGCCGCCCGGAGGCCTCGCCGCTGCTCGCGCAGGCAGGTGCCGCGGTGCAGGAGTCACTGCGCCTCTGGCCGACGACCCTCGTCGTACTTCGTCAGGCGCTCGAGCCGACCGTCTGGCGGGACCGGATCGCACCGGCCGGGACCGAGTTCGCGATCGTCAGCTCGGTGTTCCACCGCGACGACGAGGCGCTCGACTTCGCGAACGACTTCGAGCCGGCGGCATGGCTCGACGGACGGACCGACGGACCGTGGCCGATCATCCCATTCAGCGAAGGCCCGGCCGCCTGCCCCGGACGGAACGTCGTACTCCTGACGACCAGTGCCGCGGTCAGCCAGGTCGCCGCGCAGTACGGGATCGACGTCGCTCCCGCCACCCGCGCACGGCTGGCCGGGCCGATGCCAGGGACTTTCAATCATGCGGACATCCGGATCGGGTTCTGGCGGCATTCCGGGAAAACGATCGTATGAAACAAACAAATGCCCACTGAATACATTGCGTGAAGCTACGAGCGAGTCCTGAACTATCCGGTTTCCAAGTGCTCCGGACGGCGTTTCGGGCCGGATTCTCCGGGTACCGCAGATTTCGGACCACGGGGGTCGTCAACGGTACAAGCCGCTGATCGGGATCGGAGTTTCGATGTTCTTTCTCGCCCTCGGCGGGGTGCTCGCGAGCCAGTGGTCACACACCGGTCACGTGTCCGTCCGGGAGCGACGCAACATCGACGAGTAGGCCATCTGTGGCCTTGGGCAACAATTCGTGAGGAGAATGCGATGAAAACGACCGCGAAGATCGCCGCGGCGGTCGCGAGCGGGTACCTGCTCGGCCGGACCAAGAAGCTCCGGATGGCTGTGATGGTGGGCGGGCTGCTGGCCGGAAAGCGGATCGCGACCGATCCGCGCGCCATCGCGGGCCAGCTGGCCGAACTCGTCGAACGGAACCCCGAACTGTCCCGGCTGTCCGATCAGGTCCGGGGCAAACTGCTCCACGCCGGCCGCGAGGCAGCGGTCGCCGCCGCCAGCCAAGGCCTCAACCGGGTCAGCGACTCGATCCATACCCGCACCGACCGCCTGTTGTCGGGTGGATCGTCGGACAGCGAGTCGGAGGACGAGTACGACGACACCGAAGAGCCATACGACGACGAGGAACCCGACGACACGGCCGACGAGGTCTACGCCGAGGCGGACGGCCCTGAGGATGACGCCGAGGACGACGCCGAGGATGACGCGGACGGTAACGCGTACGGCGGCGGGCGTTCCGGTCGGCGGAGCGGCGGATCAGGCCGCGGGACGTCGAACCGGGACGGATCCGGCCGGGGAACGTCGAACCGGGACAGATCCGGCCGAGCGTCAGCTCGGGGCGGATCGGGCCGCGGGACATCGGCTCGCGGTGATGCCGCGGAGGACGCGGCTCCCGCTCGCAAGCGGACGAGCCGGAAGACCACGGCCGCCTCGACTTCGAAGCGGTCGAGTAGCTCGAACACGGCGAAACGCCCGCCCGCGAAGCAGAGCGCCGCCAAGAAGACCTCCTCGCGGAAGTCCACCAGCAAGGCTCCGGCGAAGAAGACGGCGTCTGCCGCGCCCAGGAAGACTGCGGCCAAGAAGACCGCGGCCAAGAAGGCGACCGCCTCCTCCCGGAAGCGCAGGTGACCGGACATGGCCGGACAACGCATCAGGGACCGCGGCAGTGACCGGGAACGCGGCGGAGACCGGGACTCGGGCAGGGACCACGGCGGTAACAGGGAACGCGGCAGGGACCGGGACACAGGCAGGGACACAGGCAGGGACAGCGGCAGGGGTCAAGCAGCGGCCGGCGATGGGGCGGGTGCCGGCGGGGTGCGCTCGCTTGTCGACGAACTGCCGGTCGACCGGCTGAAGGACGAGTTGCAGGATGCGCTGGCGGCGGTTGCCGAGCGGGCGATCGACGCGGCTGCCGACAAGGTCGGCGACCTCACCGATCGGCTCACGGACGTCGCGGGCGGCGGCGGCTTCGGGGGCGGTTCCGGCGGCGGTTCCGGCGGCGGGCTGAAGGGCTCGATGATCGCCGGCGCGCTGAAGGGCGGCGTCGCGGGAGTCAAGGACAAGCTCGGCGGCGGCTCCGGGAGCGGCGGGAACAGCTCCGGGAAGGCCACGAAGGCGACGAGCATCATCGAGCAGATCGACGTCGGCGTACCGGTCGATGTCGCCTACGACCAGTGGACGCAGTTCGAGGAGTTCCCGGACTTCATGAAGAAGGTCGAGAGCGTCGAGCAGAAATCCGACGAGAAGCTCACCTGGCGGGCGAAGATCGTCTGGTCGCACCGCAGCTGGGACGCGACGATCCTCGATCAGGTGCCGGACGAGCGGATCGTCTGGCGGTCGGAGGGCCAGAAGGGACACGTCGACGGCAGCGTCACGTTCCACGACCTCGCACCGAACCTGACCCGGATCCTGCTGGTCCTCGAGTACTACCCGCGCGGCCTGTTCGAACGGGTCGGGAACATCTGGCGGGCCCAGGGCCGCCGCGCCCGGCTGGAGCTGAAGCACTTCCGCCGGCACGTGATGACCCGGACGATCCTCGAGCAGGACGAGCTCGAGGGCTGGCGCGGCGAGATCCACGACTCCCAGGTCACCCGCGGCCACGGCGAGGAGCCCGAATCCGCCCCTGACGACGCCGACGACGGCTACGACGAAGCCGACGAGCAGGACGACGAGGACCTCGACGAGTACGACGACGAGGACAACTACGACGACGGCTACGACGACGGTACGGACGAGGGCGAGCCGGACGACGAGTGGGACGAGGACGAGGACCAGAACGAGGTCAACGACGAGGACGACGAGGGCTATGACGACGAGGACGAGGAGTCGGACGAGTACGACGACTCGGAGTACGACGAGGACGACCGGCCGTCCCGCAGGGCGAGCTGACCACTACGACTGGACAACGACTGGAAGAGGTAGGAACTCATGACCGTTTCGGCGGTTGGACAGCGCCGCTCCGGCGGCTATCTCGAGCGGCCCACACCGAGCAGCCTGGCCGACGTCATCGACACCATCCTGGACAAGGGCCTGGTGATCGACGCCTACGTCCGGGTCTCCCTGGTCGGCATCGAACTCGTCACCGTCGACGCCCGGATCGTCATCGCCAGCGTCGACACGTACCTGCGGTTCGCGGAGGCCACGAACCGGCTCGACCTGTACGAGCACGGCGGCGAGAGCCTGCCGGAGGCGGTCGAGGGCATGCAGCAGGGCGGCGCCGAGGGGCGCACCCGCGGCGTGCTGAGCGGCGCCAAGGATGCGGCCAAGGACGCTCTGTTCGGCGAGGACGACGACGAGGAGCAGGAGCAGGAACCTGAGGAACGCCGGCCGCGGCGCAGACCGCGCCCGTCGGCATCCCGCAGGAGGAGGTCGGACGAATGACCGGCGGCCTGTTCTACGTGTACGGCGTCGCGTTCGACGACGTGAAACCGCCCGAAGACTTGCAAGGCATCGACGACCGGCCGGTGGACATCGTACGCAGCGGCCGCTTGGCCGCCGTCGTCAGCGAGTTGCCCACCGACCACCGGCTCGGGCGGCGACGGCACCTGCTGACTCACAGCCAGGTGCTGGACGCGGTCGCGCAACGAGCCGCGATCGTCCCGCTCCGATTCGGCACCGTGGTCGAGGACCGCCCGGCCGCCGTACAACTGCTCGATGCCGCCGAGGACCGGCTCGTGCCGCTTCTCGAAAGTCTGACCGGTACGTCGCAGTACACGCTGCACGCACGGTACGACGAGCAGCAGGTGCTGGCCGAGATCGTTGCCGACGACCCGCAGATCGCCGACCTCCACCGGCAGACCCGTGGTACGTCGGACGACATGACGCTGAACGCCCGGCTGCGGCTCGGGGAACTCGTGGCGGCCGCGTTGGAGGACAAGCGCGCGGCCGACGCACCGATCGTGCTGGAGCCGATCGCGGAACACGCCGTCGCGCACAGCGTGCGGCAGCCGACCACGGATGTCGAGCGGCTGGTCGACGCTGCGTTCCTGGTCGAGGACCGCCGGGCGGGACAGTTCGATCAGGCCGCGGAAGCCGTCGCCCGCGCCCTCCACGGGCGCGTCCGGATCAAGCTGGTCGGGCCGACCGCGCCGTACGACTTCGTCACGGAGCTCTGATCATGGGACTGCTGACCGGCGTACTGCTGTTGCCACTGGCACCGATCCGGATGACGGTCGCGGTCGCAGATCAGCTTCGCCGGCAGGCCCTGCAGGAGTACTACGACCCCGACCGGATCCGGCAGCAACTCGACGAGATCGACCGGTTGCGCGCCTCCGGCGTGCTCGACGAGGCCGAGGCCGACGCGCTCGAGGAGGAGTTGGTCGACAGGCTCATCGAGGGCAGCACCGGAAGGGCAGGGTGATCGGACATGGCGCCTCCGCGGAAGTCCACGGCGAAGAAGACAGCAGCGAACCGTGCGCCGGCCAGAGCACGTCCTGGCACTTCGGATACGCCCAGAAGCAAGGGGGTGCCGTTGCGGGAGGTCGTGCTCCGGTCGGCCGGCGAGCTCGCGGACCTGATCGGACAGCGGCCGGAAGGCGTCGTCGCCGTCGAGCGGGACGGCGATCGTACGTGGAAGGTGCAGGTCGAGGTGGTCGAGTCGCACCGGATCCCGGAGACCACCGACGTCCTCGCGGTCTACGAGCTGGTTGCCGGCAGCAACGGCGAGCTCCTGTCCTACCGCCGGCTGACCCGCTACGTCCGCGGGCACATCGAGGAGTGACACCATGAGCACCGTTCAGAGACAGCCGTTGGGCGGGTACGGCGGGTATGGAATGGCCCGGCCCGAACCCGAGAGCCTCGCGGATCTGCTGGAACGCGTCCTCGACAAGGGCGTGGTGATCGCCGGTGACATCCGGGTCGAACTGCTCGACATCGAACTGCTGACGATCCGGATCCGGCTGCTGCTGGTCTCGGTCGACAAGGCGGCGGAGATGGGCATCGACTGGTGGACCCGCGATCCGATGCTGTCCGGCTCGGCGGACGCCGAAGAACTCCAGCGGCTCCGCCGCCGGGTCGGCGAACTGGAGGCCGAACGTGACGGGCAGGACTGACACCGGTTCGTACATCTACGCCGCAGGCCGCGCGGTCGGCGATCTCACCGGACTGCACGGGCTGCGCGACGCACCACTGCGCGTCGTCGGTTGGCAGGACCTCGAGGCGATCGTGAGCACTGTCGAGCTCGAGGAGTTCGGCGAGGTCCCGCTGCGACAGCATCTCGAGGATCTCGGCTGGCTCGAGGAGGTGGCGCGGGTCCACGATCGGGTGGTCCGGGCGGCCTGGTCCGCGACCGGTGCCGTCGCTCCGTTCCGGCTCGCGACCATCTGCACGACCGACGAGGCGGTCCGGACCCGGCTCATCTCGCTGTACGACGAACTCGCATCCGCCCTGGACCGCGTCGCGGGCCGCAGCGAATGGACCGTCAAGGCCTTCCTCACGCCGGAGCCTGCCGCGGAGTCCAGCGCCGCGGCGAGTACCCGGCCCGCGAGCGGTACGGCGTACCTGATGCGCCGCCGTGACCAGCTCGGCCAGCGACACCGATCCGCCGTGGATGCACAGGCCGTTGCCGACGACATCCATCACCGGATCGCGAGCTCCGCCGACGCATGCCGCCGGCTGCCGCCGCAGGACCGGCGACTGACCGGGTACGACGAGCCGATGATCCTGAACGGCGCCTACCTGGTCGACGACCGGGACTCCGAACTGTTCCGGGCAGCCGTCGATGAGTTCGCCGGACACCGACCCGAGGTCCGGCTGACCGTGGACGGTCCGTGGCCGCCGTACTCCTTCACATCCCTGGAGCCGGCGTGAGAGAGATCGCACTGGTCGACCTGCTCGACCGTCTGCTCGGCTCCGGCGTCGTGCTGGCCGGCGACATCGTCATCTCGCTGGCCGACGTCGACCTGGTCGAGATCCGGCTGGCCGCGCTGATCCGGACGATCACCCAGGCGAGCACCGAAACGAGCACGGACACGAGCACGGAAACGAGCACCGGGTCGATCACCGGGGAGCCGGCCCGATGAGGCTGCCGCAACGCATCGAAGCCGACCCCGAGAACGTCGAACGCGAACTGTTCCGGCTGGTGCTGACGATCGTCGAACTGGTCCGCCAGCTCATGGAGCGCCAGGCCCTGCGCCGGATCGACGACGGTGGCCTGACTCCGGACCAGATCGAGCAACTGGGTCTCGGCCTGATGCACCTCGAAGAGGCCGTCACGTCGCTGCGTACCCGCTTCGACCTCACCCCCGAAGACCTCAACCTGGACCTCGGCCCCCTCGGCACCCTCCTCGCCGACTGACCTCACAACAACGGCTCGTTGCACCGCAGAACAAACGCGCTACCTAACACCCGACCCCGCCGCCTCACCTGCTTTGCGCAGCTGGCCGACCGCACAGAATGCTCGCCCGGCCAACCCCACGTCGCGACGCCGAGAGCCCACCCCCGTCCGTGCCGAGTTCACCGAGTCCGCCGAGCGCCGTACCGCATGGACCTGGTGCACAAGGTTGCCTCGGCCAGGGGTGTCGGCCGACAGAGACGAGTACTCCGGGCGGTGCGGGCGATCCCGGGCAGTACACCGGCCGCCGTACCGACCGTGACTGCCGAGGCAAGGTCGCGCAAGTGGCACCAGCCCCGCACACGGCAGGCGGGGTACGACGGGTACGGCGTGAGCGAGCCGACGCGAGCGAGGCGGCGCGAGTGGGGCGGCGCGAGCGAGGCGGTGCGAGCGGGGAGGCCCGGGCGAGCCGTTTGCCGGTGGGCCGGTGCCGGTGGGTGGAGCGCTGTGGGGTGCAATCGTGCCGGGACCGGGGGTGGACCCGCGCGCCGGGACCGGGGGTGGACCCGCGCGCCGCGGACGTTGGACAGGTTATTGCGACTCTTGTGTTGGACGTGCGCACACCAGTACCTGTGCAACGCCTCCACAGCGTGCGCGGCCTCGAGGCCGCTCGGGCTGGGAGGTCGGCTGACAGGAACACCCCACCCGAGTGGCCCGATCGGCGCCCGCAGATCGGCGGCCACCCGGATCACCACAGCAGGTGCTCGGTCAGGTCCCCCGGCCCGGGGTTTGCGGCGGGAGCGGCCGGCGGTGGCTGGTGGGGTTGGTGAGCGACGACGTGAAGCCACCTGCGATCGGCTGGGCGCTCAGGCGACCCGGTAGGTCGTGGCCGCCGGTGGGAGCCAGGTCAGGCCGTGGCCGGGCGAGTCCGGTGGGGTCGCGGTGCCGTTGGACGGGGTGGGCAGGCCGTCGAACAGCATCGACTCGATGCGGGTGTGGTCGTGGAACCACTCGAGGTGGCGCAGGTTGGGTATGGCGGACAGCGGGGCCAGGTGCAGCCCGGGAGCGCAATGACCGGACAACTGCAGGCCGTGGGACTCGGCGACGGCGGCGATCCGGAGCAGCTCGGTGATCCCGCCGCAACGGGTCACGTCCGATTGTAGACAATCGACAACTGGACACATCCGCGAGAAGTACGCCAGGTCGTACCCGTACTCCCCCGCCGTCACGTCGATCCCGGTCTGATCGCGCACCGCCCCGAGCCCGGCGAGATCGTCCGACGACACCGGCTCCTCGAACCACGTCACGCCGTACGACGCCAGCCGGGAAGCCACCCGGCACGCCTGGCCGACCGTGTACCCGCCGTTCGCGTCCACGTACAGCTCGGCCGCGGAGCCGATCACGTCCCGCGCCAGCGCGACCCGCACCATGTCCCGGTCCTCGCGCGCCCCGCTGCTCTCCCCGATCTTGATCTTCACCCGCGGTATCCCCTGCGCGACCCACCCGGTCAGCTGGTCCGCGAGTTGCCGGTCGTCGTACGTCGTGAAGCCGCCGCTGCCGTACACCGGCACGCTCTCGTGCACCGCCCCGAGCAACCGGTGCAACGGCAGCCCGAGCAGGCGCGCCTTCAGGTCCCACAGCGCGCAGTCGACCGCCGACATCGCCATCCCGGCCACGCCCGGCCGGCCGATGTTCCGTAGCGCGGACCGCATCGCGTTCCAGGACCCGCCGACGTCCATCGGGTCCCGGCCCTGCACCACCGACGCCAGGTCATGCGCGACGACAGTGGCGCAAGCCGGCGACCCGTACGTCCACCCGGTCCCGGTCACGCCGGCGGCCGAGACCTCCACCAGGACCAGCGTCGTACTGTCCCAGGCGAAGGTCCCGTCGGCCTCCGGCGCGTCGGTCGGAATCGTGTACGCCGAGGCGGTCACGGACTCGATCATGACTTGCCGGGCAGGAACTCCTGCATCTTGGACTTCACGCCCTCCTTGATCATCGCGC
Organism: Kribbella aluminosa; assembly: GCF_017876295.1. Classification (NCBI taxonomy): domain Bacteria; kingdom Bacillati; phylum Actinomycetota; class Actinomycetes; order Propionibacteriales; family Kribbellaceae; genus Kribbella; species Kribbella aluminosa. Next base: position 3,188,037 of record NZ_JAGINT010000001.1, on the reverse strand, counting down.
CGCGATCGCTGTCACCGCGGACGATCGACTCCAGCGCCTTCTCGAGCTGGTCCCAGGTCGCGTGCGGCGGGATCGGCGGTACGGCGGGATCGGTCCGGAACTCGACGACGCACGGCCGGTCCGCCGCCAGGGCCTCCTCCCACGCGGGCACGACCTCCTCCGGCTTCTCCGCCATCACCCCGTGCAGCCCGAGCAGCTTCGCGTACCCGGCGTACGGGAACTCCGGCAGCTCCTGCGAGGGCAGGAACTGCGGCGACCCGCCCATCGCCCGGAGCTCCCACGTCACCTGGTTCAGGTCGTTGTTGTGCAGGACTGCGACCACCAGTCGCGGGTCCGCCCAGTCCTTCCAGTACTTCGCGATCGTGATCAGCTCGTTGATCCCGTTCATCTGCATCGCGCCGTCGCCGACCAGCGCGTACGCCGGCCGGTCCGGCAGCCCGAACTTCGCGCCGATCACGTACGGCACCCCGGGCCCCATCGTCGCGAGCGTCCCGGACAGCGAGCCACGCATCTCGCCACGGATCCGGATGTGCCGCGCGTACCAGTTCGCCGCCGACCCCGAGTCCGACGCCAGGATCGCGTCCGCGGGCAACCGGGCCGACAGCTCGTGGAACACCAGCTCCGGGTTGATCGGGTCCGCCGAGGTGTGCGCACGCCGGTCCATGACCTCCCACCAGCGCCGCACGTTGCTCTCGATCCCCGACCGCCACGACCGGTCCGTCTTGCGCTGCACCAGCGGGATCAGTGCGCGCAGCGTCCCCGCCGCGTCGCCGACCAGGTTCACCTCGAACGGGTACCGCATCCCGATCATCGTCGGATCCAGATCGATCTGGATCGCCCGGGCCTTGCCGAACTCCGGTAGGAACTGCGTGTACGGGAAGTTCGATCCGACCATCAGCAACGTGTCGCAGTCCATCATCAGCTCGTACGACGGACGCGTGCCGAGCAACCCGATCGAGCCGGTCACCCACGGCAGCGCATCAGGCAGCACGTCCTTGCCGAGCAGCGCCTTCGCGACCCCGGCGCCGGTCAGCTCCGCCAGCTCCGTCACCTCGTCGGCCGCACCCCGCGCACCCTGCCCCACGAGGATCGCGACCCGCGAGCCCGCGTTCAGGATCTCCGCCGCACGGTCCAGCTGATCCGCCGCGGGCACCGGCGCCGACCAGCTCAGGTCCGTGCTCGACGGCACCATCTTGAACGCGTGCGACGGCGGCGTGTACTCGAGCTCCTGGAGGTCCGACGGAATGATCAGCGCGGTCACGGTACGGCGGGGCCGCCGCGATCCGGATCGCCCGGTCGAGCACGTTCGGCAGCTGCTCCGTGACCATCACGGTCTCGCAGTAGTCCGACGCGACGTCCTTGTACAGCGTGTGCAGGTCGACCTCCTGCTGGTAGCTGCCGCCCATCGCGCTGCGGGCCGTCTGTCCCACGATCGCGACCACCGGCACGTGGTCGAGCTTCGCGTCGTACAGCCCGTTCAGCAAGTGGATCGCGCCCGGCCCGCTGGTCGCCGTACAGACGCCGACCCGGCCGGTGAACTTGGCGTAGCCGACCGCTTCGAAGGCGGCCATCTCCTCGTGCCGGGCCTGGACGAAGCGTGGCTCGTTCCCCGCCTTCTGCCAGGCGGAGAGCAGCCCGTTGATACCGTCCCCGGCGTACCCGAAGACGTGGTCGACGTCCCACTCGCGCAGGCGCTGGAGTACGAAATCGGCAACTGTCGTGCTCATTGCAATCCTCCTGCCAGGAGTTCGGCGAGATGTACGGCCCGCCGGTCGGTGGCTTGTTCTATTTGCGTTCGGCAACTGAAGCCGTCGGCGACGATCACGGTGTCGTTGCCCGCGGCCCGTACCTTCGGCAGCAGCACCCGTTCGGCCGCGGCCATCGAGACGTCGTAGTGCCCGCGCTCGAACCCGAAGTTCCCGGCCAGGCCGCAGCACCCGGAGTCCAGCTGCTCACGGTCGATACCCGCGCGCTGCATCAGGTCCGCGTCGGACGTCAGTACGGCATGCTGGTGACAGTGCGTCTGCACCATCGCGTGGACGTCGAGCCGCGGCGGATCCCAGTCCTTGAGCAGCTCGGCGAACGTCACGAACTGGGCCGACAACCGCCGCAGGTCCTCGTCGTCCGGCAGCAACTCCGGCCCGTCCGACCGGAACACCGCGCTGCACGACGGCTCCAGCCCGACGACCGGTACGCCGGCACGGATGTCGTCGCGCAGTACGTCGACCGTCCGCCGGAGCACGCGCTTCGCCATGCCGAGCTGACCGGTCGAGATCCAGGTGAGCCCGCAGCACACCGGGCGCTCCGGGACTGTCACGTGGTACCCCGCCGCCTCGAGCACCTGGACCGCGGCGCGCCCGGCCGAGGGATGGAAGAAGTTCGTGAAGGTGTCCGGCCAGAGCACGATCCGGCGTCCCGGCCGCGGCGGACGCTCCGAGAACCAACTGGTGAACGACTGTTCGGCGAACGCCGGCAACGCGCGCTCGTCCGCGATCCCGCCCGCCCGCTTCAGCAGCGTCGCGAGCTTCGGCGTCTGAGTGGCACCGTTCACGAGCTTCGGCGCGCGACTCGCGAGCTGCGCAGCCAACGGCAACCAGCCCATCGAGTAGTGCGCCATCGGACGCAGCCGGTGCCGGTAGTGGTGCGACAGGAACTCGGCCTTGTACGTCGCCACGTCCACCCCGACGGGGCAGTCGACCTTGCAGCCCTTGCACGCCAGGCACAGATCGAGCGCGTCGCGAACCTCGGTCGACCGCCAGCCGTCCGGGATCACCTCACCCCGCACCATCTCGAACAGCAGCCGCGACCGCCCCCGCGGCGAGTGCTCCTCCTCGCGGGTCACGAGGTACGACGGGCACATCACCTCGCCGTCCGCCGATGACGACTGGCGGCCCGTCTTGGATCGACACAGCCCGATCCCGACACAGCGCATCGTCGCCTTGCTGAACTTCCCGTCGTCGTGCGGATACGCGAACTCGCTCGGCAGCGGCGGATGCGCGAACCCGGTCCCGAGCCGCAGGTGCGAGTCGAGCGGGTTCGGGTCGACGATCTTGCCCGGGTTCATCCGGTTCCGCGGATCGAAGATCGCCTTGAACTCGCCGAACGCCCGGACCAGCTCCGGCCCGAACATCGTGGTCAGCAGCTCACCCCGGGACTGCCCGTCGCCGTGCTCCCCGGACAGCGACCCGTCGTACCGCTTCACCAGCCGCGCGGCCTGCTGGACGAAGTCGCGGTACTGCGCGATGCCGTCCGCGGTGCGCAGCTCGAACGGGATCCGGGTGTGCACACAGCCCTGCCCGAAGTGGCCGTACAGCGACGTCTCGGTCTCGTCGTACCCGAAGCGGTTCAGCAGCTCGCGCAGATCGTGCAGGTAGTCGCCGAGGTCGTCCGGATGGACGGCGGAATCCTCCCAGCCCTCCCAGTTGTCGTGCTTCGCGGCTGGGTGGGCGGTCGCGCCGAGACCGGCCTCCCGGAGTTCGATCAGTTGTTGCTCCCGGCCCGGATCGTCGAAATAGCTGATCGTTGCCTCGTCGTCCTTCAGGTCGTCCATCAGCCGGTGCGCGGCCCGGTCGGCCTCCTCGAAGGTGTCGCCGGCGAACTGTACGGTCAGCCAGCCGCGGCCTTCCGGCAGCCGTTCGATCGCGGTGTCGACGGTGTGCTCGTCGTGCTCGAGGTCGATCAGCACCTGGTCGAGCCCTTCGAGCTGCCACGGCTGGTGCGGCAGGATCCGGCGTACGGCGCGACCGGCGTCCTCCAGGCTCGGGTAGCCGAGCACGACCATCACCTGGTACTTCGGAACCGGTACCAGGTCGAGCTCCGCGTGCAGCACCGTGACCAGGGTGCCCTCACTGCCGACGAGCGCCTTCGCGACGTCGAAGCCGTTCTCCGGCAGCAACGAGTCGAGGTTGTAGCCGGAGACCCGGCGCGGGATGTGCGGGTAGCCGGTCCGCAGTTCGCCGAGGTACCGGTCCCGCAACGCGATCAGGTCGCGGTAGATCTCCGCCCGCCGGTCGTTGCCCTCGACAATCTCAGCTGTTGGACCTACCCACATCCGGACACCGTCGTAGGTGAGGACCTCGAGCCGCCGGACGTTGTCGACGGTCTTCCCGTAGGCCTGCGCACTGGCACCGCACGAGTTGTTGCCGACCATTCCGCCGATCGTGCAGCTCTGATGTGTGGACGGCTTCGGCCCGAACATCAGCCCGTCGGGAGCCAGCGCCCGGTTCAGGTCGTCCAGCGCGATCCCCGGCTCGACGACACAGGTCCGCGCGGCGGCATCGACCGAGACCACGTGGTCGCAGTACTTCGTCCAGTCGATCACCACCGCGGCGTTCGTCGTCTGCCCGGCCAGGCTGGTCCCGCCGCCCCGCGACAACACCGGTACATCCGCCTTCCGGCACACCTCGACCGCCACCGCGGCGGCGTCCACCGTCCGCGGCACCACGACTCCCAGCGGTATCTGCCGGTAGTTGGACGAGTCGCACGAGTACGTCGCCCGCGACCCGGCATCGAACCGCACCTCGCCGTCGACAGCCGCCTCCAGGGCGCCCCGCAACCAGTCGGGCGTGCGGATGCTGTCGATCTCCACGTCTATCGCCACCTGCGACCTCCAGACCTCGACCGTCCGGCCGGTACCCGGGGCACATTGCAGCAAACGCGTTTCGAGTGCTCCCTAGCGGTCAACCGGGAGGGCGATACCGGATCGATGAAGGAGGCGCATCGTGGCGCCGCACCACGAATCGGCCACCGGAGTGCTGGACCACCTCGACACCCGGGTGCCGACCTCGTTCTACTGGTCGCTGACCCTGCTCGCCACCGTCGGCGGGTTCCTGTTCGGGTACGACACCACGAGCATCGGGTCCGTCGTCAACACTTCCTGCCTTGGAGCCTGGGCTCGCTCGCGCTCGGCTACCTGGTGGCCGGCGCGTCCATCGGCGCGCTCGCCGCCGGCCCGACCTCGGACCGGCTGGGCCCGTGATGTCGGTCGCGATGCTGATCGGCGCGGCCGGGGTCGCGTTCACCGGCGGCCTGACCCGGATCATCCTGATCATGATCGGGCTGGACGTCTTCATCGCCGCGTTCGCGATCGGCGTCGGCGGGACCGGCTGGCTGATCCAGGGCGAGTACTTCCCGACCGCCGTCCGCGGCCGGGCCGCCGCACTCGGCGCCGCGGCGGACTGGATCGCGAACTTCGCACTGATCCTGCTGGTGCCGACGATGCTGAACGGCTTCGGGCTGGCCTGGCTGATGGTGCTGTTCGCCGTCCTGTCGGCGATCGCGCTGCTGTTCGTGAACTCGTTCATCCCGGAGACCAAGGAACTGTCGGTCGAGGAGATCACCGAGATCTTCGAACGCCAGGCCGCTGACTGACTGAGGACTCACTGAGGAGGAGCACGTGGGACGGGTAGTTGTGGTGACCGGAGCCAGTGGCGGTGTCGGGCGGGCGACCGCTGTCGAGTTCGCCCGGCGCGGGGACCGGGTCGCCTTGCTGGCCCGGGGCCGCGAAGGGCTGGAAGGTGCGGCGAGCGACGTCGCGGACGCGGGCGGCGTGCCGCTGGCGATCCCGCTCGACGTCGCGGACCACGGTCAGGTGCAGGCGGCGGCCGACCAGGTCGAGAAGGAGCTCGGGCCGATCGACGTCTGGGTGAACGTCGCCTTCACGTCGGTGTTCGCGCCGTTCGACGAGATCGACCCGAGCGAGTTCAAGCGGGTCACGGAGGTCACCTACCTCGGGTATGTGTACGGGACCCGGGCCGCGATGGCCCGGATGAAGCCCCGCGACCACGGCACGATCGTGCAGGTCGGGTCGGCGCTGGCCTACCGCGGGATCCCGCTGCAGTCGGCGTACTGCGGGGCGAAACACGCCATCCAGGGCTTCCACGACTCGCTGCGCTGCGAGCTGCTGCACGACAAGTCGCACGTCCGCGTGACGATGGTGCAACTGCCGGCCGTGAACACGCCCCAGTTCTCGTGGGTCCTGTCACGGCTGCCGAAGCATCCGCAACCCGTACCGCCGATCTTCCAGCCGGAGGTCGCCGCGGACGCGATCGTCTACGCGGCCGACCATCCGCGACGCCGCGAGTACTGGGTCGGCGGTCCGACGGCGCTGACCATCGTCGCGAACAAGTTCGCCGCCGGCCTCCTCGACCGCTACCTGGCGCGGACCGGGTACCAGTCGCAGCAGACCGACCTGCCCAACGAGCAGGCCGCGAACCTCTGGAGCCCAGCGGACAGCCGCGGCCGCGACTACGGCGCTCACGGCGTCTTCGACGACCGCTCCACCGCCCGCAGCTACCAGGTCTGGGCCTCGCGCCATCGCACGCTCCTCACCACCCTGGCCGCGGCAGCCGCAGGCACCGCCGCCTACGTGACGCGGAGCCAGCGATAGCCGAACCCGCCGACGCCGCGGTCGAGCCATTTGCCGGACCGTGTATCTGCGCCGAGCGATAGCTGGGACAGTCAGGGTAGGTCGGCGAGTTGGTCGCCCAGTGGGGTGCGTTCGTAGACGACGGTGCGGCCGTCGCGGCGGGCGCGGACCAGGCCCTGGGTGGTCATCGCGCGGAGCGACTGGTTCGCGGCCGACGGCGAGACGCCGAACTGCTCAGCCAGGGCGGTCGTGGTCCGGCCGGTGCCGAGGGCGCGCAGATAGCGCAGGCGGTGCGGGCTCAGCAGCGCCGTACCGCCGTGATCCCCAAGGTCGGTCCACATCGAGCGCTGGTTGCTCGCGCCGTACATCACCATCGGGTCGGAGTCGGCCAGCGGCGTCGAACTGCTCAGCGTGAACAGCGACGGTACGACGAACAACGGCCGCCCGCGAGTGGACAGCACGAGGTCGTCGTCGCCGCGTCCCAGGATGTGCGCGGTGATCGACGTCCGGTCCGCGCGGACGCCCGGCCCGCAGCCGTTCAGCGTGGCGATCACGCCCTCGGCCGCGAGGGATCTCGCCCGGTAGGCCACGTCCGCGTCGAGAACCGCCCGCATCCGCGACCAGTGCGGCTGGAACGCCAACCGCCAGTACGCGGCCAGCGCGTCCGCCAGCCGGTGACCGAACGACCGCCCGCCCACCCCGAGCCCCCGCGGTACGCCGCCGACCGCGAACTCGATGTCCGCGCCGAGGGTCCGCAGGTCCTGGTCGCGCAGGTACGCGAGCTGTGCGGTGATCGTCAGCGGTACGCCGGCCCGCGGGTTGAACAGGTCCGGCGTGTCGAACGTCGGCCCGATCAACCCGCGCAGTACGTCGAGCGGGAGCTGGTCGCGGACACCGCACACGGCGGCGTACCAAGGAGCCTGCAAGGGGTAAGAGGTCGGCGCGCGCAACGCCCGCAGCGAGTTGCCGAGCTCAGTGAGCGGGGACACCACGAACCGCACCAGTCCGTAGTCCCCCGGCTCGAGCTGATAGCGCGCCACAGCAGATTCTAGGCACGCGCCGACCCTCTGGGCATCAGCTCACGCGGTTGTACATGTCGTTGCCCGGGCAGGCCGTGACGCCCAGGCGGGTCGCGCAGCCGGTGTACTGGCTGGAGCCGTTCCACCACGTCCAGCCGCCGATGGTACGACCGTTCAGCCAGGTGTACGTGCCGTTGTAGTTGGCGTCGTACGTCCGGAGGCTCCAGTGCACGTGCGCGCCGGTCGCGGAGCCGCCCGCGCAGGTGTCCATGCCGATGTTGCCGAGCAGCGCGCTGCTGCCGACCGGCGTCGCGTTGTAGTACGTCGCGTTCCACATGTGGTAGTAGTCCGTCGAGAAGCCGTTCGGGTGGATCACCCGTGTCCAGCCGCCGCCGGCGCCGCACATCGAGGTCGCGGTCCCGCTGCCCGACGAACGGACCCGGCCGCTCGCGTTGCCGCCGGAGAAGTCGAGGCTGCTCCAGTAGCCGGTCGCGCCGTCGTTCGCGTGCGGACCGCCGGTCAGGTTCATGTAGTAGTCGGGCATCCACGGGAGCAGCAGATCGCCGGTGTTGGCGGCGGTGGCGTTCGCCTTGTGGTCGGCGTACGCCGTCATCGTCTGCCGCTCTGCCTGACCGACGAGCGGTGAGGTCGCGACGTAGGTGGCGAACGTACGGTCACCTTCGAGGCCCGCGACCCAGCGGCCGTCGACGTTCCGGGCGATGTAGAGCCAGCCCTCCGGACTGCCTTCGGCGGTGCGGGGTGCCTCGACGTACGCGACGCCGCGGGCCCAGCCGGTGGTGGCGGTGCGGACATCGACGACGACCTTGCGGCCCTGGGCGGAAAGCTTGCCGACAGCAACTGCCGGGGCGAGGCCCTTGGCGTCGTGCGAGCGGGAGAGGACGTCGGCGGCAACGGTGTCGACGAGTGATTTGCTGCCGGCGCCGAGGGTTCCGGCGACCGCGGAGGGCAGCTTCAAGGTGACACCGGCGACGGACGCTTGGGTCGGGGAGGTGGATAGTTGACTGGAGGCGGTCGCCGGTGGTGCGGCGAGTAGTAGGCCGCCGATCGCGAGTGTGGCGACGGTTGTCCGCAGGGACAGTTTCGAGGGCATGGGCGGAACCCTTCTGGTCGAGCTGACGGGTGCCGCGAGTGTGGCAGAACGGTCCTGCTGCCACGAGAAGTTGTAGTCGAACGCTTAACGGTTGTCCGAGCGGCCAGCGAGGTTTGGCGGTCCGGACAGGGATGGGGTGTGGCGGCCCAACCCCGTTGGCCTGGAGCAACCAATCTTCCCGGCCGGGCTCGACTTCTCGACCGCGGCCACCGGCAGCCTGTTCTTGTACCGGCCGCCGAGTTCCTCGACGCCCCGCCCGCAGCGGTCAGTTCACGATCTCGATCTGGTTGATCACCTCGGTGACGCCCGGCGACGCCCACGCGGCCCCGGCGGCCTCGAGCCGCTCGGCCAGTGAGGTCGCGGTCCCGCCGAGCACGACCGTGGTGCCGTCGATCTCGACCGTGATGCCCTTCGCGTCGACCCGGGCGTTGCGTTGCAGAGCGTCGACAATCGACTGCCGGACGTCGGGGGCGATCGGCTCGGTCGGTACGAGCTGGATGTCGTTGGTGACACCCTTGACCGATTCCATCCGGCTGACCACGGTCTCCGCCTCGGCGCGCTGGTGCTGCCAGCTCGCCGTACCGCTCAACGTCGCCCAACTGTCGACAATCTTCACGTCAACAGTCGACGGTACGCCGCTGTCGAGCACGAGAGCCTGCAGTACGGCGCCCCGCAGGTCCGCGTCGTCCCGCTGCGCGGCGTTCAGCGCTGTCACCACGAGCTCGTTCCGCACCTCGACGACCCCGGCGACATGCTGTACGTCGTTCTCCGCCTCGACCTTCTCGCGCAGGCTGCCGACCGTCCCGCGCAACGTGACCACGGCCTTGTCGATCGCCGAAACGATCGCGACACTGTCGACTTTCGGATCGTAGAAGATCGCATCGTTGACATCGTGCTGCAACTGATCGTCACTCATCTGCTGCTCCAGTCCCGTCAGCTCGACGCGGCTTCCCCGCGTAGACACGTTCTTCGGGCTCCTCGGTCAGCGCCGCGACGGCCTCGGCGCACTCGCGGCGATGCGTGTCGGTGCGGGCCACCACGTACGAGAGCAGCAGCCTGACGTCCGGGTCGTCGCTACGATCGCGAAACTCGTGGACGAGAGCCAGGTGGTCCCGCTCGGCCCGGGCGTTCGCAAGGAAGTCGGCCAGCAGGTTCTGCCGGTCCGAGGTGTTCTCCCGGCGCCACGGGCCGCACGCCGGCTCGAGGGCACGCTCCAGGTCCGTGCCACCCATCACGGCCGCCACTGTCGGATGCGTCCGCAGAACCCGGTCGACCCTCTCCGCCGGAGCATCGTCCAGCAGCCGCGCAATCATCGTGGCGAGCATCTCGATCATCGCGACCTGGTCCACGCCGACGTGCACCAAGGTGTCGCGGTAGTGCCCGGGTACGGCGCCTGTCCAGCCGCTCAGGTAGTGCGCGGCGACGTCGATCTCGGAGTACTGGACGCCGAGGACGCGCCCCAGCCGGCCGGCGGACTTCAGGTCCGGACGGGCCGGACGACAGGTGAACTGCAGATCCCGTCGGTGGTTCAGCATGGCTGCCTCCTGCGGATCACGGCACGGGGCGGGAGTTGTTGCTCAGGGCATCTTCCAGCCAGGGCCGAAGGACCGTGGCCGGCGCGGCACCGGTGTGCGTCGCGACCGCCTCGCCGGACCGGAAGACCATGAGCGTGGGGATGGATCGGATGTCGAACCGGCGGGACACCTCGGGTGCCTCGTCGGCGTTGATCTTCACCAGCTTGACCTCGCCCGCCTTCTCGGCGGCGAGTTTCTCCAGGACGGGGCTGACCATCCGGCACGGCCCGCACCACGGCGCCCAGACGTCCACGAGGACCGGTGTGGTCGATGCCTCGACCACCTCGCGGAAGTCCGGGTCGCCGGCGTCGACGATCCACGGCAGCGGCTTGCCGCACTTCCCGCAGACCGGCTTGCCGGCACCGGCCGAGGGCACCCGGTTCCGTTGGCCGCAGTGCGGACAGCTGACGACGCCGGCCATCACACGGCCGGATTCTCGTACCTGACGGCGAGTGTCCCGTCGCCGGACAGTGTCACGTCGACCTCCGCACCGTCGAGGACCTCGCCGGTGAGCAACGCCCGGCCGACCCGGGTCTCGACCTCGCGGGCGATGAAGCGCCGCAGCGGACGCGCGCCGTACACCGGATCGAAGCCCTGTTCGGCGATGAACTGCAAGGCTTCCGGCGACACCACCAGCGTCATCTGCCGGTCCGCAAGGCGGGACCGCAGGTCGCCGAACATCAGCTCCGCGACGTGCTCGATCTCCGGCAGCGTCAGCGGTTTGAACAGCACGATCTCGTCGACCCGGTTCAGGAACTCCGGGCGGAAGTGGTGCCGCAGATCGGCCAGCACGGCCTCCCGGGCATCCTCCTTGATCTGCCCGTCCGGCGTGACGCCGTCGAGCAGGTACGCCGATCCGATGTTCGACGTCATGATGATCACGGTGTTGCGGAAGTCGACGGTCCGCCCCTGCGCGTCGGTGAGCCGGCCGTCGTCGAGCACCTGCAGCAGCGTGTTGAACACGTCCGCGTGCGCCTTCTCGATCTCGTCGAACAGCACCACCGAGTACGGCTTCCGGCGTACCGCCTCGGTCAGCTGGCCGCCTTCCTCGTACCCGACGTACCCGGGCGGCGCGCCCACCAGCCGGCTGACGGAGTGCCGCTCCTGGTACTCGCTCATGTCGATCCGGACGATGTTGTCCTCGGAGTCGAACAGCGCCGCCGCCAGCGCCTTCGCCAGCTCGGTCTTCCCGACCCCGGTCGGACCGAGGAAGATGAACGACCCGATCGGCCGCCGCGGATCCTTGATCCCGGACCGGGCCCGCACGATCGCGTCCGCGACCAGCTGCACCGCCTCGTCCTGACCGACGACCCGCTCGTGCAGTACGTCGTCCAGCCGCAGGATCTTCTCCCGCTCGCCCTCCTGCAGCCGGCTGACCGGTATGCCGGTCCAGCGCGCCACGATCGACGCGATCTCCTCCTCGGTCACCACCTCGCGCAGCAACCGCCCGGAGCCCTGTTTCGTCGCGAGCTGCTCCTCCTCGGCCAGCAGTCGCCGCTCCAGCTCGGGCAGCTGCCCGTGCCGCAGTTCGGCGGCCTTGTTGAGGTCGTACTCGCGTTCCGCCTGGTCGGCGTCCTGCCGCACCTGCTCGATCTGCCCGCGCAGCTCCTGGGTACGGCGTACCACCTGGCGCTCGGACTCCCACTGCGCCCGCATCGCGTCGGACTCGGCGCGCAGATCGGCCAGCTCCTTGCGCAGTTCCTCCAGCCGGTTCTTGCTGGCCGGGTCGTCCTCCTTCGCCAGCGCGGCGTCCTCGATCTCCAGCCGCCGTACCCGGCGGGTCAGCTCGTCCAGTTCGGCGGGCATCGAGTCGATCTCGGTGCGCAGCATCGCGCACGCCTCGTCGACCAGGTCGATCGCCTTGTCCGGCAGGAACCGGTCCGTGATGTAGCGGTGGCTCAGCACCACCGACGCGACCAGCGCGCCGTCCTGGATCTTCACGCCGTGGAACACCTCGAGCCGCTCGCGCAGCCCGCGCAGGATCGAGATCGCGTCCTCGACCGACGGCTCGTCCACGACCACCGGCTGGAACCGGCGTTCGAGCGCCGCGTCCGGCTCGATGTGCTTGCGGTACTCGTCGAGCGTGGTCGCACCGATCATGTGCAGCTCACCGCGGGCCAGCATCGGCTTCAGCATGTTGCCGGCATCCATCGCGCCCTCGGTCGCCCCTGCACCGACCACCGTGTGCAGCTCGTCGACGAACAGCAGGATCCGGCCCTCGGCCGCCTTGACCTCGTTGAGCACCGCCTTCAGCCGCTCCTCGAACTCACCGCGGTACTTCGCCCCGGCGACCAGCGCGGCGAGATCCAGCGCGAACACGGCGCGGTCCTTCAGCCCTTCCGGTACGTCGCCGTTCGCGATCCGCTGCGCCAGGCCCTCCACGATCGCGGTCTTGCCGACGCCGGGCTCACCGATCAGTACGGGGTTGTTCTTGGTCTTGCGGGAGAGGATCTGGATCGTCCGGCGGATCTCCTGATCCCGGCCGATCACCGGGTCCATCCGCCCGGTCCGGGCATCGGCGACCAGTTCCCGCCCGTACTTCTCCAGCGCCTCGTACGACGCCTCGGGCATCGCGGAGGTGACACGCTGGTTGCCGCGGATCGCGGTCAGCGCTTGAAGGAACTTGTCCCGCGTCAGCCCCTGCTCACGGGTACGCCGACCCGCCGCGGTGTCGGCGCCCTCCTCCAGCAGCGCCATCACCAGATGCTCGACGGAGACGTACTCGTCCTTGAGCCGTTTCGCCTCCCGCTCGGCGGTGTCGAACAGCTTCGAGAGCCGTTGCGTCACGTACACCTGGCCGGGTTGCGCGCCCGGACCGGTCACCTTCGGGCGGCGGCCGAGGTCGGCCTCCAGGTCCGTCCGCAGCCGGTCCGGGTCGGTGCCCGCCTGGGCGAGCAGCTTGGGTACCAGGCCGTCGGGCTGGTCGAGCAGGGCGAGCAGCAGGTGCTCGCCGTCGACCTCGGTGTGCCCGAAGCGGAGCGCCTTGGTCTGCGCGTCGTGCAGCGCTTCCTGCGACTTCTGCGTCAGGTGGTTCAGGTCCATGTCCGGTCTCCGAAGTGTCTGGTACGGAGTGGGTGTCTGGTACGGAGTGCTGCTTCCTGGGCGGCGAGCCGGTCCAGCAGATCGATCACCAGCCCGATCGCCGCGTAGTTCAGCGAGAACGCGGCCCGCAGCCGCTGGATCCGCGCGACGGCCGCGACATCGTCGTACCGGAACCACACCCGCCCGGCCCCCACCCGCGCGGGCTCCAGCAACCCGAGCGCGGTCAGCCGCCGGATCAGGTCCGGATGTACGCCGCTCGCCCGCGCGAAAGCCTCCAGGTCGAGCAGCAGCGGCCGGGCCAACGCGGTACTCATCGCGATCTCCTCGGATCGAAGGTGGTTGCCGCGGCCAACTGTTCGTACAGGTGCTGCTCCTCGTCGGAGAGCTTGGCGGGCAACACGATGCGGATCTCGGCGTACAGGTCACCGTTCCGCAGGCCGCGGCCCTTCAGGCGCAGGCGTTTGCCGCTCGACGTACCACCGGGCACCCGGACCTTCACCTGACCACCGGGCGTCTCGAGCGCCACCTGGGCACCGAGCGCGGCCTCCGCCGGGGACACCGGCAGGTCGGCGTAGATGTCCCGGCCCTCGACCCGGTATCGCTTGTCAGGCAGCAGTTTGACGATCAGGTACAGGTCGCCGGGCGGCGCGTCGCCACTCCCCCGACCACCTTGCCCGGCCAACCGGACCCGCTGCCCGTCGGTGACACCGGCCGGGATCGTCACGTCCACGGTCCGGCCGCCGTCCGGACCGGACACCGTCAGCCGCCGATGCCCGCCCTGGTACGCCTCGTCCACGGACAGCTCGAGCTCGACCTCCTGGTCGGCCCCCGGGATCGGCCCCCAGCCGCGCGATCCGCCGAACATCCCGCCGAGGAGATCCTCCAGATCGACATCCGCCCCGAAGCCGGCTCCGGCGGGATCACCCGTACTCCACCCGCGCGTACTCCAGCCACCTCCAGCGGCCCCGCGAGCCGCTCCACCTCGCGCACCACCTCGCGCTCCACCTCGTGCACCGCCGGCACGCTGTGCCCGCGCCCAAGTCTCCGGGTCGACGTCAGGCGGCACCCGGCGGAAGTCGTCGCCGAAGGCGTCGTACCGCTTCCGCTGCCCGGGATCGGACAGTACGTCGTACGCCTCGGAGACCTGCTTGAACTTCTCCTCCGCCCCCGGGTCCTTGTTGATGTCCGGGTGGTACTTCCGCGCCAGCTTCCGGTACGCCCGCTGCAGTTCGTCGGCCGACGCGTCCCGGCCAACCCCGAGCAACTCGTAGAAGTCGGCCATGGTGCTACTGCTTCGGTTTCGCGACGACGACCGACGCCGGCCGCAGCAGCGCGTCCGCCGTGCCGTACCCGGGCCGTACGACGGCCAGCACCGTCCCCGGAGCTTCCTCGGACGCCAACGTACTCACCGCCTCGTGCAGGACCGGATCGAACGGCTCCCCCGTCGGGTCGAACATCGGGTACCCGAGCCGCGCCAGCGCCGCCACCGCCTGCTCGCGGATCACCTCGATGCCCTTCACCACTCCCGCGGGATCACTGTCCGCGTGCTGCAGCGCCAACTGCAGATTGTCAACAATCGGCAACCAGACCGCGGCCAGCTCAGCCCGCTCGAGCGCGCGCGCCCGCTCGACGTCGCGCTGGTACCGCTTCCGCAGGTTGTCCAGGTCGGCCGCCGTCCGGAGCAGCTGATCCTCGAGCTCCCCGACCCGCTGCTCCGTCTCCTCGCTCATCAGTCCACCGTGAAGTCGGCGTCGATCACGTCGTCGTCATCGGCACTGCTCGGCGGCTGCTCGGGCTGCGCGGACCCGCTCGCCAGCAGGCTCTGGTACACCTGCTGCAGCTCCTGCGTCAGCGGCCGGACCCGATCCACCCCGGCGCCCTCCTTGACCGCCTGCCGCGCATCCGCGACCAGCGTCTCCGCGCGGGCCTTCTCGTGCACGGCGACCGTGTCGCCGAGCTCACCGAGCCGCCGATCGACCTGGTACGCCACCGCGTCCAGCTCGTTCCGTGCGTCGACATCGGCCCGCAACCGGGTGTCCTCGGCCCGGTGCTGCTCGGCGTCCGCGACCATCCTGTCCACCTCGGACGAGTCGAGCGCGGAGCTCTCGGTGATCGTGATCGTCTGCTCGACACCGGTGTCCTTGTCCTTCGCGGACACGTTCAGGATCCCGTTCGCGTCGATGTCGTAGGTGACCTCGATCTGCGGCTCGCCACGGCCGGCCGGCCGGATCCCCTCCAGCCGGAACCGCCCGATCACCCGGTTGTCCGCGGCCCGCTCACGTTCGCCCTGCAGTACGACGATGTCGACCGCGTTCTGGTTGTCCTCCGCGGTACTGAACGTCTCGGTCCGCCGGGCCGGGATCGTGGTGTTCCGCTCGATCACCTTCGTCATCATCCCGCCGAGCGTCTCGACGCCGAGCGACAACGGCGTCACGTCGAGCAGCAGCACGTCCTTCAGCTCGCCCTTGATGATCGCGGCCTGGGTCGCCGCTCCGATCGCGACCACCTCGTCCGGGTTCACGGTCATGTTCGGGTCCTTGCCGCCGGTCAGCCGCCGGACCAGCTGCTGGACGGCGGGGATCCGGGTCGACCCGCCGACCAGGATCACCTCGTCCAGGTCGTTCGCGGTCACCTTGGCGTCCGCCATCGCCTGCTGCACCGGCCCGAGGCAACGCTCCACCAGGTCGTGGGTGATCTCGTCGAACGTCGACCGCATCACGGTCACCACCAGGTGTTTCGGCCCGGTCGAGGTCGCGGTCACGAACGGCAGGTTGACCTGCGTCTGGGTCACCGACGACAGCTCGACCTTCGCCTTCTCGGCCGCCTCGAACAACCGCTGCAGCGCCTGCGCGTCGTCCCGCAGGTCGACGCCCTCGGCCTTCTTGAACTCGTCGGCCAGGTAGTCCACCAGCCGCCGGTCGAAGTCGTCGCCGCCCAGGTGCCCGTCACCCGACGTCGACAGCACCTCGACCACACCGTCGCCGACCGTCAGGATGCTGACGTCGAAGGTTCCGCCGCCCAGGTCGAACACCAGGACGGTCTCGTTCTCCTTCTTGTCCAGCCCGTACGCCAGCGCCGCCGCGGTCGGCTCGTTGATGATCCGCAGCACCTCCAGCCCCGCGATCTTCCCGGCGTCCTTGGTCGCCTGCCGCTGGGTGTCGTTGAAGTACGCCGGGACCGTGATCACCGCCTCGGTCACCTTCTCGCCGAGGAACTTCGACGCGTCCTCGACGAGCTTGCGCAGTACCAGCGCGGAGATCTCCTCGGGGGCGTAGAGCTTGCCCCGGACGTCGAAGCGCACCGAGCCGTCGGCGCCCTCGACCACGTCGAACGACACCGCGGTCATTTCGCTGGTGACCTCGTCGTACCGGCGGCCGATGAACCGCTTCGCCGAGTAGATCGTGCCCTTCGGGTTCAGGATCGCCTGCCGTCGGGCGAGCTGGCCGACCAGCCGCTCTCCGTCCTCGGTGAACGCCACCACCGACGGCGTCGTCCGGGATCCCTCACCGTTCGCGATCACCGTCGGGTGACCACCCTCGACCACCGCGATCACCGAGTTGGTGGTCCCGAGGTCGATACCGACCGCCTTCGCCATCTCAGCCTCCGTCCGTGCTCGATCCGCTCCCCGGCACGGTCGTTGCCCCAAGCATCGGCCCCGGACATCGAACTGCGCCGGGCCCCCGGACCGCAGTTCGCCGGGAACGTGCCGGACGCTACCGCCGGGCGGCAGGCCCGGCGGCGGATCGCCCGGGTCTTTGTCCGAAGCGACCGCCCCGGTTGTCCGAACCGCCAGCCAACCGCCGGAGAACGGGTCGCAGGTCAGTGTCACCAGGCGACAGGTGTGCTGAGATGAGGTCATGACCCACACCGAGCCGGACCTCGCGCAACTCGCCGCCTGGGCCGAGGGGCAACTACCCGAGCTCGCCGAGAACGCCTGTACGGCGATCGTTGCCAAGATGCCGTTCTACCGCAACGGCGCGGTGGTCTCGATCGCGGACCTGCGCCGCTCGGTCGGGCACAACCTGCGGTTCCTGGTCGGCGCGATCCGGGAACCGCTGGCGCCGCTCGACCTGGACACGCCGCGGGAGACCGGGCGCCGGCGGGCGCAGCAGTCGGCGCCGCTGCCCGAAGTACTGCAGGCGTACCGGATCAGCTTCGCGACGCTCTGGGACGCGCTGCTCGCCCGCGCCCGGGAGATCGGTGACCCGTCCGCGGCGGACGCTCTGCTGTCGGCTGCGAGCCTGATCTGGCAGGTGACCGACGAACACGCACTCGCAGTCACCGAGGCGTACCGGGCGGCCACCGCCGAGCTGATGCTGGCCCGGCAGCGGCGCCGGGCCGCGCTGGTCGAGGCGTTGCTGACGGGGCAGCCGGGCCCCGACGGCGGGCCGTGGGAGGCCGCGTCGCTGCTCGGCCTTCCGCCCGGCGGCCAACTGCTCGTCGTCGCGGCGGAGACCCGCGCGCTGGCGGCGGAGAGCCTGCCCGGGATCGAGCGGCGGTTGTCCGAGCGCGGTGTGGTCTCCGGCTGGCGGCTGACACCGGCGCTGCAGCTGGGCCTGGTCGCGGTCGCAGCCGAGCAGGAGGATCTCGTACTGACGCTGCTCCGCGACGGCGTGACCGCCCGGACAGGCGTGAGCCCGCTGTACTCGAACCTGTCGGACACCCCGCGGGCGCTGCAGCTCGCACGAACGGCGATGGCGACGGTCCCGGTCAGTCGCACCGAGGTACGCCGGTTCGACCCGAGCCCGCTGGCCGCGCTGATCGCGATCGACCCGAACGAAGGCCGGCGGATCGCCGAAGCCGTCCTCGGCAGCGTGCTCGCGCTCCCCTCCGACGACCGCACGGTCCTGCTCGACACGCTCCACGAGTACCTGAACCACGACGGCTCGGCGGAGCACGCGGCGCGCGTCCTGCACTGCCACGCGAACACCGTCCGCTACCGCCTCCGCCGGCTGCAGGAGCTCACCGGCCGTACCCTCTCGGACCCGCACGACGCCGCCGAACTGGCCAGCGCCTGGTACGCCGTACAGCTCAGCCCGAGCCGCTGATCAGTCCTCCTCCAACGCCTGCGCGGCGCCCGCAAGGTTCTCAAGGCCGGATTCCAGCGCCGTCGTCGACGTCGGGTCCTCGGCATCACTCGTCTCCGCGGCAGCCAGCTCGCCGGCTGCGTCGTCGGCAACCACGCCCGGCTCGGTGGTGACCGCCGCTACCTCGCCACTCGGATCTCGCACCATTGTTCGAGACTAACGAGCAGACCCGCGCTGCGGGCAGGCCTTGTCCCGATCGACAGCGACCACTGTGGAATAGGTCGAGCTGCTCCCGCTGTTCTCACGTTCATGGCTGGTTCTCGGCGTACGGCGACCCGGTTCGACCTCGGTCAGCTCACCCACCAGGTGCTCGGCAGGCGCGCGTCGCTGAGCGTGCCCGGACCGAGGTGGTTCCTGGTGCTCGACGGTACGGCGTACCTCGAGACGGCCGGCGGCAGTACGCCGCTCGTGGTCGGCGACGCGGTCTGGGTCGACGCGCGGACGGCGTTCGCGGTCGCCTCGGACGACGGCGCCAAGCTCGCGATCGGCGATCTGCGGGTGGTGGTCGCGGCGGATCCCGTGCCGAGTCCGCTCGTGATTCGCGGGTTCGCCGACCGGCATGCGGGTGTCGCCGATCTGGTCCGGGGCTGTCCGCTCGACGGTGTCTGCCGCGCTACGGTCTTCGCGGACGGGTACGGCACGCTGATCGGCGCCGCGATGACGGACTCCTGGCTGCAGGACCAGGGGCCCGCCACCGACGCGGGCGACCCGCTCGTGGCACGGGTGCTCGAAGCGGTGGTCGCGGACCCGGCGAACAAGTGGAGCGTGGAGTCGCTGGCAAGTCTCGTGCACCTGTCCCGGTCCGCGCTCAGCGCACGCTTCCAGAAGGCGCTCGGCCGCAGCCCGGTCCGGATGCTCCGGGAGGTCCGGATGGGCGAGGCGCGGCGGCTGCTGTCCGACCCCCGCCTCCCGGTCGAGGCGGTCGCGTCCCGCTGCGGCTACGGGTCGATCGCCGCGTTCAGCCGGGCGTTCGCCGCCGACCACGGATCCTCGCCGCAGTCCTGGCGGGCCGACGTACATCAGGACAGGCTTCAGGCCGGACTCCTGGATGGGCGCAGCGCCGCGAAGCCGATGCCGCTGAGTACTGCGCAGACCGCGCCGACCGTGAGCGCCGCCGCGACACCGTGACCGTCGACGACCGTGCCACCGACCGCCGAGCCCACGGTGATCGCGATCTGGAACGCCGTCACCTGAAGGCTCATCGCCGACTCGGTGTGCTCACGTTCGGCCCGCGCCACCCATAGCTGGGTCGCGACCGGGATCATGCTGAACGCGATCCCCCAGCTCACCACGCCGACCACCAGCATCGGGACGCCGACGGCGTACCCCGTGACGGCAAGGCTCGCGGACAGCAGCAGCGGCGCGGCAGCCGACGCCAGCCGCAACCGGGTCGCCAGCGCACCGGCCGCGAGATTGCCCAGCAGCCCACCGAATCCCCAGGCGAGCAGCAACCAGGCCGAATCCCCCGGCGTGACGCGCATGATCGCCAACCGGATGTACGGGTAGGCCACGAAGTTCCCGAGTGCGGCAAGCACGATCATCACCAGGCCGGCGATCAGCAACGGATTGCGCAGCGCGCTCCGCATCATCACCAGCCCCGCCGACGGATGCGCCGGCACCGCCGGGAACACCGCGACCAGGAACACCAGACTCACCACCGTGAAAGCAGCCGCCACCCCGAACACGACGCGCCACCCGGCGGTGTCCGCGCCGATGGACGCCAGCGGTATCGCGACGATCGTCGCCAGGCTGACTCCGACCGACAGACTGGTCGACACCAACCGCTCGCGGCCGGGCATCGCCTGTACGCCGGCGCCGAACGCGAACGACCAGTAGCCGGCGATCGCGACCCCGAGCACCAGGCGACTCACCAGCACCACGGCGAACGCGGGCGCGAGAGCCACCGCCAGGTCCGAAACTGCAGCCGCCGCGAGCAGTCCGATCAGTACGAGCCGCCGGTCCGTCCGCGGCAGCAGCACCGCAATGGACGGCGCCGTGACCGCACCGGCGATCGCGGTGGCGGCCACCGCCAGCCCGGCCGTCCCCTCGGAGACCCCGAGGTCGGCTGCCATCCGCGGCAGCACGCTGGCCGGCAGGAACTCGCTCGCCACCAGCAGGCAGATCCCGAGATCAAGAGCGACCAAGGACACGAGGCCGGAACGGCGGACTGCCGTCTGAGATGCACAGGTAGTAGACACCCTCCAAGCCTGGCGACCGGAGGCGTCGTGCGCTTGATCGTCTGTCGCGAGCGCTTGATCGGACGTGCTGCCTTGACCTTGACGCAGGGTCAACCCTTCATGCTGATCGCCATGAGTGCTGATGCGGCGATCCAGGTGCGTGGATTGCAGAAGTCCTACGGGAAACAGGAGGTCCTGCGCGGGGTGGACTTCGAGGTGGCGCGGGGCAGCATCTTCGCGTTGCTCGGCTCCAACGGCGCAGGGAAGACCACGACGATCAGGATCCTCGCGACCCTGCTGCGGGCGGACGCGGGGACCGCCACGGTCAACGGCTTCGACGTCGCGGAGCACGCCGACGACGTACGGCAGTCGATCAGTCTGACCGGGCAGTTCGCGGCCGTCGACGAGATCCTCAGCGGCCGGGAGAACCTCGTACTGGTGGCCAAACTGCGGCACCTCCCGGACCCGGGCACGGTGGCGGACGACCTGCTGGCGCGGTTCTCGCTGACCGAGGCGGGCGCCCGCCGGGTGGCGACGTACTCGGGTGGCATGCGCCGCCGGCTGGACATCGCGATGAGCCTGATCGGGGACTCGCCGGTGATCTTCCTCGACGAGCCGACGGCCGGCCTCGACCCAGAAGCCAGGATCGAGGTGTGGCAGCTGGTCAAGGAGCTGGCCGGCTCCGGTACGACGGTGCTGCTCACCACGCAGTACCTGGACGAGGCCGAGCAACTGGCGGACCGGATCGCGATCCTGCACCAGGGCCGGATCATCGCGAACGGCACCCTCGCCGAGCTCAAGCAGCTGCTGCCCCCGGCGAAGGTCGAGTACGTCGAGAAGCAGCCGACGCTCGAGGAGATCTTCCTGGCGATCATTGGAGACAAGCGATGAGCACCCACGTCGTCGGCGACACGGTCGCCCTCACCCTGCGGACCCTGCGGCACGTCGTCCGCAGCCCGGACACCATCATCACGACCGTACTGACCCCGATCGCGCTGATGCTGATGTTCGTCTACGTCCTGGGCGGCGCGATCAGCACCGGCTCGAAGGCGTACGTGAACTACATGCTGCCCGGAATCCTGCTGATCACGGTCGCGTCGGGCGTCGCGTACACGGCGTTCCGGCTGTTCATGGACCTGAAGACCGGGATCTTCGAACGGTTCCAGTCGATGCCGATCGCGCGCTCCGGGGTGCTGTGGGCGCACGTCTTCACCTCGCTGGTCGCCAACCTGATCTCGCTCGTCGTCGTACTCGGCGTCGCGCTGCTGATGGGCTTCCGCACCGGGGCCGGCGTACTGCCGTGGCTCGCGGTGGCCGGCATCCTGTTCCTGTTCACGCTGGCGCTGACCTGGCTCGCGGTGATCCCCGGGCTGACCGCGTCGTCGGTGGAGGGCGCCGGCGCGTTCGGGTACCCGCTGATCTTCCTGCCGTTCATCAGCTCGGCCTTCGTCCCCACGCAGACGATGCCGGGGCCGGTGCGGTGGTTCGCCGAGCACCAGCCGGTGACGTCGATCGTCGACACGGTCCGCGCGCTGTTCGCGCAGCAACCGGTCGGCTCGAGCATCTGGACCGCGCTCGCCTGGTGCGCGGGAGTGCTCGTCGTGGCGTACGTCCTCGCGATGGTCGTCTACCGCCGGAAGATCGCCTGAGGCAGGCTGGACCCATGCTCACCATCAGCCAGCTGGCGGCGTACGCCGGGGTGACGGTGCGGGCCGTCCGGCACTACCACAAGATCGGGCTGCTGCCGGAGCCCGGACGCGACCGCTCCGGCTACCGGTCGTACAACTCCGCCGCCGTCGTCCGGCTGATCCGGATCCACACGCTGGCCGATGCCGGGGTCCCGCTGGCCCGGGTACAGGAGCTCCTCGACGCCGCGCCGGAGGACTTCGAGGACGGCGTACAGGAGATCGACAAGGAGCTGCGGGCGGAGGTCCGGCGGTTGCAGGACAGCCGCCGACGGCTCGCCAGACTCGCGGCCGGCGACCACCTCGCGCTCCCGCAGAGCGTTGTGGGCTATCTCGAGCGGCTGCGTGGTCTCGGCGTCAGCGAGCGCTACGTGGAGATGGAGCGCGACGCGTGGATCATGGTCGCCGCGCTGGTACCGGATGCGATCGACGTCGTGATCGCGGCGAAGCACGAACAGCTGGACGATCCCGACGCGCAGAAGCTCTACAGCCTGGTGAGCGAGGCGGTCGACAACCAGGGCGACGAAGCCTTGCTCGTCGAGATCGCCGACATCCTGGAACGCATGTACGTCCGTGCCTTCGAGGCTGGTCACCTGAGTGACGAGCCCTTCGACGACAAGTTCGTCGAGCTGCTGGACGCCGTCATGCTCGAGTCCGCACCCGAATCGGTGCGGCTGCTCGCGATCCTGGAGGAGCGCGGCTGGAAGGGCTGGACCCGCATCGAACAGGTACCGGACGGACTCACCCGAAGCTGAACGTGAAGGCCGAGACGCCCGGCGAGTACGTCAGCGTCACCGTGTCGCGTTCGACAGTCGGATTGTCAACAATCTGATAGGCGTTCGGCGTACCGTTCACCGTGATCGTCCGATCGGGCCGGCCCGCAATCGACACCGTGACGGTGCCGTGGCCGGACAGCACGTGGTACACCTTCGCGGCGTTGTAGTTCAGCCGCGCCTGCGATCCCGCGGTCGACGTGACGTTCTGGGTGCCGACGATCCAGTTGCCGCCGAGGCTGTAAGTGTCGTTCGGCTGGTACGCGTTCAGGCCGAACACGGTCGCGGTCTTCCGCGGCGCGAGTGACCCGGTGCCTTTGAGGTTCTCCGAGCGCGAGTAGCCCAGGTACGTCTCCGGGGTCAGGTCCTTGCCCGCGACGTCGGCCTTGACCGTGCCGTCCACCGGCGCCGGCAGCTTCAGCCCCGGATGCGCCTGGGTGAGCAGTTCGCGGAGCTGGTTCTCGGTCTGCCCGTAGGACCCTTCGCCGAACTTGATCGACCGTACGACGCCGTTCGCGTCGACCAGGTACTTCGCCGGCCAGTACTGGTTGCGGTACGCCGTCCAGGTCGCCAGGTTGTTGTCCTGGGCAACGGGGTACCGGATGCCCGCGGACCGGATCGCGGCCGCCAGGTTTCCGGCGTCCTTCTCGAACGCGAACTCCGGCGAGTGGATCCCGATGATCTGCAGCCCGAGGCCACGGTACGCCGTGTCCCAGGCGAGCAGATGCGGTGTCGCGCGCTGGCAGTTGATGCAGGAGTACGCCCAGAAGTCGATCAGCACGACCTTGCCCTTCAGCTCGGACAAGGTCACAGGCGTGGAGTTGAACCACTGCTGCGTGCCCTGGATCGCCGGCGCCGTACCGCACTGCGCCAGCACGGCCGCGCCCGGCGTGCACTTGGACAGCTCGGTGGACGCGTTGCCGATCGCCGGCGCGAGCGCACCCTGCACGGTCTTGTTCTCCGCGACCCTCTGTTCCAGCCCACTGGTGTACGACGGCAACGCCCGCTGGATCACGTCCGTGATGTTGAACGCGAGCGCGACCGCGAGCACCAGCATCACCACCCCGCCGGCGATCCGGAACCCGCGCGCCCGGTCCCGGTACGCCTTCACCCGTTGCGCGATCCGGGACCCGGCGGACGCGAAGACCAGCAGCGGCAGCGCCGCCCCGATCGCGAACGAGATCGTGAGTACGACGGTCCGCCAGCCGATGTGCCCGGTCGCACCGGCGACCGTGATCGCGGCCAGGACCGGCCCGGCGCACGGGACGTACAGCGTGCCGAGGCCGAGACCGAGGACGAACGCGCCGCTGTCCTTCCGGTTGATCTTCGGCAGCCGGTAGAACGGCCGCTCGATCAGGTGCCCGAGTGCCGGGAAGATCAGCCCGAGGCCCACCAGGCCGAGCACGATCAGGCCGACCCAGCGGAGGAAGTCGTCGGGCAGCCCGAGCGCCGACAGGATCACCGATCCGGTCAGCGTGAACAGGCTGAAGCTGACGACGATCCCGGCGATGATCCGCAGCGGCCGCCAGTCCCGCGCGGCACGCTTCCGTTCCCCGACCAGAACGTTGCCCTCGGCCCGTTTCCCGAGCGGCTCGGGGCGTCCCGTCGTACCGGCGAAGAAGATGATCGGCAACATCGGCAGGACGCAGGGCGAGACGCCGGTGATCAGGCCACCGATCAGTCCGATGAACGCGAGGGTGAGCATGCCGGCACTCCAACGATGGTTGATGGGCGAGACACCAGCAGTTCGCGGCGACGCGCTCCCCGGATGGGTCGCTGGGTCCGCGAACTCGTTGCCGATCCCACCCATCCGCCGGCCGGACGGCTGCGAATCCCTCGATGACAGCCGTGAGCAGCCCGCTCGCGGAACATCTGGCATCTAGATCGAGAGTGAGAACCTCATGTCCCGCATCCTCGTCCGCGCCGGCCTCACCGCGACCACCCTGGCCCTGGTCCTCACGGCCGCGGCCTGCGGCAGTAGCAACAACACGTCGAGCAGTTCGCCCTCGACGAGCACGTCGTCCTCGGCACCCGCGGAGACGCCCAGCGAGACCCCGAGCACGACCCCGTCGGCCAGCAACGCCTCGGGCGGCATGGTCGGACCGGGCTGCGCGGCGTACGCGAAGGCCAACCCGTCCGGCGCCGGCTCGATCGACGGCATGGCCGCCGCACCACTCGCCACCGCCGCCTCCGGCAACCCACTGCTCAAAACCCTCGTCGCCGCCGTCTCCGGCAAGCTCAACCCCAAGGTCGACCTCGTCTCCACCCTGAACGGCGGCGACTTCACCGTCTTCGCACCGGTCGACACCGCATTCGCGAAGATCCCGGCCGCAACCGTCAACACACTGAAAACCAACAGCGCCCTGCTCACCAAAATCCTCACCTACCACGTCGTCCCCGGACAACTCGACCCGACCGCGGTGATCGGCAAACACCCGACCGTGGAAAAGCAAGACCTCACCGTCACCGGCTCCGGCGACACCCTCAAGGTCAACGGCGCGAACGTGATCTGCGGCGGCGTCAAGACCGCGAACGCCACCGTCTACCTGATCGACAGCGTCCTGATGCCCCCGGTCAAGTAACCCGGCTCCGGCCGCACGACGTTACCTAACTCACTAACCATTAGTGCACTAACTATTGCTATCCTCGGCCTGTGACCACGGAACGGACGATGCCGGCGAACCCGCTGGCGCTCGAGCACCAGGTGTGCTTCGCGCTGGCGATCGCCGCACGGAGCGTGATCGGGCTGTACCGGCCGGTGCTCGAACCGCTGGGGCTGACGCATCCGCAGTACCTCGTGATGCTGGCGCTCTGGGAGTTCGAGCCGGTCTCGGTCAAGGACCTGTCCGGGATGCTCCAGCTCGAGCCCGCGACGCTGTCCCCGCTGCTCAAGCGGCTCGAGAGCGCCGGCCTGCTGCGCCGCGACCGCGACACCCGGGACGAGCGTTCGCTCGCGGTCGCGCTCACCGACCAGGGCCGGGCGCTGCGCGACGACGCGCTCGAGGTCCCGCCGGCCATCGTCGCGCGGCTCGGCCTGGACCTCGACGAACTGATGGAACTCCACGAACGCCTGACCCGCGTCATCGCCGCCGCGCGGAACGCAGGCCCAGCACCCCGAGGTGAGGACTGATGGACGAGGCACCGTACGCCGACCAGCGACCGCGCCCCCGGCGCCCGGTCCGCCGCCGTACCCCGCGGCCGATGAACATCGAGACGGTCCAGCGCTGGGTCGTCTCGGTCATCCTCTTCCACGTCGGCAGCGTCCCCGCCGTCACACTCGCGGTCTACAGCATCGGCGTCTCGCACGGCGACTTCGGCAAGGGCGTCGGCCTGTGGATCATGTCCGGCGTGATCGGCATCCTCACCGCGGCGGGCATCCTGGCCATCCACCGCCGGAGCCTGATCTCCCTCTGGCTCGTGCTCGGCGTCCTCCCGACAGCTGTGACCGGCTTCTACATCTTCCGCTAGTTCCCGAGTCGGAAGTTCGTGTCATAAGCCCACCGGTGCATCGCCGGCGCCCGGCCGCACCTCGGCGTCGAGCTGATCAGAGCCCCACTTTGAGCACCCACCAACCAGGCGGACTGCCGAAATCTGGTTGGCCCGTGCCCAAGGTTGCGGCAGCAGCTGCTCGGGGTAGCACCTGATCGGGCGCGGCGCAGTGGCCGCACGCAGCGGAGGACGCTTGTTGGAGGGACCGCACGTCCTTCGCCGGCGTGCGCTGGCCGGCGCGTGTACGACGGGCTGCTGACGGACGATCCCCTCCCGAACCACAGCGTGATGGTCGCCCGAGCCCGCACCGCGCCGGCATCAGCTCATCGTCGACGAATCGGTGCGCTCACCGTCTGGTAGAGCCGCGACTGTCCGGCGGCCTGCGTCGTACTCAACAACTCGAAGAGCGCGCAGGCGCTCCAACTCCGGCGCTCATGACTCGTCCACCCGTGCGCGCCACGCCTCCCGATGAGCGGTCGGGCTGTAGCAACTGTTGCAAAAGCAAACTTGCTCAATCCGTTGACACGGGCCTCGGGCAGTCCTACCTTCATGCGATATACAGCATTCGCATATCAAAGGTCCCGGAGTCTCCTCCCCTGTTCTAAGGAGCACCTATGAATGCCAGAGCCCTGCTGGCAATTGCCGGCGCAGCCGTGTTGGCCGCAACAGCGGCCGCCTGTGGTGGTAGCGGTTCGGGGACCGACGCCGCCGCGCAAGGCAGTGGACAGGCGGTCACGGTCCAGGCCGCGTCGGGACCGGTCAAACTGCCCAAGCCCGCCGTCCGGGTCGCCGTCATGCAATGGCAGTTCGTGGAAGACCTGCTGGCGTTGGGCGTACAGCCGGTGATGATCGCCGACGAGCAGCAGCCCGGCAGCGGGAATCCGTTGCCGCCGCAGTTCAAGGACAAGCTCGGCAAGTACACCTCGCTCGGCAGCCGCATCTCGCCGAACCTCGAGGTACTGTCCGCCGAACCCGTCGACCTGATCGTCGCCGACAAGAGCGAGCATCTGAAGGACTACCAGCAGTTCTCGCAGATCGCTCCGACGCTGATCCTCGACACCTCCAGCTGGGCC